>REBS01000027.1 GCA_007692605.1 Gemmatimonadales bacterium
CGACGACGCCCTGCGGGCCCATACCCTGGGGGGCGCGCTCGCCGGACCTTGGGGTCGGAGCACCGGGACCCTCGAGGAGGGGAAGTGGGCCGACCTGGTCATCCTCGAGCCCTCGCCCTTCACCGGGGAGCCCGGAGAGGGGCTGCGCGAAAGCGAGGTGGCCATGACCTTCACCGCGGGCGCTCTGGTCTGGAGTCGCCCCGAAGCCACGGTCGAGCCAGGAGTGAGAGACGAGAATGACTGAACACACCGCCGACGGACCCGAACAACCCGATTCCCCCCTCGAGCGGGACCGGGTGGTCGAGGCCCTGTGCGACCACTATGCCCGCGACCATCTGGCGATGGACGAGTTCGAACGGCGGGTGGATCGAGCGCACCGCGCCCGCACCCGGGCGGAGCTGCGCGAGGTCCTCTCCGGGCTTCCCGCCCTGACCGGTTCCGAGAGCGACGGAGCGTCCGGGGTCCCGGCCGACCCCCGAACCGGCGGGGAGGCCGGCGGGACCGGGGTGGCCCGAATGGCCTCTCCCGAGAACCCCCGCAGCTGGATCGCGCTGGATCCGGGGATCCCCGTTCCCGAGCGGCAGACCGAGATCGCCATCTTCAGCGGACGGGTGCGCAAAGGGGGGTGGATCCCCGCCCGCCGGATCCTGGGGTTGGCGATGATGGGCGGGGTCGAGCTCGATTTTCGCGAAGCCCAGCTCCCCCCGGGCGAGACCCGCGTGGTGGTCATGGCCTGCATGGGCGGGGTCGACGTGGTGGTGCCTCCAGGGGTGCGGGTCGAAACCGACGGGTTCGCCCTCCTCGGTGGCTTCGACGAGGATGTGGACATCTACGAGTCCGCCGAGCCCGACGCCCCCGTGATCCGGATCTCGGGCTTCGCATTTCTGGGAGGCGTCGACGTGACCTGTCGCTACGCGGGCGAGAGCCCCCGCCAGGCTCGCCGCCGCCGCAAGGAAGACCAACGGCTGCGACGCGAGGAGCAGCGCCGACTCAATCGAGGAGACGAAGTGTGAATACCGACCAGCAGACGCGTGATCCCGTGGCCCTGATCTCGGTGAGCATGGACCTGGGGGCCGGGCGCCGTGGCGTCGACATGGGCCCCTCGGCGCTGCGTATTGCCGGGCTGACCGAGGCCATCGAGGCGCTCGGCTACCCGGTCCGCGAGGTCGGGACGGTCACCGCATCGGGCCCCGAGGTCGCCTCGATCGGAGAAGGCAGCGCCCGCTACCTCTCCGAGATCACCGAGGTCTGCCGTGAGGCCTCCGAGCTGGTTCGCAGCGCGCTCCAGGACGGGGGCTTTCCCCTCGTCCTGGGTGGCGACCACTCGCTCACCATGGGCACCGGCGCCGCCATGGCCGATCATTACCACGCCCGCGACGAGTCGCTCGGGCTGATCTGGGTCGATGCCCACACCGACATGAACACGCCCGCGACCAGCCCTTCGGGCAACATTCACGGAATGAGCATGGCCGTCCTGACCGGCTCGGGCCCCGAGGAGCTCCTCGGGCTTTCGGCCCATCGTCCGGCCTTCGACCCCCGGCACGTCTCGGTGCTCGGCGCCCGTCAGATCGACGACAAGGAGCGCGAAGCCGTCCGCGAAGCCGGAATCCGCGTCTTCACCATCTCCGAGATCGACGAGCGCGGGCTCACGGCGTGCGTGAACGAGGCGATCGACCGGGCTTCGAAGGGAACGGCGGGCTTTCACGTCTCCTTCGACCTCGACGTGATCGACCCCATGGTCGCGCCCGGCGTGGGGACCCCGGTGGCCGGTGGGATCACCTACCGCGAGGCGCACCTGATCTGCGAAAAACTCTCGCGCTCCGGTGGGCTCAGGGGGTTCGAACTGGTCGAACTCAACCCGGTCCTCGATGCCGGAAACCGCACCGCCAAGGTGGGCATCGGCCTGATCGAAAGCGCCCTCGGCAAACGGATCCTCTGAGCGGCTCCACCGTCCACCGTCCACCGTTCGTGGTCCCGCGTCGGCAGCCCCGGCACCCTACCCCCGACATCCACCGCGAATCAGGCCAGCGGTCCGGCGACCGCGAGCGCGAACCGCTGGGGCCCGGCGTCGAGTCGATGGGCCCGAACGACGACCTCGAGCTCGCGGCCCGGTCGATCCACGATCACCCGCTCCTGTGGATTCCGCCGATCGAACTCGGCGTCTCCGGCCGGCTGATTGCCCCGAAGCACGCCGTCGTCCCCACGCACCTCCAGGTCCAGATCCGACATCAGGCGCTCGCCCGGCGGGTCGGTCCAGGCCAGGGTGATTCGTGCGGGCCCACCGTCGTCTCTCATGGGGAGGTCGATCCGGAACCGATCCCCCTCGCGGAGCTCCTCTTCGAAAACCCGCAGCGAACGGTCCGGAGCCCGCGCGAGCGAACCCGCCAGGTTCAGCCGCCCCCAGCCCTGGTTCCAGTTCGGCACCCGGGCGCCATGGAGCAGGTCGGCGCCATTGAGCAGTACCGCTCGAAGGAGCGCCGAGCTCGGGGCGGACACCCCCATCTCGTCGATCAGCACCTGGCGCGCGATCGCCGCGGCCCCCGCCACCAGGGGAACCGCCCCGCTCGTGCCTCCCAGGAGGGCCAGGTGGGGATCCGACGAGGCTCCCCACTCGGTCGGAAAGATGCAAGAGGGGTGACGACTGCGGCTCGCCAGCAGCGCGGTCCCGGGGGCGATCAGGTCCGGCTTGATCCGCCCGTCCTGCGTCGGGCCCCGTCCGCTGAAGGGAGCCACGGCGTCGGGGCCGAGCGACCATCCATCGTCGAGCAGGGGGGGCGGAAGGGTGTGGATCACCGCGTGGCCCGAGCCCCCCTGACGGGCCTCGAAGAATTCCCGGAAGGGGCGGGAGTGCTCCGGCCGGTGGTTCTTGCCGGCCCCGACGCACAGCGCATTGCGGGCCGTCGAGGGCGAGCGGAGGGTTCCGGGGGCCGGGCCGTCCCCGGGGCCGGCGTAGCGTCCTTCGTTGCCGACCGCCACCACGATCAGCAGCTCGGGGAGCTCCGCGGCGACCCGGTCGATCTCGCGGGCGGCCATCGAGTAGACTCCACCCCCGGAGCGCTCGGCCCAGCCGTGCGCGTGGATCCGGGCCCCCGCCGCCCACGCCGTCCGGAGGAGTCCCTCGATCCGCGGGGGTCGGTTCCCGAAGGGCTGGCTGTGGCTCCGGTAGGTCGACTGCAGGTAGAGGCCGGCGCCCGGCGCACTCCCCGACCAGGGGCCCTCGGGCCCGTCGCCTCGACCCACCAGGCATCCCGCCAGGTGGGTGCCGTGCCCGTGGGGGTCGTCCCATCGGCGCGAGGGACGGTAGCTCACCGCCTCGATCGGGGCGTGCGAGAGGGTCGGATGGAGGTTGGCCGAATCGCCCAGATCGAGCCCGGTGTCGCAGAGCGCCACGAGCTGGCCCTCTCCGAAAAAGCCGGCGTCATGAAGGGCCGTCACCCCGATGCGCTCGATCGCGACCCCGGCCACGGCGCGCGCCTACCGGAGCCAGGTCAGGCTGATCGACCCGTACTCCTGGTAGATCAGGCGGCTGGTGAACTCGGGGGTGCGTCGGACCCAGCGCACACTCCCCACGATCCTGCGAAGTCGCAGGGTGGCGCCCACCTCCAGGTCGGCCACCACGGGCTCCCCCTCGACGGTATGGGGCGAGCGGCGGAGCCAGCCCCCGTCCAGAAAGGCGTTGTGAAGGGTGTAACGGGCGCCGATCCGTCCGAAGAGGTAGGCCTCGCGGGTGTGCTGCCGACCGGCCATGGCGATCACCGGCTCCACGCGCGAGGCCCCGAAGTCCTCGCCGAGGTTCCATCCCAGCCGCACCGTGCCCCCGGCGCCCGCGTAGGTGAAGACATTCCCGGCCGCAACGCTCCACTCGCCGATCACGTCGAGCACCCGGCTCTCGCCCCCGCCCCGAAAGGCCTCGACCTGCCGCTGACGCCCGCTGTATAACAGGTTGAGCGTGGGCTCGGTGGCGACCTGGTGATCCCACCCCATGGGCTCCGCGGCGCCGGTCGCGATGTGCTCGTGCACGAAGGTCTGGGTCTCGGCGGCGAGCGAGGGGGCGCCGAGCACCCCGATCAGGAGCTGCAGCGAGTGCTCACTCGCCTTCTGCGTGTGCTGGCCCGGGCGCGAGGCGGTGAAGGTGGGGCCGGTGTAGAGCCAGCCCCCGTAGGGCCGGTCGTCGTCGATGATCTCGGGGTCGGTCAGGTCCTGCGGCGTGTACATGCTCTGCCCCATCTGCCATCCGGCCCACCACTCCCAGCACTGGGTGGGATCGAAGTCGCAATCTCTCCGGAAGCGCCGCTCCAGCCGGTCCGAGGGCAGGTACCAGCGATCGGCGTCGGGCCCCAGGCGAGTGGCCCAGCTAACCCGCACCCCGTTCGTGTACGACTGGTCGGTGTCGAGAAAGGTGTCGTTCTCGAAGTAGAACGAGACGAAGCGGGTGGGTTCGGAGGGGGTCTGGGCCAGGGAGGCCGTCGGGGGCCCGAGGAGTGCCAGCGCCGGGCCGGCCAGGAGGGCGAACCCGAGTGGAGCGAACCGGCCCGGCCCCGGCCGCACGTCCTCGCGCCGCAACGACCCTCGACCCGGCCCGCGGGACTCGACGGGAACCGCGACGGGGTGACAGGGCGGTGTGGAACGCTCGGGCATCGGATCTCCCTCCTGCCCCGAATCTGCGATGTGCCGCCGGGGAGCGCAAAGGCGCCTTCCCGGCGACTGAAACCCCACCGGCCTGCGGGGCGTAGGAAATAATGCGTCGCGCGGCCCCGATCCTCTCAATGTGGGTGATCTCCGATGGTTCTCCTCCGCTGGATCTTCAAGACGATCGTGTT
>REBS01000012.1 GCA_007692605.1 Gemmatimonadales bacterium
TGCCATCGGGTCGATGGCACCGATGTGGTGGGACCCGCACTCAACGGGATCACGACCCGCAGGGAGTACGAGTGGTACCGGGCGATGGTGATGCGTCCCGACTCGATGATCCGGGTCGACCCGATCGCGCAGCAGCTCACCGAGATCTATCGGGTCCCGATGCCCGATCAGGGGGTCGACGAGCTCCGCACGCGAGCGATCTGGGAATACCTCAGGCGGGTTGACGCTCGGCCGGGTCCCCAGGGGAGCTGACGGTCGGGCCCCCGTCTCCGTAGCGGCGCTCGACGTAGGAGAGAAGGATCCCCTTGAACTCCTCGACCAGCCCCTCACCCTTGAGGGTGGTGAAGTGCTCTCCGTCGACGTAGACCGGGGCCTTCGGCTCCTCGAAGGTGCCCGGGAGCGAGATCCCGATGTCGGAGTGCCGGGATTCCCCGGGGCCGTTGACCACGCAGCCCATCACCGCGACCGAGAGGTCTTCGACCCCCGGATACCGGTCCCGCCAGGCGGGCATCTGCTCCCGCAGGTACCCCTGGATGTCCTGCGCCATCTCCTGAAAGAAGGTCGAGGTGGTCCGTCCGCATCCGGGGCACGAGGTGACCTGCGGCTCGAAGCTGCGGATCTGGAGCGACTGCAGGATCTGCTGGGCGATCTTCACCTCCTGCGCCCGGTCCCCACCCGGTTCGGGGGTGAGCGAGACGCGAATCGTGTCGCCGATCCCGTCGATCAGGAGCGGCCCGATCCCCGCCGTCGTGGCCACGATCCCCTTCGCTCCCATCCCCGCCTCGGTCAGCCCCAGGTGCAGGGGGTACCGGGAGAGTGGGGCGAGCTGGCGATACACCGCAATCAGCTCCGGGACTTCGGAGACCTTCGCGGAGAGCAGGATGTCATCTGCGGGAAGCCCGGTCTCCTCGGCAAGTTCAGCGGAGCGCATCGCACTTTCGATCATGGCGTCCCGCAGGACCTCCTGCGCCCCCTTCGGATTGGGGAGAGCCGAGTTGCGATCCATCAGCTCGGTCAGGAGATCCTGGTCCAGCGAGCCCCAGTTCACTCCGATCCGGACCGGCTTGCCGTGGTCGGCGGCGATCGCCACGATCGTGCGGAAGTTCTCGTCCCGGCGTTTCGTGCCCACGTTCCCGGGATTGATGCGGTACTTCGCAAGCGCCCGTGCGCATCCCGGATGCCGGTCCAGGAGCAGATGCCCGTTGTAGTGGAAGTCTCCGATGATCGGGACCTCGACGCCCCGGTCGGCCAGCCGGCTGACGATCTCGGGAACCGCCTTCGCCGCCGCGTCGTTGTTGACCGTGATCCGGACCAGCTCGCTTCCGGCCTCGACCAGTTCGGCCACCTGCTGTGCGGTCGAGGCGGGGTCGGCGGTGTCGGTGTTCGTCATCGACTGGACCACCACCGGGTGCTCGCTTCCAACCTTCACCCCGCCGATGTCGACGGTGTGGGTCTCTCTTCGCTGCCAGATGCTCACGGATTCTCCATGAATGGGCGATGAATCGTCGGGATCGGGCCTCTCGGAACGGCCCCTTCGCGTCGGAACCGGGATCGCCGCGATCGGCTGGAATCTAAGGAAGCCCGCGACGGCCTCCAAGGTTCCGCCCCCCACTCCATGGGGCGTCGGGGAAGCGTCCCCCTAGCATCACGTGCGGGTGTCCCCCCATCTTTAGGATCCACGGGAGGTCGTGGGCCGGGCATTCGGACACTGAGCGGTCCGACGCGTCCGGCGCCTCGGCACGATGATTCCCGCGCTTCCTCCCGCACAATCCCGGATTCGAAGGAGTTTCGATGGAGATGACCCGGAGCACCCTGCTGCGAACCCTGATGCTGGCCGCACTTCTACCCCTGATTGCCTGCGCCGGCGACACCGAGACACCGATCGACGATATGGACGCGGCACCGCAGACGGCCCCCGAGGCCGCACCGGCGGGTGAGATGCTGCACCACACGATCGAACTCGGCGAGATGAATGACTCGGGGGTGACCGGCGAGGCCATGGCAATGCACTCCGACGACGCCGTGGTGATCATGATCGAACTCGAAGGGCTCCCCGGAGAAGGCGAGTACGATGCGCACATTCACATCGGGAGTTGCGCCGACGGGGGCCCGGTCTCGGTCCCCCTGGATCCGGTCATCGGCCTCCCCGACGGAACCGGTGCCTCGACCACCACCCTCGAGATCGACGAGATCGACCAGGACGAGCCGCACTTCATCATGGTGCACGGAGAGGGTGGAAACCCGATCGCGTGTGGAGACATGGAGGGGCACGGGCACTGAGGCCCGGCCCTGACTCGCACCATGACCCGGCGAACGAAAACCCGCTCCCTGCTGACCGATGTCGCGTGGATCGGTCCGTTCCTGATTGCAGGGCTCCTCCTCCCGACGGGGGCAGAGGGGCTCACCCAGGATGCCGACACCCTGACCGACCGGATGGTGTCGGCCGACGAGGTCGAGGCATCGCGCTGGACGCAGGACGGGGCGGTCAACGTAGATCGCGACGGCCGGGCACTTCAGGTCACCGCGAGCCTCCAGATCGGGGCGTTCCTCGGCTCGGCGCCCCCGGATCACCAGTACCATGCCCTCGTGCACCGAGAGGGAAGCGCCGCAGGAAAGGCGCTCTTCGTCACCGACGCCTCGGACGCCGACATCGCCCGGATCCTGCGGGAACTCGGCGCCCGAGACGAGGGGGGCGTACCGATGTCCGCCTGGAACCTCCGATGGGTCCCCCTCGTACCGCAGCCCGACACCCGGGTGCAGGGTACACCGATCCAGGTGGTGGTGGAGTGGGAGGGTGCCGAACGGCCGTATACCCTCGACGAACTCCTCGACGACCCCGGCGGCAAGGGGATCGACATCCGATTCGGCGGCAACGAGGAGCACGACCATCACTGGGACTCCGGCTGCATTCTCTGCCTCTTCTCGTGTCCGGGAGGGGTGGTTTCGAATGCCGCCTACACGATCCGTGACCACCAGAGAGGGGTCACCACCTTCGACCCCGGGGAGCGGCTTCCACCGGACGGGACCGAGGTGACGATCACCTTTCTCCTGGATGGGGGGTAGCTCCCCGCTCGTTTCGATTTCATCGTTTCAATCTCAGTCAAACCGAGGATCATTGAT
Organism: Gemmatimonadales bacterium; assembly: GCA_007692605.1. Taxonomy (GTDB): domain Bacteria; phylum Gemmatimonadota; class Gemmatimonadetes; order Longimicrobiales; family Gaopeijiaceae; genus SLBA01. The sequence goes on from REBS01000012.1 coordinate 3,121, forward strand.
GTCCGACGTGAAGATCACCATCGTACCCGACGGCCCGCTCAAGGTGGAGGGGCCGATTCACCTGCAGGACTCCGACGGAAATCCGGTTCCGACCCGTGAGGGGAAGGCCGCCTACCTCTGCCGCTGCGGGGGCTCGAAGAACAAGCCTTTCTGCGACGGCACGCACTCCCGCATCGGCTTTGCCGGGGCCGAAGCCGCCGTCCAGGCAGCCGGAACCTCGGACGACCAGGCCGAGTGATCTCCCGGCCGCACCCCCCGCATTCGGGGGGTGCGGTCGAGGGAACCATGGAACAAGTCGCTCCCCACCGTGGTCCTTACGGGGTACTCACCATCTGCGGCCGGATCCCGAACGTCGGATCCGCCGGTGTGAGCGGGGATCCACCCCGCACCTGACCCCTCCCGTCCGGGGACCGAACATGCGCATCGCAATGGGCACGCTGATCGCCCTTCTCTTCGGGGTCCTCGCGACCCCCCTGACCGCACCCGTCGCCGCGCAGGGTGCCGGCGAGTCCGACGTTCGCCGCTCCCTGCCCTTCGCGGCGGGTGAAACACACCAGTTCGACGTGCGTTTCGGGGTGCTGCGGGCCGGCCGTGCCGAGATGACGGTGGGCGATGGCCCCCGGATCCGAGGCATCCCGACGATGCGCTTCGACCTCACCCTGGAAGGGGGCATCCCCCTCGCCCGAGTCAACAACCGGATCACTTCGTGGGTGCAGCCCCGACCCTTTCGCAGCCTGCGCTTCGTTCAGGACCTGGACGAGGTGGGCACGCAGCGCTTCCGACAGTTCGAGATTTATCCGGACTCCGGCTTCGTGAGCTGGGAGCACAGCGAGGGAGGCCGAGAGGACCTGCCCTCGAACACGCCTCTCGACGACCTCTCCTTCTTCTACTATGCACGGACGCTGCCCCTCGAGGTCGGAGACCGGTACGAACTCCCCCACTATTTCCGGGATTCCGGGAACCCAGTGGTGATCGAGGTGCTCCGCAAGGACGAGATCCGGGTCCCGGCCGGTCGCTACCGCACGATCGTCGTGCGCCCGACCTTCCAGACCAGCGGGCTTTTCGGTGAGGGTGGAGAAGCCGAGATCCACTTCTCGGACGATCGCAGCCGCATCCTGGTGAAGATCACCTCGCGGGTCTCCCGGATCGGATCTCTCACCTTGAATCTCCGAGAGGACCCGCGGCTGTAGCGTCCCTCGCACGGCCGGCGTGTGCGGGCCGGGGGTTGCCCCGAGGGGGCGCACCCGACAGGGTTGAAGGGTCGGGATTCGATTCGAGTCCGCCGATCCACCTCTGCGAGGGAGCACCTCGGAATGACGACCACCCCACGGTTCTTCGAGCAGGTCAACCGCTACTTCGACCGAGCCGGAACCTTCCTGGATCACCCGGACGGGCTCCTGGAGCAGATCAAGCAGTGCAACGTGGTCTACCACATCAGCTTTCCGGTCCGCCTGGACAGCGGTCAGATCGAGGTGATTCACGGCTGGCGTGCCCAGCACTCGCAGCACCGGCTTCCCGTGAAGGGGGGGTTCCGGCTCACCCACCACGCCTCGGAAGACGAGGTGACGGCGCTCGCGGCCCTCATGACCTACAAGTGCGCCATGGTCGACATCCCCTTCGGCGGCGCCAAGGGGGCGATCAAGATCGAAAAGGATCACTACTCCGAGGCTGAACTCGAGCGGA
>REBS01000145.1 GCA_007692605.1 Gemmatimonadales bacterium
GGCTTCGGCGAGCGGCGCCTGGGACCTGGGCTCCGCCTCGTTCAGCGCCTGCCCGGCGAGCGGGGTCGAGTACACGCAGTTTCCCTCGGACATGCTCGGCTTCGACGCCTCGATGATCGGGGTGCCGCTCGGCTTCGCGGCAGGGATCCAGGCCGGGTCGGGCAACATCCAGTTCCTTCCCTCGGCCGAGGCGGGGCTCCTCTGGCAACGCATGTCGTTCAGCGGGACCGCGGGCGGAGCGAGCTTCTCCGAGACGGAGACCGACACGGACTTCTACTTCCGCGGGGGCGCGACGGCCGTGACCGGTCGCTTCTACGGGCGGGCGCAACTCGAGCGGATCTTCGAAGACAATGCCGAGAATCTCTTCCGCTTCTCGGTGGGTGTGCTGTTCTGAGGGCACGCCGCTGAGCGGGCGCGTCTGAAGCGCCCCGGTCCGTGAGGCACCTGCGGGTCGGGACGGAAGTGGACGCGATTGGACGAGATTGGACGAGATTGGACGAGATTGGACGGGGGTGAGGCGGGCTCGAAGTTCGTGCCGCGGTCTCACCCCCGTCTGCGTTCGAGCTCGGCGGCAACTTCGTCCAGTCCATGGCCCCCGCCCTTGAGCGCGGCGAACAGGTGGTAGAGGAGATCCGCCGCCTCCTCCGGTGCCCGGCCATCGCCACGCACCAGGGCGGTGACCAGCTCGGTGACCTCTTCGCCCAGCTTCTTCAGACGCAGGTTCTCGTCTTCGAGGAGCTTCGTCGTGTAGCTTCCCTCCGGACGGTCCCGGTCGCGCGTTTCCATGACCGCCCAGAGCTCGTCGAGCAAGGTGCCGGGGGTCGCGCGCGCGGGTTCCCCCGAGATTCCGGCATCCGGATCCGCACCACTCGCGGCGCAGGCCCCCGCCCCGAAGCACGTGGGCTCGTCGGTGTGGCAGGCGGGCCCGTCCATCCGGACGCGGGCCAGCACCGTGTCGGCGTCGCAGTCCGCGTGGAGCGATACCAGCCGCTGCAGGTTGCCCGAGCTCTCTCCCTTCTTCCAGAGCCGGCCCCGCGATCGGGACCAGTAGTGCATGAAGCCGGTGTCGAGGGCGAGCTCCAGGGCCTCGCGGTTCGCCCAGGCCACCATCAGGACGCTACCCGAGGGGGGGGGCGCACTCCCGCCGCGCTCGGCCGATCCAGGGGAGGTGGCCGAATCTGCGGCGTCCTCGGGGCCGACTCCGGCGTTGACCTGCTGGGCGACCACCGGGAGCAGCCCCCGATCGTCGAAGCGGAGGGTGTCGAGATCCTCGAGGCCGCGAAGTGCCCGGTCGGTCGGCGAGGTCATGGCGAGGCCTCCCCGTTCGGACCGAGGGCGGCCATTCGCACCGGGATGTCCCATCCGACGAGCGCCTCCTTCAGCGCTCCGACGGTGGTGAGCCCGTCGTGGAGGATCCCGGCCAGGAGCACGGCCGCTGCCCGGCCCTCGGTGAAGCCGTCGCGCAGGTGCTCGGCGTTGCCCGCGCCCCCCGAGGCGATGACCGGAACCGGGACCGCCTCGGCCACGGCCCGGGTGAGCTCGAGGTCATATCCGGTGCGCACCCCGTCTCGATCGATCGAGGTGAGGAGGATCTCGCCCGCCCCCCGCTCGACGCACGCCCGGGCCCATGCCACGGCCTCGAGTTCGGTGGGGCGTCGGCCCCCATGGGTGTGGTGGTACCATCCCGGCCCTGCGGCGCCCTCGTCGGTCCAGGCGGCGTCGATCGAGGCCACCACGCACTGGCTTCCGAAACGCTCGGCCCCGTGGGTCAGCACCTCGGGGTCCCGGACCGCCCCCGAGTTGACCGACACCTTGTCCGCCCCGGCTCGAAGGAGCGCATGCATGTCGTCGGCGGTCCGCACGCCCCCTCCGACGGTGAGCGGGATGAAGAGCACCTCGGCCGTGCGACGCACCGTGTCGAGCAGGGTCCCGCGCCCCTCGTGCGAGGCCGAGATGTCCAGGAACACGATCTCGTCGGCGCCCTCGGTCTCGTACCGGCGGGCCAGCTCGACGGGATCCCCGACATCGCGAAGCCCCTTGAACTTCGTGCCCTTCACGACGCGCCCGTCCTTGACGTCGAGACAGACGATCACCCGTGGTCTCAGCATCGGCTACATCTCCTCGGAATCGAGAAATTCGATCGCGACCGCGCCCTTGGTGCTGAAGACCCCGTCTCCGGCGCCCTCCCGGAGCGCCTGCCGCAGCGCGAGTCCGGTGGCCTTCACCCCGGCTTCGACGATGTGGTGCCGGTCGCGTCCCCGATCGACGACCACGTGCAGGGTGGCGCCCAGGTTCGTGGCGAGCGATTGCAGGAAGTGGTCGTAGATGTCCGAGGGGAGTCCCCCTTCGTACCACGGGCGTCCCCCGATGTCGATCGCGGCGCGCACGAGCGCGTCATCCATGGGCACGGTGGCCCAGCCGTAGCGCTCGGCTTCGGTGGGGATCTCTTCGCGCAGGGCGGTTCCCAGCGCGATCGCGACGTCTTCGATCAGGTGGTGCCGCAGGTCGCCGGTGGCCTCGAGCGAAAGCCCGAGGCCCGCGTAGCGCGCGAGGGTGACGAGCATGTGGTCGAGGAAGGTATCGCCGGTGTCGACGTCGATGTCGGAGCCCCGGCAATGCACCTCGAGGGTGATCTGCGTCTCTCGGGTGTTGCGTCGAATGCGGGTCATGAGGGTCCTCGGGGTGATCGGAGTGAAGGGGAATCGGTCATCGGCCGAAGGCGTCCGCCACGCGGGCCGCGTCGAGTACATCGGAGTAGAGCGCCATCCCGAGCACCGCGCCGGCGGCGCCCCGGTCGGCCAGGAAGTGGAGTTCGTCGATCGTGGTCACGCCCCCCGAGATCCAGACCGGGTGGGGGGAGGCTCGAAGGACCGCCGTGACTCCCGCCCGATCGATCCCCTCGACCCGGCCCTCGCGGCCCACGTCGGTGCAGAGGATCCCGGCCAGGGGCAGCTCACGCAGGCCCTCGACGAAGTGCTCGACCTCGAGTCCCGACGCCTCGGTCCAGCCCTTCCGGAGCACGATTCCATCGCGAATGTCCGCCGCCACCGCGATCTGTCCGGGGAGGTCGTTCGCGAGCCCCGCGAGCCACTCGGGGTCATCGACCGCCCGGGTGCCCACGATGATCCGGTCGGCGCCGGCCTCGATCAGGGCCCGGGCCCGCGTCTCGTCGCGGACTCCGCCCCCCACCTGAAGCTCGCCGGGGACCTCGGTGGCGATCCGCTCGATAAGCCCGAGGTTGTCGCCCGAGCCGAGGGCGGCGTCCAGGTCGACCACGTGGAGCACCGCGAAGCCGAGTTCGCGCCAGCGGCGGGCGACCGCCACCGGGTCGGGAAGGGAGACCCGCTCGTCCTCGGGGCGGCCGCCGACGAGCTGTACGCAGCGCCCGCCCTTCAGGTCGACCGCGGGGATCGCACGGAACGAGGGGGCGCCGCTCATCGGGCCCCGCCCGATCCGGTCTCGGTGCCATCGACCTGGGCCAGGAAATTGCGAAGCAGTTGCAGTCCCGGCGTGGAGCTCTTCTCGGGGTGGAACTGGACTCCCCAGCTTCGGGCGCGTCGGACGGCGGCGGGATATCGCTCCCCCTCGTACTCGGACTCCGCGATCACGGCCTTGCCGTCGTCGACGTCGCACACGTAGGAGTTCGCATAGTAGGCGGTGAAGGCCCCGAGCTCCGAGAGGAGCGGGTCGGGAGCGGCATCGGCCTCGACATCGTTCCAGCCCATCTGCGGCACGGTCCGGGTCCGCAGCTTGCGGACGCGGCCGGGGATCAGCCCGATCCCCACCCCGGCGCCCTCCTCGCTCTCGGGAAGGAGGAGCTGCATGCCCAGGCAGATGCCGAGGCAGGGGAGGCCGTCGAGGAGCGCGTCCCGAACGCGGGTCTCGTGGCCCTCGAGCGCCCGGACCGCGGCGCCGAAGGAGCCGACCCCGGGGAGCACGAGCGCGTCCATCGCGAGCGCCTCGTCCCAGTCGGTGGTGACGCTCACGCGGGCGCCCCCGGCCTCGAGGCCCTTGGCGAGGGAGTGGAGGTTTCCGGCTCCGTAGTCGAAGAGTGCGATCCGGCTCATCGGTTCGTTCCGGTCTGTGAAGGGTCGAGGATCGGGTCGAGTTCGGCGAGGAAGCGGTCCAGCTCTTCCCGTGGTCCGATGCTCACGCGAATACAGTCGCCGAGTCCGGGCAGTGCGGGGAAGGGGCGCACGGCCACACCGCCCTCGCGCAGCCCGGCGGTCACGGTGTGGGTGTCCTGCCCGTCGGCCAGCGGCACGAGGATGAAGTTCGCGCCCGAATCGAGCGGACGTAGCCCACGGTCCGTCAGCGCCTGCATCAGGTACGCTCGTTCCTCTCGGGTCTGGCGGACGATCGTGGGGATCCACCCGTCGGCATCGTCGAGGGCGGCGACGGCGGCCCTCTCTGCGAGCCGGTTCACCTTGTAGGGCCCCCGTGATTTTTCGATCTCGGCGATCACCTGCGGGGCTCCGACCGCGAATCCCACCCGCAGCCCCGCCAGCCCATACACCTTCGAGAGGGTGCGGAGCACGACCACCCGCTCCGAGCCCGCCGCCCGCTCCAGGAAGGATTCGTCGGCGTAGTCGGCGTAGGCCTCGTCGATGAAGATCACCGGACCCCGCGGGCCGACCTCGTCGATGAGCGCGTCGACCCAGGCGCGCGGCTGGACCTCGCCGGTGGGGTTGTTGGGTCGACACAGGTAAATGAGTCCGCGGGAGCCGGGTCCCCCCACCGCTTCGATCAGCTCTGCGGGCGTGGGGAGCGACCCGACCCCGTCCCCCACCGGGACCGCCTCGAGGGCATTCATCTGCGCGAAGATCTCGATCATCGAGAAGGTCGGGGGGATGAACGCGACCCGCTCACCCGGCTCGCAGATCGCACGGAACCCGGAGTCGAGCAGGTCGTCGGACCCGCATCCGGTGGCCACCGCGGAGCCCGGCACCCCGTGACGCCGGGCGATGGCGTCGCGCAGCGCGTCGGCGTAGACCGAGGGGTAGCGGATCAGCTCGTCGGGATCGGCCTCGCGCACCACGGCGAGGGCATCGGGGTGCGCACCCCAGCGGTTCGTGTTGTCCGACAGGTCGATCTCGATCGGACGGCGGTCCGGCGCGTAGGGGGTCAAAGGGAGATAGGCCTCCCTGGGAAAGGGGCTCATCGCGTCTGCTCGAGGTCGGTGGGGTTGATGTGCGGGGAGGCGGCCTGACGGGCCTCGGCCGCTCCGGTGCGTCGGGCGCGGGCGGCGGCGGCGTGCCCCGGCAGCCCTTCGGCGTCGGCCAGGAGCCCCACGTCGTCGGCCATGAGGGCGGCGGCCTCGGGGGTGAGCTCCTGCCAGGTGTAGAAGCGCAGGAACTCCAGGACCGAGAGCCCCGAGAAGGCGCGGGAGCGTCCCGCGGTCGGTAGGACGTGGTTCGCACCCGTCATGTAGTCCCCGAAGGCCACGGTCGAGGGCTCCCCCACGAAGACGGTGCCGGCGGTGGTCTGCGTGTCGAGGTCCCCCCGAGGGTCGTCGGTGAAGATCGTGAGGTGCTCGGCGGCATAGGCCTGCGAGAGATCGAGCGCCTCGGCCCTCGAGGCGGCCAGGAGGATCGCGCCCCGATCTGCGAGGGCGCTCCGGATGATCTCTGCCCGCGGGGCCCGGGCGACCTGCTCCGCCAGCGCGACTCGCACGCGATCTAGGGTCGGAGCGTTCCAGCTCACCACGGCCACCGCGGCCTCGGGGTCGTGCTCGGCCTGCGCCACCAGCTCGCCGGCCACGAGCTCGGCATCGGCGCCGGGGCCCGCGATCACCAGGACCTCGGAGGGGCCCGCGGGGGAGTCGATGCGCAGCTCCCCGGCCACCTGTCGCTTCGCCTCGGTGACCCACTGGTTGCCCGGTCCCACGATCGCCTCGACCCGGGGCACGGTCGGGGTTCCGTACGCCATCGCCGCGATCGCTCCCGCCCCGCCGAGCACGAAGAGCCGGGTCGCACCCCCGATCGCACAGGCCGCGAGGACCTCGGCGGGGGGCTCGCCCTCGGGGCCGGGAGGGGAGCAGACCACGATCTCGGGCACGCCCGCCGCCCGAGCGGGCACCACCCCCATGAGCACCGACGAGGGGTACGCCGCCAGCCCGCCGGGCGCGTACACCCCGACCGCCGGCAGCGGAGTGGAGCGACGGCCCAGCCGGACCCCGGGCTCGGACTCGAAGGTGACCTCGGCCGGAATCTGAGCCCGGTGGAAGGCGTCGAGATTTCGGGCCGCCCGCTCGAGCGCGGCGCGGACGTCGGGGTCGAGCGTCATCAGGGCCTCGTCCCAGCGGGCCCGGGGGATCTCGAGCGACTCGAGCTCGACCCGGTCGAATTCGCGGGCCATGCGGAAGAGGGGCGCATCGCCCGCCTGCCGGACCTCGGTCAGGATGCTCCGGACGGCCTCCTTGAGCCGGGCTTCGTCGCCGGGCCTGCGGTCGAGGAGGATCGCCCGCTGCTCGTCGTCGAGGGCCGAGACCGTGGTGTCGATCGCGATCTTCGGCATCGGGGTGCGGTCGGCGGTCACGGGAGGAGCCTCTCGATGCGGGTCACGAGGATGCCTTCGGCGCCCAGCGCCTTCAGGCGCGCGATCGTCTGGTAGACCTGGTCTTCGTCGACCACGGCGTGGGCGGCCACCCACTTCCCCTGGTCCAGGACGTCGACGATCGTGGGCCCCGAGATTCCGGGGAGGACTTCGCGCACCTCGTCGAGTCGGTCCCTGGGCACGTTGGTCATGAGGTAGCGCTTCCGGGCGGCCCGCAGAACCGACTCCAGGGCCGAGGTCAGCTCGGTGGCTCGCCGCTCGGCGTCGCCCTCGAGGGCGTCGGCGTTGGCGATCAGCCGGGCCGACGACTCCAGGATCGTGCCGATCTCCTTGAGTCCGTTGACTCGCAGCGTCGAGCCGGTCGAGGTGAGGTCGACGATCGCGTCGGCCACCCCGAGGTGCGGGGCGATCTCGGCTGCCCCCGAAACGGGCACGATCCGGATCTCGGTGCCCAGCTCGGCGAAGTACCTTCGGGTGCACTGCGGAAACGAGGTTGCGACCCGCGTCCCCTCAGGGAGTTCGGCGGGGGACCGGACCGGTGACTCCTCGCGGTCGGCGACGATGAGGCGGCACTTGCCGAATCCGAGGTCGAGGAGCTCCGTCACCTCGGGACGATTGGACTCCGCCACCAGGTCTCCGCCGGTGATCCCGAATTCCGCGGCTCCGTCGGCCACGAACTCGGGAATGTCCTGCGCTCGCACGAAGATGGCCTGGAATTCGTCGCCGAGTCGGGCCACGAGGGCGCGGTCGGCCCGGAACTCGGCCTTGAGCCCGGCCTTCTCGAACAGGTCGAGGGCGGCCTCGGAGAGACGGCCCTTGTTGGGTATGGCGATTCTGAGCACGGTCTTTACTCTCGGGGTGTCTGATATCGAAGGGGCGGTACATACAAAAAACCGCGGCCCGTCCGGTTGATTCCGGACGGGCCGCGGCGGCGGTCATTCAGGTTGTGGCGTCCTCAGATCAGCCGCACACCCCGACCACGCACCCGTCCCGTCCGGGAGGGATGATGATGGTGATGCGCGTGATGCCGCGAAGCGGCGCAGCTCGTTGAACCCATGGGACCAAGGTAGAGGCGACATGCGGGGGGGTCAACTCCGCCCGAGGCTCGGGGATGGATCATCGTCTCCCGCTCCGGGGTCGGGGGACTCCCCGCCGCCCCTTCGATTCGCCGCGTCCTCGAGGGTGAGCTCCACTGCCCGCCGGAGTGATTCGCACGAAACCGGGGGGTCAGAGCCCATCGAGTGCCGTCGCGATCGGGATGTCTCCCTCGAGCAGGTCGAACCGCCGTCGGGAGGCGCTCGGGTGGTCCAGAGCGGCGACGAGGACGGCGGCGGTATCGGAACGAGTGACCGAGCCGGAGGTCTCGATCCTGGGGGCGACTCGGACCCGACCCGTGCCGGGCTCGTCGGTCAGTCGGCCGGGGCGCACGATCGTCCAGTCCAGATCACTGCGGATGAGGTGTTCGTCGGCGATTCCCTTGGCACGCAGGTAGTGCGAGATCGGGTCTCCTTCGCTCTCGGGATCGGCGCGCATCGCACTCAGCATGATGTACCGCTGAATCCCGACCTCCTCGACGGCGGCGATGCTTCGGACGGCGCCGTCCCGGTCCACGGACAGGGTCTTGTCGGGTCCGGTCGACGAGCCCGATCCGGCGGCGAAGATGACTGCGTCGCACCCCTCCAGGGCGGGATCGAGGGGCTCCTCGAGATCGGCGAGGACCGTGTCGACGCCGCGGTCGGCGAAACGTTGGATCTGGGCCTCACTGCGAACCATGGCCACAGGATCGTGGGCACCCTCCCGTAGTCGATCCACGATGATTCGTCCCGTTTTTCCGTTGGCTCCGATGACCAGCACCCTCATGGTACCCCACTTGCCTGCATGAACGGTGAAAAGGAATTCGTAACTCGCGTGGTGCGCCGCGGTCCACCGCAGTGCGCCGTGAAGCGCGGTGATGTTCAGAGGTCCGCTCGGCATGATGTGCTCCGGCACGGCGCCCGGTGTTCACACCCGAAAACGGAGAGGTGAACGGGCGGCTCGGCCCGCGATGCTTGTTACCCCCGGGACGGGGCGGGGTTCAGGAGCGACTTCCGGCCCTCCCGGCCGGGATGTACGTTTGGGGGGCCCGACGGGAGGAGACCCCCCGAACGGTGTACGACCAGCCCCCACTCCATTCAGCCCCCAGCGAGACCTCCATGTCCGGATCCACCCGCGACGACGCTTCGCGCCCCGGCACCGACTTCATCCGCCAGATCATCGATCGCGACCTCGAGGCGGGGCGACACGACACGGTCGTCACCCGCTTCCCTCCCGAGCCGAACGGCTTTCTGCACATCGGGCACGCCAAGTCGATCGTGTTGAATTTCGGGATTGCCTCGGAGCACGAGGGTGGCCGGTGCCATCTGCGCTTCGACGACACGAACCCGTCGACCGAGGATCCGCGGTACGTCGAGGCGATCCAGGAGGACGTACGATGGCTGGGATACGACTGGGGCGAACACCTGTATTTCGCCTCGGACTACTTCGAGCGGCTGTACGGATTCGCGGTCGAGTTGATCGAGAAGGGGCGGGCGTACGTGGACTCGCAGTCCGAAGAGGCGATTCGCGAGAATCGGGGCACGGTGACGGTACCGGGCACCCCGAGTCCCTACCGCGACCGTACCGTGGCCGAGAACCTCGACCTCTTCCGCCGGATGCGGGCCGGGGAATTCGACGACGGAGAGCATGTCCTGAGGGCGAAGATCGACATGGCCTCGCCCAACATGATCATGCGGGATCCACTCCTCTATCGCATCCGCCACATCGAGCACTACCGGACGGGGAACGACTGGTGCATCTACCCACTCTATGATTTCGCCCACTGTCTCGAGGACGCGATCGAGCACATCACCCACTCGCTGTGCACCCTCGAGTTCGAGAACAACCGCGAGATCTACGACTGGCTCGTCGAGAACGTCACCCTCGACGCCCGCCCGCGGCAGTACGAGTTCGCACGGCTGAATCTCGACTACACGGTGATGAGCAAGCGGAAGCTCTTGAGGCTGGTCAAGGAGGAGGAGGTCGACAGCTGGGACGATCCCCGGATGCCGACCATCGCAGGGCTGCGCCGCCGGGGGTTCACCCCTGCGTCGATTCGGGCCTTCTGCGAGATGATCGGCGTCGCCAAGGCCGATTCGCGTGTGGACATGGGCAAGCTCGAGTACGCGATTCGTGACGACCTGAACCGACAGGCTCCGCGGGTGCTCTGCGTACTCCGGCCGCTCCGGGTGACCCTCACGAACTGGCCCGTCGACGCCGAGACCGGGGAGCCCGAGGTCGACTGGCTCGAGGCCCCGTATTTTCCCCGTGACGTGGGACTCGAGGGCTCCCGGAGGATCCCCTTCTCGGGCGAGCTCTTCATTGACGAGGCGGACTTCGAAGAGGCCCCCCCGAAGGGCTTCCGACGACTCGTGCCCGGCGAGGAGGTTCGGCTTCGCTACGGCTACGTGATCCGTTGCGACGAGGTGGTGAAGGACGAGGATGGCCGGGTCGTCGAGCTTCGCTGCAGCTACGACCCCGAGACGCGCGGGGGCGACACTCCCGATGGTCGCAAGGTGAAAGGGACGATTCACTGGGTGTCGGCTCCGCACGCGGCGGAGTGCACGGTGCGGCTCTACGACCGACTCTTCACGGTCCCGGACCCCGACGCGGCGGTGGCGGCGCGAGGGGAGGATTCCGATCTTCGGGACTTCCTGAATCCGGAGTCGCTCGAGGTGGTGTCGGGGGCACGGGTCGAGCCTTCGGTGCTCGAAGATCCGGCCGACCGGCGCTATCAGTTCGAGCGGGTCGGCTACTTCTGGCGTGACCCCGTGGGGGACGACGGTGCCCTCACATTCAACCGGATCGTGACGCTGCGGGATTCGTGGGCCAAGGTGGGGGCGAGGCTCGCGATCGCTTCGGGAGCCGGGTCCGAGTCTCCCGTTGGGGGCGATTCCCGAACCACGGGTCCCGAAGGAGGTGATCGTGCGCCGTCGTCGGCCGGTGAAGCGGGGGAGCGTCCCTCCGTGTCTCCCGAGGTGAAGGCCCGTGCGGATGCCCTGGTCGAAGCCTTCGGTCTGAATGAGATCGACGCCGAAATTCTGGCTCGGGATCCCGTGGTAGAAGCTTTTTTCCGCGACGCGGTCGGCGCGTCCGAGGCAAGTACGGTGAGCCCGGTTTCCCTGGCCAACTGGATCATCAATGATCTCCCGCCCGTGCAGGGGAGCCGCGGTCTCGACCAGCTCCCCTTCGGCCCCGGTGAACTGGCCGAACTCGTGGCACTGGTCGAGATCGGGACGTTCTCGAGTCGGGGTGGGGGCGAGGGGCTGGAGCGGATGGCCGATCGGGGGGGGGATCCACAGGCGATCGTCGATCAGCTCGACCTCGCTCAGGTGAGCGACGCCGGGGCGCTGCGCCCGATCGTCGAGGCGGCCGTTGAAGCCCACCCCGACAAGGTCGCCGCCTATCGAGGGGGCAAGTCGGGGCTGATGGGCTTCTTCATGGGAGCGGTCATGCGGGAGACCGGGGGAAAGGCTGACCCGGAACTGACGAAGGAGCTGCTGGGCGAGTTGCTGGAAGGGGAGTGACCGGCGTCGGCGCCTCGCGCCGGAAAGGTCGGCTCTTCCGGGGGATTGCGCCCGACCCTGCCGAGAGGCACGTTCTCGTTCGCTGAAGGATCGTGTCCTGCCCCGCGTAGAGTCGGTGCAGGCTCCTGCGACCCGAGAGGACGGAATGCTCCCTGTCTACATCTTTGCAGCGATCGTGGGAGGGTCCCTTCTTCTGTTGGGGATGTTCGGGGGGGAGGGTGGCCCTGACGAGTTCGAGGGACTGCAGCTGGACGGGGAGTACGATCTCGCGGCCAACGGGGTCGACAGCTCGTGGAAGAAGGCCTTCTCCATGCGCTCGGCCGCCTACTTCCTGGCCGGCTTCGGCATCACGGGCCTCCTGCTCACGTGGATCGAAACCGCTCCGACGCTCACCTTCGGGCTGGCGGTCGGCATGGGGGTTCTCGCCGCAGCGATGATCGTGCTGCTGTTCGGCTGGTTGCGGGGCTCCGAGGGTGGATTCGCCACGGCGTCCGACAGTTACATCGGGGCGGTCGGGCTGGTGCGCGTACCGATCCGGGGTGAAACGCCGGGAAGCGTCCAAATCGAGCACCGGGGTCGACGCCTCATCATGCGGGCGCGCGCACTGGGGCAGACGGACTCCGACCCCTCGGAGTGGAAGCGGGTCCTGGTGGTGGATGTGGATGAGCGCCAGGGGATCCTCCTGGTGCAGCCGGTCGAAGCCTTCTTGTCCGACGGGGAGGGGGCACCGCCGGAATCGTTGGGCCCGTAGGACCCGGATCCCGATCCCGGAGCGGGGTTTGATCCCGGTGCCGGACAGCGTTCATTTCCCAATCCTGGAAGGTCAGAATGGCTGAAATCGCGGTAGTACTGGGCTTCGTGGCGGTGGGGATCATCGTTGCGGCCGTCGTGACGGTGAAGAGCCTCATCGTCATCGTCCCTCCCAACCAGGCGGCCATCATCACGGGTCGTCGCACCGGTTCCGGAGAGGATCGAAGGAGCTACCGGACCCTGCGGGGTGGCCGCGCACTGCGCATCCCGATCATCGAGAAGGTGGACCGGATCAGCCTCTCGACGATTCCTCTCGAGGTGACGGTTCAAAACGCATACTCCAAGGGCAACATCCCCCTGGCGGTGCAGGCGGTCGCCAACATCAAGATCGCCTGGGATCCGCCGCAGGCCTTCGACAACGCCATCGAGCGCCACCTTCCGTTCAACCGTGAGGCGGTCGAACAGCAGGCGAAGGAGACGCTTGCCGCGAACCTGCGGGGAGTGCTGGCGACGATGACCCCCGAGGACGTCAACGAAAACCGGATCAAGTTCGCCGAGGAGCTTCAGAAGGAGGCCCACGACGACATGTTCACCCTGGGGCTGACGATCGACACGATCCGGATCCAGAACGTGTCGGACGACGTCGACTACCTTGCCTCGGTGGGGCGCATGAAGACTGCCGAGGTGGTCCGGGACGCCGAGATCGCCGAGGCGATCGCACGGGCGGAGACGGCGGAACGTTCGGCGGACGCGGATCGGCAGGCGCGGATCGCGCAGGCCGACGCCGACGCCGAAGCCAAGGAGCGCGAGGCCGACGCCACGCGCCGCGCCCGGGTCGCCGAGGCCGACGCCGATGCCGAAGCCAGGGAGCGGGAGGCCGATTCCCGCCGCCGGGCCGATGTGGCTCGGGCGCAGGCCGACCTGGCCATCGCCGCGGAGCAGAATCAGCTTCGGGTCAAGCAGGCGGAGTTCGACGAGGAGGCGATGAGTCGGGAGCGGATGGCGGAGGAGCGGGCGAAGCTCGCCGAGGAGCGGGCCCGGCTCGACACCGAGACGCAGCGAGCCGAGACGGAGCAGGCACGCCTCGACGCCGACGTGATCCGTCCCGCGCGGGCCGAGCGGGAGGCCGCCGAGGAGCGGGCGAAGGCCGAGGCCGCACCCATTCTCGCACGGGGCCGGGCCGAGGCCGAAGTCCTGGAGATGCTTGCGAAGCGAATCCGCGAAGGCGGCGACGATGCAGTCACCGTTCTCGTGCTCGAGAAGCTTCCGGAGCTGCTGCGGACCTCGGTGGACGCGACCAAGGATATCGCCATCGAACGACTCTTCGTGATGGACCAGGGCGACGGGACCGCCGTGGGGAATGCCACCAATCAGAGGCTACGGGCGGCTGCGGGGCTGATGGAGCAGGTCACCGGGTACACCGGTCTCTCGCTCGAGGATCTACTGGCCGGGGTCGGTCGGCGATCGCGCGAGGCGGCAGGTGGCACTGGGCAGACCTCGGCCTCGGTCGCAGAAGGAAGCGAGAGCCGGATGCAGAGGGATCTCGAGTGAGCGCAGGACCCGGGTCGGACCGGTCAGGCGCCTTCCAGTGTGCTTTCGACCCGGGCCAGCAGTTCATCGATCGTCCAGGGTTTCTGAAGGAAGGGTACCCCTTCCGGCAGAGGCCCGCCCTGGAAGGCCCGTGAGGCGTCGAGTCCGCTGGTGAGGAGGATCGGGGGCGCGGTTCCCGAACTGGACAGGATCTTCTGAAGTTCGACCCCCCCCATCCCCGGCATGATCACATCGGCGATGATGAGCGCCGGGCGTTCGCCGGCATCGAGCAGGTCCAGAGCCTGGTGGCCGTCGCTCGCCGTCAGCACGTCGTGCCCTGCCCGGCGGAGGCTCCGGGCCATGACCGCCCGGAGGGCCTCGTCATCCTCGACCAGGAGAATCTGGAGAGACTCCGAGGTGGGGGCGGCCGTGTCACCGGCAACCCGGGGGCTCGGTGCCCTGGCGGTGAAGGGCTCGGCGTCGGAGCCTGCCATGGCCGATGGAGTATCGGCCGGTCGCTCCGGAGCGGGACGGAGGTAGAGACAGACCTGGGTCCCCCCACCCTCCGCAGGAGTGATCTCGACGAACCCGCGGTGCTGTTTCATCAGCCCGTACACCATGGGAAGCCCCAGGCCGGTTCCGCGGCCCCTCTCCTTGGTCGTGAAGAAGGGTTCGAAGACCCGGGCCATGACCTCGGGCGCCATTCCGGTTCCAGTGTCGGTCACGATGATCGACACGTACTCTCCCGGCTGCCCCCATCCGTGCTGGTTGAGGTGACGGCGGTCGAGGGTCGTACGACGGAGCTCAATCGTGAGCCGGCCTCCCCGAGGCATCGCGTCGCGGGCGTTCGTGGCCAGATTCATGATGATCTGCTCCATCGCACCGGGATCGGCCACTGCGTGGAGCTCGTCGTCCTCCCGAAGTTCGATCTCGATCGTCTGCGGAAGCAGGCGCCGCAGGAGCCGAACGGTGTCGCGCACGACGTCGTTCAGTGCGATCGGATGCCGCTCCAGGTCCTCGGGCCGGCTGAAGACGAGGAGGTGCCGGATCATCGAGGACCCTCGTTCGGCGGCCCGGCGGAGCTGATCGATATCGGCCAGTGCCTCTTCGGTTCGCCCCTCGGCCACCCCCTGCTCGAGCAGCTCGGAGTGGGTGAGGATCGTGGCGAGGATGTTGTTGAAGTCGTGGATCACACCCCCGGTGAGCTGGCCCAGAAGCTCCATCTTCTGACCCTGACGCAGCTGATCCTCCATGTTCTGGCGCTCGGTCACATCCTCGACCGAGACCTCGAGCAGGTCCTCGCCGGTGGCACTCCATTCGAGAAGTTTCACGGCCGAGAGAAACCACGCGGAGGTTCCGTTCTTTCGAACCCAGCGCGTCTCGTCGCCGGCGAGCACGCGATGCACCCCCTCGCTCAGCTGCTGCCGGTCGAGGGGATCGGCGAGGAGGTCCCTCAGGTTCGCAGCCCTCTTCGAGAGTTCATCCCAGCTTTCGTATCCGAGCATCCGAGCCAGGTCGTCGTCACCGCCCACGAGCGACCCGTCGCTCATGCAATGCAGCGCCCCCCGGATGGGGACGTCGGGTTCGGACGCGAGAGGGTGCTGCGGCTTCATTGGTTCCCGACCCGCTCGAAGCGGATGTCGTGGACCCGACCCTGTCGGAGACTGAGTTCGGTGATCGCGCCGCCGGCATTCCGGTGGAATCGGAGGAGTCCCAGTCCTCCCTGGAAGGCGTCGGGGTAGATGGGGTTCAGGCTCATCTGCGTCGATGGCCTCCGATGCACGACGAGTTCCCCATCCTCCTCCCGGATCTCGAGGGTCGTCTCCGCGTCTTCGCTTCGGTACAGGCCTTCGAATTCGCGCAGGGCGTCCGCGTCCGGGTCGGCGGCTTCGGTCGGCAGGTAGCGGCCGCCCGGATATCCCGCGTCGGTGATCGCGAAGGGTGTGCGGGTGCCCGAGGGGGGGCCGTCGAAGTGGATGGTGCGGTCGGTACTTCCGACCAGGAACTCGGTGGTCGAACGGGGGATCAGCGCCGTATTTCCGAGCCGGAGCTGGTCGTCTTCGATCGAGAGGCGGAGCGGCTCACCGTGGGTCTCGTGGCGATAGAGGCCTGCTCGGGCTTCGAGATCGGCGGGCTGGAGCTCGACCCCGTCGGGGGGCTGGGGGCTTTCGGGTTCGGGGAGGTCTCCCAGGAAGACGTCCGACACCTGGCCTCCCAACCCTCCCGGGTTGGCATTGGTCACGTTGCAGAGCAGAGCGACCGAAAGCTCCTGTTCCGGATAGTGGCCGAGGTAGGCGCGATAGCCTGACGTGGCGCCGGTGTGACTGATGTGGGGGACCCCCCGGCGCTCTCCCACGAAGAGGGCCGAGGCGTACTCGATCTGCCGACCGTCGTTGAGGACCCCCTGGCGATGCATGAGCTCGGTGAACTCGGGACCGTGGAAGGAGCCGTCGCGGAGCGCGCGATCCCAGGTGAGCAGGTCGCCGACCGTGGTGAGCAGTCCGCCGTTTCCGTGGACATCCTCGATCGGACGGTTGATCCGGAAGCCGTTGCCCGAGGGGGAGTAGGCCGAGGAGCGGCCGGGGACGACCCGCTGGTAGTCGTCGCGCCACTCCGTGTGGGTGAGGCCGAGGGGAGCGAAGATTCGCTCGTCCGAGAAGTCCGCGAAGGATTCGCCGCTCACCCGTTCGACCAGTACGGCCATGAGGTTGTAGCCGGTGTTCGTGTAGGAATAGGCGTCGCCGGGAGGATAGTTGAGCGCGGTCTGACGCGCGGCGATCTCGAGCACGTGATCGTGGTTGTGGCTGCGGTCGGAGCGACCCCAGCCGGAGATCGCGGCGACACTGCCCCAGTCGCGGAGTCCACTCGTGTGATTCAGGAGGTGGTGGACCCGGATCGGGGTTCCGTAATCCGGGAGCTCGGGGAAGTACTCGCGAATGTCGTCGTCGAGATCCACCTCGCCATCGAGGACGAGGAGAATGACCGCGGCTGCCGCGAATTGCTTCGAGACCGAGCCCGCCTCGAAGATGGTAGAGGGATGGTTCGGAACGCCGTGCTCCAGGTCGGACATCCCGTAGGCTCGACTCAGAACCGTTTCGCCGTTGATGGCGACCGCGACCGCGCAGCCGGGCGAGCGGGTGGAGTCCCAGGATCCGAAGATGTCATCGACGGCCTCCACATCGACGGATGGGTGGCTCCAGCCCCGGCTCTGGCCGGATATCGGTTCCGCGGTTCCGACAAGTAGAAGGAGGGTGGCCAGGAGCGCGGTCAGGCTTCGGCCGGGAGCTCCGGGGGGGGAGGGATCGGGGGTGCGGAGGGTCTTGAACATCGGGCGCCCGGGTTCGGTTCGGTCAGGGTCGATGACAGGGTGATACTGAGCAATCTCCGCTCATGAGGGGAGCGCGTCAAACTTCCGGAGGGGCGGGATACGATCGTCGCACGCCCCGATCCTGTCGGAGGGTCGCCTCAGCAGTCCAGAACGAAGCCCTCCGTGCGGGCGGCGACACGGTCCGCCTCATCGGCGGAGCCGTAGGGCCCCAGGATGACACGGTGCCGCCCACCGGACGCGGTGACGATCCGGGCTCGGAACCCCGCCTGATCCATCCGGACGCGGGCCTCCGCCGCGTTCGTTTCGGAGGTGAACGACCCTGCCTGGACCTGCCAGCAGCTCTGCGGTTCCGGCGATTCGACGATGGCGATGCGCACGCGGGCCGTGCCGGGGCCGAGCATCCCGAGTTCGCGGGCGCCACGTCGTGAGACGTCGATGACCCGCCCCCCCACGAACGGGCCCCGATCGTTGATTCTCAGACGGGTCCGGGCCCCGTTGTCGAGGTTGTAGACATCGACGACGGTGCCGAAGGGCAGGGTCTGGTGCGCGGCCGTGGGGCCCTCCATGTCGTAGCGTTCGCCGGAGGCGGTCTGGCGACCGTGAAACGGATTGCCGTACCACGACGCGATCCCCTCCTCGAACCAGTCATCGGGAACTCGCGTCTCTCCGGCCGGGGCTCCCGCGTCCGCTCGAGGGCTGGTGCCGCTCGGCGCCGGTGGAGGGACGGGCCGGGTGACGAGAGAACACCCGCCGATCAGCCAGAGAAGGACCACGGCGCAACAGGCTCGCCCCGCAGGCGTCAGAAAGGTGGACCACATACTCCAAACTGGACGCACGGAGGCGGACGGGGCAAGTGGTGGGGCTCGTGCGGATCCTGACTCCCCTCGTTCGGAACTCCGATCGGCCCTCGGCGTTCTATCAGGTTTGACCTCGGTTCCTTCGACCCCGCTCCCTGACCGCATGGACACCCACATCCGCATTCGCGGCGCCCGGCAGCACAATCTGAAGGATCTGGATCTGGATCTCCCGCGCGGCCGGTTCATCGTGGTCACGGGACCCTCGGGGTCCGGAAAGTCGTCGCTGGCGCTCGACACGATCTTCGCCGAAGGCCAGCGGCGGTACGTGGAGTCGCTCTCGACCTACGCGAAGCAGTTCCTGGAGCGAATGGAGAAGCCCGACGTGGACCGGATCGACGGGATCTCGCCCGCCGTCGCGATCGAGCAGAAGAACCCGACGAAGACCAGCCGATCCACGGTAGGCACCGCCACCGAGGTCTACGACTACCTGCGGCTCCTCTACGCCCGGGTGGGTCGCACGCTCTGCCCCGAATGCGGGCGTCGGGTGATCCCGGATACCGTTTCGGGTGCGGTGGATCGTATTCTGGAGCTGCCCGAGGGCACCCGGTTCATGGTCGCCTTTCCCCTTCCCCGAAGTGGACGGACCGCCCACGAGGGGCTGGTCACCAACCTCAGGCTCCTCGGGTTCGTGCGGCTGCGCGTAGATGGGGTGATGGTCGAACTCGGGGGTGAGGGGGCCGAGGACCCGGAAACCCTGGGGGTCGACCTGGGTGAGGCCGAGGAACGCCTCGTGATCGTCGACCGGCTCAAGGTCCGCGCTGACCAGCGGGACCGGCTGGCCGACTCGGTGGGGACCGCGTTTCGCGAGGGTGAGGGCGAGGTCCGGATTCTCCTTCCGGACGGAGAGGCCGACCCGGGCGACGACGGCCTCCCCGAGGTGCTTTCGTTCACGGAGCGCTTTCGCTGCCCCGAGCATCCCGAGATCGACTTTCCGGCCCCCTCTCCGCAGTTCTTCTCTTTCAATTCGCCCTACGGATCCTGCCCGGAGTGCACCGGCTTCGGAGCGATCCTCGAGTACGACGAGGATCTCATCGTCCCGAATCCCGAGCGGTCGCTCGACGAGGGTGCGGTCGATCCGTGGAGCAAGCCCCGCTACCGGAAGGAGCGGGCCCGGCTGCGCGAGTACGCCTCGCGGCTGGAGGTCTCGATCCACACCCCCTGGCACGAGCTGCCCGAAGATTTTCGGGATGCCGTGGTGCACGGGGCTTCGGCCGGGGCGGGCCGGCTCACCGATCGGAAGTTCAAGGGGGTCATCCCCTTCCTCCGGTCTCGCGAGAAGAAGCGCTACAAGCAGTACATCCGGGTCTTCCTGCGCCAGTACCAGAGCCCGCTTACCTGTCCCTCGTGCGGAGGAGGGCGAGTGCGGCCCGAAGCCCTCAATGTGAAGATCGAGGGCCGCACGATCGCCGAGATCTGTGACCTGCCCCTCGATCGGCTCCGGGCGTGGGTCGACGGCCTCGCCCTCGAAGGACAGGAGGCCGAGATTGCCGAGACCGTCGTTCGCGAACTGCGCGCCCGGGTATCGTTTCTCGTGGAGGTCGGGCTTGGGTATCTGACCCTCGGGCGACAGACCCGATCGCTGTCGGGTGGCGAGGCGCAGCGGATCAACCTTGCGAATTCACTCGGTTCACGGCTGGTCGACACCCTCTACGTCCTCGATGAGCCCTCGATCGGCCTTCACCCACGCGACACCGAAGCCCTGCTGACGCTCCTCGCTCGCCTGAGGGACCTGGGCAATACCGTGCTGGTCGTCGAGCACGACTCCCGGGCGATCCTGGCGGCGGACGAGGTGCTCGAGCTGGGACCCGGCTCGGGGGAGCATGGGGGCGAGGTCGTCTTTCAGGGCACCCCGGAGGCCCTCCTCGAGGCGGACACCGTGACCGGGCGCTTCCTCTCCGGGCGCAGGGAGATTCCCGTGCCGGAAGATCGCCGACCCGCCGATCGCGGTGCGGTTGTCCTTCGCAATGCCCGGCTTCACAACGTCGCCGGCGTCGACCTGCGCATTCCGCTGCGGGCGCTGACCGTGGTCACCGGGGTGTCGGGATCGGGAAAGTCGACGCTGATCCACGACATTCTGTACCGGGCCCTCGAACGCGAGCTCGGCCAGGGGGAGACCTCGGCGAAGGAGCACCTCGGAGAGGCGGTGGGGGCCTACGACGCCCTCGAGGGCCTCCATGCGCTAGACGCCGTCGTGCTGGTCGACCAGAGTCCGATCGGCCGGACTCCCCGATCCAACCCGGTGACGTACATCAAGGCATGGGGCGAGATTCGCAAGATCTTTGCTGCCCAGCCGCTGGCCCGGGCGCGGGGCTTCGAGCCGGGCCACTTCTCCTTCAATGTGAAGGGTGGCCGCTGTGAGGCCTGCAAGGGGGCCGGTCAGGTCGAGGTCGAGATGGTGTTCATGGCCGACGTGTACGTGCCCTGCGAGGTGTGCCGGGGAAGCCGGTTCAAGCCCGAGGTGCTCGAGGTCACCGTGAAGGGACTCTCGATCGCCAATGTTCTGGGGCTGACGGTCGACGAGGCGATCCGATTCTTCGTGAAGGCCGATCGGCTGGGCCAGACGCTCTGGCATCTCCAGCAGGTCGGGCTGGGCTACCTGAGGCTCGGCCAGTCGGCGACCACCCTCTCGGGGGGAGAGGCGCAACGGCTCAAGATCGCCC
>REBS01000011.1 GCA_007692605.1 Gemmatimonadales bacterium
GGATCGTTGGGGCGGCTCCGGCGATTCGGGGCCGGGCGGTGGCGGGGCTGCCGGGGGCCACGGCGCCGGTGGTTCGGGGCTCGGCGGCGATGCCGAATCCGCGGGCGGCGCGGGCGGCTCGGATTGCTGGTGCGTTCCCGATGGCTCGGGGCTTGGCGGCGGGGCTGCCGGTTCCGACGACGATGGTGGCGCCGCCGGCTCCCCCTCGGACCCGGGGGCGTCGAGCGCCCGGAACATCTGGGTGAATTCGCCCGGAGCGTCTTCTCCGGCGGCGGGAGGCGTTGGGGCCTCACCCTCGAGCCAGGCGGGAAACGACTCGAAGTCCAATATGAACTTGGTCACCACCACGGGGCGCCCGTCCGAGGCGGTGATCTCCATGATCTTCCCCTCGGGCGCCTTCGGCAGCGCCCGCACCTGCTCGAGCACCCGCGCGGTTTCGGGGTCGTCGGGCGACAGGAAATGGGCCATCACCACGACGCCGGTGCTGGCCAGTGCCTGGTAGCTTTCGATCGGGCCGTCGGCGATCCGATCCAGCAGCTGAAAACGCGAAGAAAATGTGGGTTCGGTCATGGGTCGGCTGGGGGCCGGGCGTGCACTTGTTGATCGAGGGGTTCAGGTCCCCGTATGTTACGAGAACATTCACCAGTCGCAGTTTACCGATATGCCGGACGGGTAGCAATCGACGCCCGGCGAGAGTGGGGAGCCCGATGAGATCGCTGTCACCCGTAGTCTGGAGCGAAGGGATGCATCTGGCGCCTCAGCATTTCCAGGCGCAGAGCCGGTACTTCGAGGAGCTGCAGCACTTCGTGGCTTCGGCGCTGTTCCCCCATGCCTACGGGCTCGTGGGGCTCGAGATGGACGACGACGCCATCCGCAACGGCACCGTCTCGGTGCTCCACGCGCGCGGCATCATGCCCGACGGGCTCCCCTTCCATTTTCCCGACGACCCTCCCCCGGAGCCCCTCGCGATCGAGGAGCTCTTCTCTCCGACGGCCCAGAGCCACCGGGTGCTCCTCGAGATCGCTCCCTATCGGTCGATCGGCGCCAACTGCGCCGAGGACCACGGCAGGAACTCCGGCGACTTCCGCTTCCGCGAGAGCCCGTCGCCGGTGCGCGACAATCTGACCGGGGGCGACGAGCAGCTGATCCCCCTGGCGGGCAAGAACTTTCGCCTCCGTCTCGAGACGGAGGCGGGGGGGAGCGCGGGGGGCGTGGGTTCCGCCGCCGGCTCCGCGGGGGGCAAGGCTTCCGGCGGAGGGTCCCGGGGGGGAGAGGGCTCCGGCGCGGCCTCCCCGACCGCCGGCCCCGAGGGCTCCAATGGCAACGTCGACGGGCAGAGCCGGGTCCGCCTTCCGATCGCCCGCGTGCGCCGCGACGGTTCGGGGCGCTTCCAGTACGATCCCGCCTTCATGCCGCCCGCGCTGCAGGCCGGGGGCAACCGCGCGCTGGTCACCCTCCTGGCCCGAGTGGTCGAGGTCCTGGAATCCCGGGCCCGGACCCTCGCCATGGAGCGGGGCGGGACCAGCCCCGGGGGGAGTGGGACCGCGGAGCTCGTGGGCTTCTGGTTCACGCACGCGGTCCACACGCACCTGCCGGCGCTGCGTCAGCACCTGGACGCGCGCACCACGCACCCGGCGCGCGTCTTCGCGGATCTCTCGGCGCTCGCGGGCGCGCTCGGCACCTTCTCGCTCTCGGCCGACGTCAACGGGCTTCCTCTGTATCGACATGCCGAACCCGAAGATGGCTTCGAGGCGCTGGAGCGCGCGATCCGCAAGGGACTCGAGACCGTGATCCCGACCCGCGTGCTGAACCTGTCCGTTCGCGCGGGCGAGGGATACTTTCACACCGCAGAGGCCCCCGACCGCCGGATCTTCGAGCCGGGCGCCCACTGGTACCTGGCAATCCGCTCGAGCGCCCCCCGGGCCTCGGTGCTCGAGTCGGTGCCGCGGCTGGTGAAGATCTGTTCGGCCAAGCACATCGAACGGCTGGTCAGGGAGGCCTATCCGGGGCTCGAGGTGGAACACGCCCCGACTCCCGCCGCGGGCATTTCCCCGCGCCCGGGAACCGAGTACTTCCGGGTGCGGCGGACGGAGCCTTGCTGGAGGTCGATCGTCGAGACCGGAGAGGTCGGGATCTACGTGCCGGGGGCGATCACCGAGCCCGAGATGGAGCTGCTGGTGGTGCTCGAAGAGGACGGCGGATGACGGTGATGCGGGTGGGAAAGGGGACGGGCCGATGACGGTGATGGTGGTGGAAAGGGGGACGGACGAATGACGGAGTTACGGGCCGGTCTGCGCACTGACGGGCAGGCAGGTACGTGGACGGCCGGGACAGCCGGGACCGCCGAGAAGGCCCGGACAGCCGGGACAGTTCAGACAGCCGGAGCCGTTCAGACGGCCGAGAAAGGCGAGGAGGGTGGATGACGCAGCGGGCCGAAGTCGAGGCCTCCGCTTCCGAGAGCGGGGTGCCGGCCAGGTCGGGACGACTGGCGCTCAGCCTACAGGAGATCTTCACGGTGATCGCCCGCATCCGCGCCGACCGACAGGTCGCTGAGGACGCGGACTCCTTTCGCGAGCATGTGAAGCGGCTGCTCAGCCGCGCCGACTCCGAGGCCCGGGGGCTGGGCTACGACGACGGCGACGTCCGCCTGGCGCTCTACGCGGTCGTGGCCTTCCTGGACGAGTCGGTCCTGAACTCCCCGCGCCAGATGTTCAGCGACTGGCCCGGGCGCCCCCTGCAGGAAGAGGTCTTCGGTGACCACATGGCGGGCGAGACCTTCTACCGCTACCTCGACGACCTGCTGGGCCGGCAGGACTCGCACGCCCTGGCCGACCTGCTCGAGGTCTTCCAGCTCTGCCTGGTCCTGGGGTTCCGGGGGCGGTACGGCGGGGGGGACTCGGGGGAGCGCAGCCGCCGGATCCGCGCGGCCCGAGAGAAGATCGACCGGGTGCGCGGCCCGATCCGCGAGATGGCCCCCGCCTGGCGGCTCCCCGAGGACGGCGAGGCGCCCCGGCACTCCGATCCCTGGGTGCGGCGCCTGGCCGTGGGGGCGCTGGGCACCGTGGCGCTCGCGATCGTGGTCCTGATCACCTTCCGCCTGATCCTGGGGCCCGGCGCCCGCGAGATCCTGGAACTCAGCGTGGGGATCACGGGATGATGCGCGCACCGATCTGGGTCGGCGCCTCGAGCACGGCGCTCGTCTTCATGGCCCTCGCCTGGTTCCTGCCGACCTTCCTGGGTATCGAGGGGCGTCAGCTCTGGATCCTGCGGGGCGGACTGGGCGTGCTGGGGCTGGTGGGAGCCGCCCTGGTGGCCCGGGTGATCCACCTGCGCAGCCGACCGAAGCGGCCCCGCGAGCGCGATCCCGACGAGGAGCGGCTCGAGGCCGTCCTGGCCGAGGCCCGCAAGCGGCTGGCGGGGGCCCAGGGCGGGGCGCGGCGTCTCGACAACCTGCCCGCGATCCTCGTGCTGGGGCCGCCGGCGAGCACCAAGACCACCGCGGTCATCCAGTCGGGAATGGAGCCCGAGCTGCTGGCCGGAGAGGTCTATCGGGGCGACGTCGTGGTGCCCACCGATTCGGCGAACCTCTGGTACGCCGACGGGGTCGTGGTGGCCGAGGCCTCGGGCGAGCTGATCGAGAAGGCCGGACGGTGGCGCAGCCTGGTCGAGAAGCTGCGCCCGGCGCGGCTGCGCGCCGCCTTCTTCCGGGGGCGGCAGGCGCCGCGGGTGGCGCTCCTGTGCGTCGGCGTCGACGAGTTCCTGAAGCCGGGCGCGGCCCGGGCGATCCCCGAGCTCGCGCGGAGCCTGCGGGAGCGGCTGGTCGAGGCCTCGCAGCTGCTGGGGATCCACCTGCCGGTCTACGTGCTGTTCACCCGCGCCGACCGGCTCCCCTACTTCGACGAGTTCACCCGCAACCTGAGCGCCGACGAGGCCGCCGAGATCCTGGGGGCGACCCTTCCCCTGCGTACCTTCGACTCGTCGAGCAGCTACGGCGACGGGCAGAGCCGGCGGCTGACCGAGGCCCTCGAGGGGATCCAGCGCGGGCTGGCGAGCAAGCGCCTGGACCTGCTGCCTCGCGAGTCTTCGGAGGAGACCCGCCAGGCCGCCTACGAGTTTCCCCGCGAGCTGGGCAAGCTGGCCGACCCGATGCAGGAGTTCCTGATGGAGCTCTGCCGTCCGGGGCACCTGGGCGCGGGGCCCTTCCTGCGCGGGTTCTACCTGACCGGGGTCCGCGCGGTTCTGGTCGACGACCCCTCGCTGCACGCCGCCCCGACTCCCGAGACCCGGCGCGAGGCGATGGACGCGGGTGCGACCGGGGTCTTCAAGGCAGCCCGCGCCCAGATGCCCGAGTCGGCCCCGCAGCCGGCGCGTACGGGCGGCCCCCGCAAGGTGCCCCAGTGGCTCTTCCTGCGCGGGGTCTTCCAGCGGGTGATCCTCGACGACGGGAACGCCATGGGGGTCACCACCAGCGGCTCGCGGGTGAGCCTGGTGCGTCGGCTCTTCCTGGGGGCGGTGACGGCGGCCGCCCTGGTCTGGCTGGTCGGGATGACGGTGTCGCTCGTGGCCAACCGCGGGGTCCACGCCGAGGTCGAGACTGCGCTCAGGGGGGTCGAGTCTCCCCCGCCCGTTCAGGCGGGAGGGGCGGTTGGGGCGGGAGGGGTGGCCGGGGCGGAGGCGGCCGCGGGTGCGGCGCAGGGCGAGACGCCCGAGGGGGCGGATGGGGTGCCGGAGTCGGTCGGGGTTCCCGAGGGCCTCCCCGTA
>REBS01000010.1 GCA_007692605.1 Gemmatimonadales bacterium
TTTCCGGATCGGGACCGGTGGCTCGACGCCTTCCGTTCGCAGCCGGGATCCTTCCAGGCCGTGGAGCCCTTCAGCACGCAGGGGCGGGCCAACACCCAGTGGTCGATCGGCGAGGACATCTTCTCGACCTTCGGGATGCTGACGGTGGACGTGGGCGAGCTCCGGATCCTGGGGGGCGCCCGGGTGGAGCACACCCGCAACGCCTCGACCGCCAACGAGGTCGTCGTCGAGACGGTCGACGGGCGACAGGCGGTCACCGCCATCAATCCGCGTGACTCCAACTCCAGCTACACCAACGTGCTCCCGGGCGTGCACTTCCGCCTGAACGCCGCCGACAACCTCATCGTGCGGGGGGCGGTGAACCGGACCATGTCACGGCCGGCGCCCGGAGACCTCATCCCCTCGATCCAGGTGAACGCCCAGCTCACCCAGCCCGCCGTGATCGTGGGGAACCCGGATCTGGTGCCCGCCACCTCGACCAACCTGGACCTGGGCGCCGAGTACTACCTGACGGGGCTGGGCATCGTCTCGGCCGGCGCCTTCTACAAGTCGGTCGACAACTTCGTGTTCAGTGAGCGGACCCGGCTGGACAGCGGGCCCTTCGCGGGCTTCGACGAGGTCCGGCGGGTGAATGGCGACGGGGGCACGGTGCTGGGACTCGAGCTGGCCTGGGGCCAGCAGTTCCACGCGCTCCCGGGCGCGCTCTCGGGGCTGGGGATCGAGTCCAACCTGACCCTGCTCCGCTCGCGGGGCGTGGTGCCGGGGCGCGAGGACGACGACCTCCCGCTCGTTCGATCCCCCTCGTGGGTCACCAACCTGGCGCTCACCTACACCCAGGGCCCGCTCCAGGCCCGGGGGACCTTCATGGCTCGCAGCGACCGGCTCACCGGGGTCGGCGGCCGGGCCGCGCTGGACCGCTACAACCAGGCGGACCAGAACCTGGACTTCTCGCTCGAGTACGCGCTGCCGCGGATGGGGACCCGGGCCTTCCTCCACACCCGGAACCTGCTGAACGTGGCGACCATCGAGTACCAGGGCTCGACCGACAACCCGGTCTCGACCGCCTACTACGGTCGTCAGCTCAACATCGGGCTGAGCTATGACGTTCGCTGAAGACCGCGTGATGGGATCCAGTGCACGCGGCGGCGTCCTGCTGGTGTGGCTCGTCCTCGCCTCGGCGTGTGCGGGGACGGGGCCCACCGGCGGGGGGTCGGCGGTTCCCGAGGGCGGCTCGCCCGAGGTCGAACGAAGCCGGGTGATCCTCCTCCATGACAACGACACCCACCTGCACGACAATCACCGGGACGAGGTGCGTCGCTTCGTGGAAGGCGTTCGGGGCGCCGCGCCCTCGGTCTTCCTGGTCTCGGGAGGCGACGTGCTGGTGCGCCACTCCCACCTCTGGCCCGAGGGTGAGGGGATCGAGTGGTACCGGCGCGAGGGGCTGCGGCAGATCGAGTGGATGAACGAGCTCGAATACGATGTGATGGTCTCGGGAAACCATGAGCTCGAGCCGCACGAGATGGTGACGCGCGAGATCCTGGACGCCGCCCGGTTTCCCATCCTGGCCGCCAATATCCGGATCGAGACGGAGCAGCTTCCCCGGCACCCTGCGTATCACATCCTGACCACCGAGGACGGGCTCACCCTGGCCGTGCTGGGGCTTTCGGTCATCAACTTCGAGGCGCCGCCGGGGCTGGTGGAGGAAGGATATCACCAGACGGTGGAGGCCCACCGGGCGCTGGCGGAGGAGCACGACGCCCTCATCCTCCTGAACCACATCGGGATCCGCTACGATCTGGAGCTGGCCAACGCCTTTCCCGAAGTGGCCGCGATCATCGGGGGCCACACCCACACCCTCCTGCCCGAAGCGATCCATGTGAACGGGGTGCTCGTGGCCCAGACGGGGGGGCATCACCACGTCCGGAATCCGGAGTCGGAAATGACGATGGGCGTGGTGGTGCTGGAGTTCGAGGATGGCGAGCTGGTGGAAAGCTGCGGGTGGGTGGTGAGCATCGGGCCCCAAGGGGTACGGCCGGCGGGGGCCTATCGCTACCACGCGGAGCGCTGGGAGGCTCCGGTGCCGGCTTGTGCCGCATGAAGGCCGCCTGAAGGCCGCCTGAGGGATGGACTCGCCCGCACCCCAGCGGGCATTCGCAAGACAATTTCGCTTTTGATTTCAGGGATTACCATGGTATCGCCCCACTTCGCTGCTTCGCTGCGTCGAATTCTTCTCGTACTCCTGGCCCCGGTGCTGGTGGCGGCGTGTGCGCCCGATCCCGGGGATGAGGGGGGCGATCCCCTGGTGGTGGTCGTGGTGGTGGACCAGTTGCGGGCCGATCTCCTGGACCGGTACGCCGACGTCCTTCCCCACGGCTTCGCACGGCTGCGGCAGGACGGGCACCGCTTCACGAATGCCACCTTCGACCACGCCCAGACCTCGACCGCGCCCGGCCACGCCACCGCGGTCACCGGGGTGCACCCGTACCGGCATGGCCTGGTGGGGAACAACTGGCTGGAGCAGAGAGAGGACGGGACTTGGGAGTCGGTCTACGCGCTGAGGGATCTGGACGCCCCCATCGTGGGGGAGCCCGAGATGGAGGGGCGGGGGCCGGCGAACCTGGATCGCGAGGGGCTGGCCAACTGGATCGTGGCCGCCGATTCGCGGGCGCGGGTGGTGTCGCTCTCGGGGAAGGATCGGGCGGCGGTGGCGATGGCCGGCCGGGTGGCGGGCCATGTCTACTGGCTCGATGGGGAGCGGGGCCGATTCCTGACCTCGCAGTACTACGTGGACGCGGTTCCCGACTGGGTGGATCGCTTCCATGACGAGGTCATGCCGGAGATCTGGTCGGACACGGTCTGGTACAGCGAGGTGCCCCCCGAGGCCGCGCTGCTCTCGCGTCCCGACACCTTCCCCTATGAGGGTGACATGGTCCACACCTGGTTCCCGCACCGGGCGAGCCAGGAGGCGGCGAGCGACAGCGAGGCCGACCTGGGACTCTGGCGGGACCGGGGGCCCTGGCCCGACAAGGCGACGCTGGCGCTGGCCCGGGTGGCGGTGGACGAGCTGGAGCTGGGAGGGCGGGGGCACCTGGACTACCTGGCGCTGGCGCTCTCGCAGGTGGACCGGGTGGGCCATGACTACGGGCCCCTGTCGCGGGAGCAGCTCGACAACCTGATCCGGCTGGACCGGGGGCTCGGGGAGTTCATGGAGTTCCTGGACGAACGGCTGGGCCCCGGGGGCTGGGTGATGGCGCTCACCGCCGACCACGGGGTGATCGACCTGCCCGAGTGGCGGGCGATGCAGGGCGAGTACGGCCGGAGGATCAGCCCCGATGAACTGGGGGCCATGGTGGCCCGCGCCGAGGCGGAGGCCGAAGCGCGGGACAACGGGAACTCGGAGCTCGAGCGCGCCCGGGCCGTGGCCCGCGTGGTGGCCGAGGAGGACTGGATCGAGGATGCCTTCGCGTGGGCGGACCTGGTCGAGGGTGAGCCCGCCGATTCGATGCGGGTCCTCTTCCGCAACTCCTACCGGCCGGAGCGGGCGCTGGGGCCGGTGTCGCACCTGGGGGTGGGCTTCCGGACGGTCGAGGGGGCCTACTCGGGAAGGTATCCCGCGGGGACGGGACATGGGTCCCCGTACCACTTTGACCGGCATGTGCCGCTGATCTTCTTCGGGCCCGGGGTGGAGGCGGGGGTGAGCGAGGGGCCGGTGTCGATCGTGGACCTGGCGCCTACCCTTGCGGGGATGATCGGGCTGGAGGTGCCGGGGGATCTGGATGGAGGGGTGGTGTTGGTACTCGAGTCAGATGGCTAAGCTTCAGGCTCGGGAGCTCATGGGAGGACGAGGAGTACCTGGAGGAGCGCGCACGCCGCGGCAGCCGTGAGAAGTTCGAGGATGTCCTTTCGAAGGTTCGGGACCGGGAGCCCGATCCGGGCGACGAGCTCTGATCCGGTCACCCCGCCGATCCGATCGACATCGAGCGGGCCAGCGGCAGTCGCTCTCACTCCACCGGAAGCATCCCGGCCAGGCGGACCGCCGCTTCACGGAGGGTGAGGCTGCGCCCGGCCTCGAGTGCTTCGGCGATCGCGTGGGGGTGCAGGGAATCCTGGAACTCCTGCAGTAGTCGCTCCGCGGCGCCCCGCGTTCCGGGGTCGAGGTCGGGATGCCCCAGGACCGCGCCCACCAGCTCGAGCGCCGGCCGGACGTCGCCGTCGTGGCCCAAAGCCCAGGCCGTACCCAGGATCGCCTCGATCGCCAGGGGTTCCGCACCGATCTGCATGGCCCTGGCCAGTGCCGGCTGCATGTATCGGCGCACCTCTGCGGCCCTTCCCCGGGAACGCGCTGCGGCCCCGAGGCCCAGAAGAGAGCGGGCCGTGAGGACACCGTGACGAAGACGCCGGGCCGCGTCGAGTGATTCCTGCAGCCGTCTCTCCGCCTCGTCCGGCTCCCCCAGGGCCAGGGCGATGTGTCCCAGGTTCTGGAGCGAGATGACCTCTCCGGTCGGGTCGCCGAGACGCCTCTGGAGGAGAAGGCATTCGACGCAGAGCTCCCGGGCCTCCTCATGCCGACCCATGGCGAAGTGGAGACTGCCCAGGTTGTTCAGCGAGGTGGCCACCTCGCGGGGGTCATCCAGGTTCCGGCGAAGGCGAAGGGCCTCCCGCTGGAGATTCCCCGCTTCTTCGAAGTCGCCTTCCTCGTACGCCATGAG
>REBS01000146.1 GCA_007692605.1 Gemmatimonadales bacterium
GGTGAGATTGATCTGCTGCACGTCGGCCTCGACCTGCGCGAAGTCGGTGTTGAGCGTCAGGTCGAGCGCGATGTTCGGGACCGGAGAGACCTTCACGTCGAGTCCGACCTCGGCCGTCCGGTCGGACCGCACCTCCCACCCGGTCGGATGCTCGGCCGGGCCGACGAGTCCCGGGGCCCGGTTGGTCCCGAACAGCGAATACGGGGTGACATACACGGGCGTCTCCTGCCGTACCCCCTGCAGTCGTATGCGCTGGGCCTGCGACGGCTTCGCGAACGCCAGCCCCCCCCACGCCGGGTCGATCGCGGGAAAGATCTGGCGCTCGTTCTTGCGGGCCACGAACCGATAGACGATCAGCCCCATCGTGACCTCACCGTCCCGCGACTGGAAGCCGAAGCTCGAAAAGGGGATTCGAAACTCCGCGAACCACCCCTCGTCCGTCTGGGTGGTGGCCACGTCCCAGTGGGCATTCCAGTCCGCGTTCATCGGCATCCCGCCCGAAAAGACCGCGTCGTTCGAGACGGTGCGGTCGGAGCGGGCCCCCGCGGGATTCGTGATGAACCAGACCGCGGTCTCGTGATCGTTGAAGCTGTCGAGCACGACCGCCAGCACGTCGTCGCCGCTGTACTGGTTCCGATAGAAGGTGTTGCTTCTCACGCCATCGGGATCCGAGTCGTACAGCCGGCCGGACACGTACAGGTACTCGGAGTCGTGCGCCACCCGGATCTCGGAGTGCTCGGTCAGCTCCCCACCGAAGGTGGGAGAGAACATCGTGAGTGGAAGCACCGGCACCTCGTCCCAGGCGTCCTCGTCGATCACGCCATCGATCTGGATCGGCCCGGAAATCCGTGGAATCTCGAGCGGCATCGAAGTTGACGACGAACTCTGGGCCGCCGCCTCGCCGGGCAGCGTCAGCACGAGAACCGCCAGGACGGTCGAAGCGAAGGCGAACGGGAACGGCAGGGTGAGGGTCATCACTCTCGTAGAGTAGCATTCGAGTAGCGCCGCCGCTCGTGTGGTTCGAGAGGGGCGCATCGTCGGTCAGTGGGGTTGGGGAGAACGTACCCCAATGGTCCACGTCAGCCCCTCCCTCCGCAAGCCCTCCACCCTCGAGAGCCCCCCTCAGCTCAGCTCGCGGAAGCCTCGGGCTCCCAGAGTTCGGCATCCGGCTGGAAGGCCATCCACGCAAACCAGAAGGACACGTACGCCTCGGCCACGGGATCGAGCCGGCGACCCTCCCACGATCCGGCGACCGCCAGCCCGTCGACGCGCCACGTGGAGCCGGTCTGTGTATCGACGATCCGGTCCTCCTCGACGCTGAAGGTCAGCTCGGTCCCATCGATGCGCGCGTCGAAGGCCATCGCCCCCCCGGCCCGCTGGTCCCAGAGGACCACCACGTCCCTGCCCCGTGCACTCGCGTGGACGGCGGCGACCGGCCCGGGCTCCGCGTCGGCCAGGGCGTTGAAGGGAAAGCCCACCCCACCGCTGCCCTCCACGTCGGGGATTCCCAGGGTGCGCTCCTTCATGGGCCGGCGGGAGTCCACCGAAGGCTGGGGAAAGAGCAGCTGGCTGTTCGACTCGTAGTTCCCGTACGGGTACGAGCGGTAGTTACGGCCCATTCCCAGATTTCCGGTGACCACCTTCGTCTCCGGGTGCAGCTCGGTCCAGCCGGCCCAGGTCATCTCGAACGAGGGGACCATGTCGAGCCGGGTGCCGTCGGCGGGCCCGCAGCGGGCCTCCCTGGCCATCTGGAACCAGAGCGAGGACGGGTCCCCCCGATCGAACATCACCAGGTTGTTCTGGAAGAGGACCCCGGACACCCCCATGGTGGCGCCACCGGCGGCCTCGCGATCGAAGACGAGGCTCGAGCCGGTCAGCGGGCAATAGCTCGCCGCCACCTGAAGCCCCGACGGAAAGTCGATGTTCACGATCTCGTGCCACCACCCGACATTGTGCGGAATGGCCCACGCCTCTCCGTCGACGAGGAGTCCGATGACGCGGTCGCTGCCGAACAGGTAGTCGACCGACGAGTCGTCGGCCGAAACGAAGGTCGGGTTCTCCAGCGATGGAATCCCGTCGGGGGGCGGGCCCCCGGCAAAGAGCTCACTCTCGGACACGCTGCAGCGCAGGTTCTGGAAGGGGCGATCGCTGCTCGGGCCGAACAGGTCGGAGCACCCGGTCGCCAGAAAGGCCAGTGCCATGATGAGCAGGACACTGCGCGGAGCCCCGCCTCGGCGGGTGGGACGAAGGGCTGGACGCGGGAATGCATTGGGCATCAGAGATCTCCGAATCAGGGCCTTGTCGGCGGCAGCCATCGGCACGCCCCCGCCTCATCTCAGCGAATGAACAGCGGTCGACGAGGGTTCCCCGCCGTGTGGAACTCGCTCATCGGGCTGTGAATTCAGAGGACAGAGGCAGGGGAGGACGGCAGCCCACAGCTCGCCCCCTCAACGCTCCAGGCGCACATCCCATTCTCTCCCATCATCGCACGGGGGTTCGACCATGAATTCGACCAGGCTGATCGCCCTACTGGCCTTCGCGACGGTGATCCTCGTGCTCGGACTGCTTTCCGACTCGGTCGCCTCGGAGACCGACCCGAGCCTTCCCGTTGCCGAGACCCCCTACGTTCTCGGTGACCCGATCGAGGCCTATGTGGAGTTCATGATGTCGGGCGGACCGCCACCGGACGGGATCCCCGCGATCGACAACCCCCGGTTCATCCGCGCCGACGAGGCCGGGCTCCGTCCCGAGGCGATGGTGATCGGCTTCGCGCACGGGGGCGAGGCGAAGGCGTATCCACAGAGCATCCTCGTGCACCACGAGATCGTGAACGATGTCGTGGGAGGGCTGAATGTGGGGGTCACCTACTGTCCGCTGACCGCCACCGCGCAGGGGTTCGAGCGGGGCGAGACCACCTTCGGTGTCTCGGGCCAGCTCCTGAACAGCAACCTGGTCCTCTTCGACCGCGAGACCGAGAGCTACTTCTCGCAGATCAACGCCACCGGGCTTTCAGGCGAGCACCGCGGCCACACCCTCGCCGAGGTCAACCTGATCTGGACGACCTGGGAGCGGTGGCACGCGGCCCATCCGGACACCCGCGTGCTGAGCGACCGCACCGGCCACCTGCGCAACTACGATCGGGATCCCTACGGGTCCTACACGCCCCTGCGCGGCTACTATGTCGAGGACCGCACCATGTTTCCGGTGATGCATCGGTCCGGATCCCAGCACCAGAAGGAGATGGTCGTGGGCGCCCGGACCGCCGATGCGAGCGCGCGGTTCGTTCTCGGGGATCTCGAGTCGGAGCGGATCCAGATGACCGAGAACTTCCTGGCGGTGTACGACCCGACCTTCCACACCGGGGTCATCTACGAGCGGCCCGACGGAGTGGAGCTGGACGGGCTCCGGGTCTTGCCCGGGGGAGACTACGAGTTCAACGGAGAGATCCACCCCCCGAGGGAGCTTCCCTTCGAGCCGCTCGTCTCGGTCGACGCCTTCTACTTCGCCTGGCACGCCTTCTACCCCGACTCCGAGCACCCCCGAGTCCCATGAGCCCGCAACGCGTGCTTCAGACCCTGCGGGAGCTGTGGGGCCGGGGATCGATCCGCGCACTCGTCATCGGCATCTCGGCCCTCTACCTCCCCCTCTTCCTGTTCGCCCTGCAGGACATCTCGCTCGGGGGCCGGGCGTTCGAGTTTCTGACGACCGACTGGACCCGGATGTTCGACCGGACGGGAAGCTTCACCTTCGAGCCGATCGCCCGACTGACCCTGCCGGGGCTGACGATCCTCCTGTCCCCCATCAACATCCTTGTCGGGGGGCTGATCTCCCTGCTGGTGGGCCTCAACCTCGCGGTGACCTGGATCGCGATTCGGCAACCACGGGCGTGCCGGTTCAACCGTTCCACCGGGATCCTCGCCAGCGTCCCGGCCCTCCTGGCGGGGGGCGCGTGCTGTGCTCCGGCGATCGCGCTCATCCTCGGCCTTCAGGTCTCTTCGCTGATGGTCTCGGTGGTGCAGGTCCTGATCCCGGTCTCGGTGATCCTCCTGCTGATCACCCTCGGGCTGATCCTCGCCCGCACGAACCCCGAGCTCATCGAGTAGCCGGGGAGGTCTTTCGAGGAGGTCAGTATTCGTAGCCCTCGACTTCCCCCGGGGGCGCCTCGACCCCCAGTCCCTCGGCGATCCGGTTCACGAAGTTGAAGTACGCGATGATCATGTTCGCCTGCAGGATCTCGTCATCGGCGAGCCCGACCTCGCGGAGCCGGTCGATCGCGCCCGAGTCCACCTCGGCCGGCGCTCTCGTCAGCTCCTGCGCGTACTCGACCAGAGCCCGCTCCCGGTCCGAGAGCTCGACACCGTCCGGGTCATTCCGCAGCCGTCGCACCCGGTCCGCGTCCTTCCACCAGGCGTGGAGCGCAGCCTCGTGGTGCAGGGTGCAGTAGGTGCAGTCGTTGGCGACCGACACGACCACCGCGATCATCTCCCGCTCAGCCCGACTCAGCCCGGGGCGCGAAAACATCAGCTCCACGTACAGATCGAGGTGGATCTTCATGGCGCGGGGGGCTAAGCTCTGCACCCGCATGATGTTCGAGAGCTTCCCCCGGCGACCGGAGATTTCGCGATACACCTCTGCGAGCTCTCCCTCGGCCTCCTCTTCGGACACCATCGGAATCCAGCTCATGAGGAGCCCCCGGAACCCGAGGGGTGCGGTATGCGTTGGGCCCACTGAACTCCCCCGACTTCCTTTCTCCGACGCCGAGGATCCATGAAAGCGTTCTCTCTGCTGGCTCTGCGCATCTCGATCGCGCTCCTTGTTCTGCTCTGGGGTATCGACAAGATCGTGGACCCGGACCACGCGGTCCGGGTCTCCGACAACTTCTACTTCGGACTGCTCAGCGTCCCCGCACTCCTGGCGGTCCTGGGTGGCGCTCAGATCGTCGTGGCCGTGATGGCGATGATCGGCTCCTTCCGAAAAATCATCGACCCGATCATCCTTCTGATCAACCTCGGCTCCCTCGCGAGCGTCTGGCGGTCGATCATCGACCCGTGGGGCTGGGTGCTCGACGGGACCAACGTCCTGTTCTTCCCCTCGCTCATCGTGGCTGCGGGATGTCTGGTACTGATCGCCTTTCAGGACGAAGAGGTCTTTGTCCTCGATCGTCGGGCGTCGTCGGGGAATCGGGAACCCCGACCGGCAAGCTGAGGCGAAAGGCGGCACCTCCCGTCGGTCGGTTGCGAGCGGTCAGGGTGCCGCCCATCGCGACGGCCAGCCGGCGGGAGATCGCCAGCCCCAGACCCGTGCCACCCGAATCCCCCCTCGTGGTGACGAATGGAGAGAAAATCCGGTCCATCAACTCCTCCGGAATTCCCGGGCCCGAATCCAGGACCTCGATCTCGAGCCACTCCCCTTCCCGTCGGCAGTGAAGTTCGCCCCGGCCCTCGACCATCGCCTCGGCGGCGTTCGAGAGCAGGTTGGTCACCACCTGCTCGAGCCGCAGCTCCGGGACTCTCACCTCGCCCTCCCACTCGATCCGCTCCTCCCACCGGATCGCTCGTCCCCGCACCATGTCCTCGATCCTGAGCAACCGGCGCAGGAGCTCGTCGACCCGGACCGTCCCCTCTCCCGTTGGTGCGCGGGAGTAGCCAAGGAGTTCGTCGGCCAGGCCGCGAATACGCTCGGCCTGCCGCCCGATGTCGTCCATCGACTCCAGGAGTTCCTCGCGGCTCACATCCGGGTCGGTTCGCGCCAGCTCGATCTCGGCCATGATCACCGCCAGCGGGTTTCGGAGTTCGTGGGCGACGCCGGCCAGCGACTCCCCGAGTGTGGCGAGCTTGCGGTGTCGACTCCACTCGAACTCCGCGGCGACCTCCTTCGTGCGGTCCATCAGAATCACCTGGTGCCCCTTCGGGTCGTCCTGCCCGAAGGCGGCGACGATGTAGTGCGAGGTCCGGACACCGTCGTCCTCGTCACACTCGATCGAGCCGATCCAGCCACCCCGCGACTCGATCACGGAGAGAGGGGGCAGGTCGCTCAGCCCCTCGATGCTCCCGATGCGAGTCCCCAGCGTCTGGTCCCTGGAACGCCCCAGAACCGCTTCGGCCGCCGGATTCACCTCGAGGATCCGACCTTCGGCATCGGTTCGAATGACCCCATTCTCCGTGCCTTCGAAGAGAATCCGGTAGCCTCGCGTGACCCGACGCGTGTAGAGCGCGAACCCGGCCACGAGGGACTCGGTGAAGGCGAGCGCGATCGACAGCGAAACGATCATCGCCCAGTCGGCGGGGACCCCGTAGCCGTAGCCGAAGAGCCGCTCTCCGAGCGCGAGAAGCGCCACGCTCCCCACGATCGAGGAGACCAGGGCCATACTTCCATAGCGAAACACCAGCATCGCCACCGGCAGAACATGAACCCACCACAGCAGGTGCGAGGCGACCCCGGCCCATGGAATCAGCAGGGGGTGCAGGGCGGGAACCATGATGAGGGCGAGCAGCGCACCCCAGAAGCGCGTTTCGGAGTTCATCGACATCCCTTTCCTCGAGAAGACCAGCGGGCGGCCGTGTCCATCAGGGTTGGCCATCATCAGGGAAACGCCGAGACCGCCTGTCGGGGTTCCCCGCCCCGACCGTACGTCGGCAGCCCCCCATTTCGCTCCCGCCCCCTTCACGATAGACTCCGAGGGACCTGATACGGGGATCCTCGACCGGATGCGCCGGCAGGCTGGACCGTGACCCGTTCCGAACCTTCCGGAGCCCTCCGCAGTGAACGCCTCCGCCGCCCACGACGACACCTTCGAAGCCGAAGCGCTTCCGCAGATGGACGCCGTGTACCGCTTTGCCCTGCGCCTGTCGAAGAGCGAGGATCGCGCCCAGGACCTGACGCAGGAGACCTTCCTGCGAGCCTACCAGAACTGGGAGAAGTACACGCAGGGAACGAAAGTGAAGAGTTGGCTGTTCACCATCTGCAGGAACCTCTTCCTCAGAACCGAGGAGCGAGGCAAGCGCCACGACGAGATCGTGACGGGGGTGGCCGACACGGATCCCCGCCAGATCTCGCGGGAAGCCACCGTCTTCATGGCCGTGCGGGATCGCGACCCCGAGGGCCACTTCTGGCGCGAGATGGTCGACGCCAGGGTGCTCGAGGCCATCGACGACCTTCCCGACGAATTCAGGGAGGCCGTCATCCTCTCCGATCTGGAAGGACTGCCGTACCAGGAGGTGGCCGAAATCGTCGACGTGCCGGTGGGAACGGTGAAGAGCCGGCTCTTCCGGGGCCGTCGGATCCTTCAGGAAGCACTGTACGAATACGCGGTGGAAGAGGGGATCATCGGCGAGCCAACCGCCGCCCGCATCCGAAACAGAGGGGAAGCGTCCAAATGAAATGGATCCACGAACTTCGGCGCCTTCTCCGACGCTCGAATCGGAAGATCTCGAAAGAGGCGCTGGCCGAAGCCGTCACCTGCGAGGAGGCCGCCGAGCGGATCTTCGAGTGGCTCGACAACGAACTCGACCCCGAACTCGAGGCGAAGGTCGGAGCGCACCTCGAGACCTGCGCCCGGTGCTATCCCTTCCTCGTATTCGAAGAGGCCTTCCAGGAGGCCATCGCCAAGGTCGAACAGCACGAGACCACACCCGGCGAGCTTCGGGACAAGATCATGCAGTCTCTGGAGACCGAAGGGTTCGGAAGCCGGAGTTCCTCGAGCGACTGAGCGTCCGACCTCAGCAGCAGCCCGCCGGAGTTCCGGTGACCGCGCGCTCATCCCCGCCTCCCGGCCCGCAGTCGAAGAGCCCGAAGTGGGTCGACCGGTCCCCGTCGATCCGGAAGTGGGGCGCGTATCGGGTCGCACCCAGCATCCCGGCGGTGTTGCCGCACACCCGCTCGGGGCGGCCCGCCTCGAAGCGGTGGTGGTCATCGAGCACGAACGCGTGGGGCGCCCCCTCGATGGAGCCGAGATAGGTCGCCACCTGGCCGAAGTCCTCGCAGCGATCCTCGAACTCGACCTTGAAGGCCCGCAGGGTCCGCGAGGTGAACCGGACCATCCCGATCCTGGCCTCGATCTCGGGGTCCAGGATCTCGACCGGCGAGTTCGACAGCTCCCGCACGTCGGAGCACCCGCACCCGTCGAGGAGCCTCCGGAAGTCCTCTCCGTACAGGGCGCCGGCCAGACATTCGCCCAGAAGCACGGGGTCGCTGCGAAGCTCGGCCGGGATCCGGCGGTCGGCGAAGACGTCCGAGAAGTAGAGCTCCCCTCCCGGCTTCAGCACCCGAAAGATCTCGGCGAAGAGTCGGGCCTTGTCGGGAGAGAGGTTGAACACGCAGTTCGAGACCACCACGTCGATCGACTCCGCCTCGATCCCGAGAGGGGCGAGCTCCTCGATGAACCCCCGGTGGAATTCGACGTTGGACCGACGGTGCCCGAACTGCCTGGCGTGCCAGTCCCGATGGGAGCGGGCGCACTCGATCTGCTCCTCGGTCATGTCGACCCCGATCACCCGCCCCGTCTCTCCCACGAGCTGCGAGAGCAGATAGCAGTCGCGGCCCGTCCCGCACCCCAGGTCCAGGACGGTCATCGCCTCGAGCGCAGGAGGGATGGGCACCCCACAGCCATAGAAGCGCTCCGAGACCTCGGGGTGGATCCGCGCGAGGAGCGGTCGAAAGCGAGCCGGCACCTGCTCCGGGGTGCAGCAGGCGCCCGTCCTGAGATCCTGCGAGGACCCGAGCACCCGCCCGTAGTAGTCCTGGATGGCGGTGCGCGTCTCATCGATCCGGATCATGGGGAGCCCTCGGGGGAGCGGGGTGGTTGACGAAGGGGCGGCCATGTGGTCAACTCTTCACGGCGGGGTGGAGTTCCCCGGAGCCGACGAGGCCCGACCCACCATTCTTTCGCCCCCATGATCGACCCATTTTCAACCCCCGCACTCCTCTCCCACCCATGGTTCGCACCTGGAGCCCATCGGCATGACCCCGCTGACCGAAGAGGCCTTTCTCGACGCGCTCCGTTCGCGGGGCGCCGACCGGCTTCGCAGGGTGCGGTTCCGCAGAAACCGGCGCACGATCTGGTCGCTCACCCAGGGGGGCACCGTGCTGAACCTGCACGTCGGATACCGGCAGACGACCCCCGATCTCCTCGACCACTTCGCCCTCATCGTTCGGCATCCCCGGGGAGGCCCTCCCGCGGTCCGCAGGGCGCGGGACCGGGTCCAGCGCCATCCGCCCCTGCGCGAGGCGCTCCGCAGGATCCGGGCGACGCCACCGCCGAGGTCATCTCGCCGGCGCGCCCGCAGGTGCCTGCGTCCGGGCCCGAACTGCGCAACCCCGGAGCAGCAGGCCTACCTCGAGGCGCTCTATCGACGGCTGGCGGCGCGGTCCTTTCCCGACGCCCTCCCCCGCATGCTCCCCCTCCGGCTGAGCCGGCGCATGCGCTCGACCCTCGGCTGGGTCGCCCTCGGCGAACGCGAGGGATCCCGCGCGGTGGGGGAACTCGCCCTGAACCTGGACCTGATGCTCGAGGTCAATGACGAGCTCCGCGTCGACGTCATGCTCCACGAGATGGCCCACATCGAGGCCTGGCTCCTGCACGCCGACCGGGGGCACGGCGCCGCGTGGAAGTCGATTGCGCGCAGGGTCGGGTGCCGGCCCCGGGCACGATTCGACACTCCCTTGATCGCGCGCGCCGACCGGGGGGACCGGATTCTGCGCGTCCCACCGCTCCCCGCCTGACGCCCCCGACCCACCCACGGAGCACTGGACCCTACAAGTAACTACATGTATTATTCACAGTCGCTCGTTCCCGCCCATTCCCGCGATCTCCGACCCTCCATGTCCGAACCGCTCCGCCCCGGAATCCCCCTGCACGAGCAGATCTCCGCGCGCCTCCGCGCCGAGATCCAGTCGGGAACCCTCGCCCCGCATGAGCAGCTCCCCTCCGAAAATGCGCTCTGTGAGCGGTTCGATGTCAGTCGGGTGACGGTGCGCCGCGCACTCCAGACCCTCGAGGCCGACGGGTTGATCTACCGCCGACAGGGGCTGGGCTCCTTCGTCTGCGAGCGCAGGATGGCCCAGGGACTCGTCCGGCTCACCGACTTCGCGCAGGACCTGGCCCGGGCGGGGCTCGAAGCTTCGTCCCGGGTCCTGCACCAGGGGAACGAGGCCTGCCCGGCCGTGGTCGCGGAGCATCTGGGAGTGGATCCGGACTCGATGGTCCTTCGGCTGGATCGGCTTCGGCTGGGCGACGGGACCCCGATCGCCCTCGATCGCACCTGGCTGCCTCCCTACTACGCACAGCTGCTCGAAGGGCACGATCTGGGCACCGAGACCCTCTACCAGGTGCTCGAGCGCGAATATGGGATCCCCGCCCTCTCGGGGCGCTACCGGATCACCGCCGCCTCGGCTGACGCGAAGACCGCCGAGACGCTGGGGGTGTCCGAAGGCGAGGCGCTCCTGGTGATCGAGCGGACCTCGCGGACGGTCGGAGACCGGGCCATCTACTTCCAGCGACGGTACTACCGCAGCGACCGCCTCGCCTACGAGCTCGAGCTGGCCCGCGATCCCGCAGACACATCCCATCCGACCGAGTCCGAGACGGGGATGCCGCTCAGGGAGTTCGAGGCGGTCTATCACCCGGGCCCCGACGACTCCCGGCCCTGACGGGGCCCGACCGGCGGCGAGACCTCATTGCACCCAGACCGTCTTGATGTTCACGAACTCGCGGATCCCGTGGGCGGACAACTCCCGTCCGTACCCACTCTCCTTCACGCCTCCGAAGGGGAGACGCGGATCGGAGCGGACCATGCCGTTCACGAAGCAGGCACCGGCATCCAACTCGTCGCGGGCGATCCGCTCGCCCCGCTCCCGGTCACGCGTGAAGACGGCGGCTCCCAGGCCAAAGACCGAATCGTTGGCCACCCGGATCGCCTCGGCCTCGTCGGCCACCCCGATGATCGAGGCGACGGGCCCGAAGAGCTCCTCGTCCCACGCGGGCATCCCCGGTCGCACATCCGCCAGGACGGTGGCCGGGTAAAAGGCTCCCGGCCCCTCGGGCAGTTCGCCTCCGAGCAGGAGCGAGGCCCCGGCCTCGACACTCGTTCGGACCTGCTCGTGCAGTTGATCCCGCAGATCGATCCGGGCCTGGGGACCGAGCGTGGTCTCCTCGTCCATGGGATCGCCCATGACGGCCTGTCGCATCCGTTCGACCATCCGGTCGCGGA
Source organism: Gemmatimonadales bacterium (assembly GCA_007692605.1). GTDB lineage: Bacteria > Gemmatimonadota > Gemmatimonadetes > Longimicrobiales > Gaopeijiaceae > SLBA01. The sequence continues at coordinate 11,208 of REBS01000146.1, forward strand.
ATTCGTCGACAAGAGAATCCACCACCAGGAAGCGCTTGGCCGCGATGCAGCTCTGCCCCCCGTTCAGCATCCGGCTCTTCACGCAGGTCGCCACCGCCTGATCGAGATCCGCATCCTCGAGGATGAGGTAGGGATCGCTCCCACCGAGCTCGAGCACGGTCTTCTTGACCTGCGCTCCCGCCTGGCTGGCGACCGCCATCCCGGCCCCCACGCTCCCCGTGAGCGTCACGGCGCGCACGAGCGGGTGCTCGATGATCGCGCTCGTCAGTTCGAGATCCACGAGCACCGACCGGAAGAGCCCGGTGGGAAAGCCGGCTGCGTGAAAGACCTCTTCGATCGCGAGCGCGCAGCGGGGCACGTTCGGGGCGTGCTTCAGGATCCCCGCGTTGCCCGCCATCAGGGTCGGTGCGGCGAAGCGGAAGACCTGCCAGAAGGGGAAATTCCAGGGCATGATCGCCAGGACGACCCCGATCGGTCGGTAGGCCACGTACGTGGTGGCCTCGGCGTCGGGAGTCCCCACCGGCTCGGGTGCCAGCTGGGCCTCGGCGTGCTCCGCGTAATACTCGCAGACCCACGCGCACTTCTCGACCTCGCCGCGGGCCTCACCGAGCGGCTTGCCCATCTCCCGGGTCATCAGCACCGCGAACTCCTCGGCCCGCTCCCTGAGGATCGCGGCCGCGCGATGCATCCGCTCGGAGCGGTGGGCGAAGTCGGTCGTTCGCCACGCCCGTTGCGCCTCGTGGGCGTCGCCGAGGATCGTATCCACCTCGGCTTTGTTCATCTCGGGGTGCTCCCAGAGGGTGTCTCCCGAGGCGGGGTTGATGGCGGTCCAACTCATCGGTCGGTTCCTTGGCCGGAGGTGCGATTCGGTTGTGCGGATCGGTGCCGAACGGCGTGCGAGCCCCGCATCGACGCGGCTTCGGGTCCCTCGGTCACCCCTGGCAGGGCGCGCTCGGATCGGGGATCGGCCCGTCGATCTCGGGGGGAGCCGGGTGGTTCGCCACACGCAGGGTGATCTCGGCCGCGAACTCGGCCACCCGCGCCACCTTCTCGTACTCGATCAGGTCGGGGGTGTCCGACGGCTTGTGGTAGTCGTCGTGGAGCCCCGATCCGATCTTCACCACCGGGATCCCCCAGCGGGCGAAGTTCCAGTGATCGGAGCGGCAGTAGAGCTGCTCCGGATGTCCGGGCTCATCGTATTCGTAGTCGAGCACGAAGGGGATCGGGAGGGCGGCGTTGGCCTCCTCGACCCACTCGCCGTACTCGGTCGAAAGCCGGCGCGAACCCACCAGGAAGAGGGAGTCCGGATGATTCCGGCCCACCATGTCCATGTTGATGTGGCCGATCATCCGATCCCGCTGCACCGTGGGGTTGTCGGTGAAGTACTCCGAGCCGAGCAGCCCCGACTCCTCGGCGGCATGCCAGATGAACAGGACCGACCGGGCGGGCCGCTCACTCTCGGCCAGGTGCGCCAGGTACTCGGCCACCTCGAGGATCGCCGCGGTCCCCGACGCGTTGTCGTCGGCCCCGTTGTAGATCGAGTCCCCATCGACCGGCGTGCCGACCCCCAGGTGGTCGTAGTGCGCCCCCAGCGTCATGTACTCGCCCGTGAGCTCCGGGTCCGCGCCCGGATAGATCGCCACCACATTGCGCCCTTCGTAGGGCTCGACCTGTGAATCCAGGGTGTAGGAGAGGGTCCCGAGGCCCGTCGGACGCGGCTCGCGGGCCTCGTCGGCCGGGGTGTCGAGAAGGGCCTCCATGCCCTGGGGCGACATGAGGAAGAAGGGGGGCGAATCCCCCGGCTCCTCTCCCCCCTGCAGCGACACGGCTCCCTTCATCGAAACGTCACGCGCATAGTCCCAGAAGTCGTCGAGGTCCCCCTCGGCCACCAGGATCACCGCCGCCGCGGGGCTCTGGGGCCCGAAGAGCACGGCCAGCTCCATGCGCGGCGGGATCGTGACGCCCGGCTCGCCCTCGACGTCGGCCGGCGGATCCATGCGCACGATCACCGCGGCGCCCTCGACCTGCTGCATGCTCAGCGCACCCTCGGGGACCGTTGGATCGAAGAGGTGTCCACCGAAGACGAGGGGGGCCTCACCCGAGGTCCGTGCGGTGGCCGGCAGCCCCGCCATCCCCGATACCAGGAGGAGGTCCTCATCGGTCACAGGAGTCGTCGAACCGTTCTCGTCGTTCGTGATGGCCAGATCCACCCGGGTCATCCGCCGCTCGAGCGGCACCGCCTGAAAGTAGCTGCCGTTGTCGCCGCCGGGCAGAAGCCCCAGCCGCTCCGCCTCTCCCGCCAGGTAGTCCCCCGCCATCTCCTTCTCGGGGCTTCCCGTCTCGCGGCCTCGCATCGAGTCGTGTGCAAGGAGGCCGATCCGGTGCCGCAGGTCGTCGGGCGTGATCCCCGCCTCGGTGACCCCCGCCTGCGGACTGGGCGCGGGTACGGCGGCGGCCGGAGGGGCTTCGGCCGGTGGGCCCGGCGAAGCGCAGGAGGCGAGGGCCAGCGTCGCGAGGACGCCGAAGGAGAAGGAGACGCGACGTGCGGGAGGCCGAGCGAGCATGACACCATCCGGGATGGGTTGGATCGAAGAAGACGACGTGCCTCCCTACCCCGGGACCGGAGCCCGGATCCGGTCCGCCTCGTCGACGGCGTCGCACACCTCGTGGAAGAACCGCTCCGGGCCGATCCGGTGATCGAGACCGGCACGGCGGAGGCGATCCATCACCGGTCCCTTGACCCCCGCGAAGTAGACCTGGACCCCGGTCCTCGCCAGGTACCCCAGGAGCTCCTCGAGGTGATGAAGCCCCGTCGAGTCGACCCCGTTGACCGCATGGAAGTCGAAGACGAAGGTGTCCGGCGCCGGGTCGGCCTCGACGAGCGCCCGCACCTGGTCGCGCAGGAACTCCACGTTCGCGAAGCAGAGTGCGGAGTCGAGCCGGTAGATCGTGACGCCCTCGGGGGCTTCGGCTTCGGGATGGCGGGCCAGGTTCCGGTAGGTGTCGGTGCCGGGCAGCCGCCCCAGCACGGCAGCGTGCGGGCGCGAGGTCTCGTAGACCAGGGCGCCCAGCGAGACGAGGACCCCCACGAGAATCCCCTCCTCGATCCCCAGTCCCAGGGTGGCGGCAAAGGTGATCGCCATCATCCAGAAGTCCTGCCGGTCGACGCGCCACAGGTGCACGGCCTCGCGCCAGTTCACGAGATTCGCCACCGCCACGATCACGATGGCGGCGAGTACCGTCGTGGGCAGCGTCCGGAAGAGCCCCGTCAGAAAGAGCAGGGTGAGCCCGATGATCGCGGCACTTACCAGGGTGGCGACGGACGTCCGGGCCCCGGCCTGGTCGTTGACCGCGGTGCGCGAGAAGCCCCCTGTGGTCGGGAAGGCGCGGAAGAAGGCACCCACCAGGTTCGCGGTACCGAGCGCCACGAGCTCCCGGTTCGGGTCGACCTCGTGCCGGTTCTTCGTGGCGTAGACCTTGGCCACGGCGATCGACTCCATGAAACCGACCAGGGCGATCGTGAGTGCGACCGGCATGAGCGCCCAGACGCTCGCCGGATCCAGCGAAGGAAGAACGGGTGCGGGGAGGCCTCCCGGAACCTCTCCGACCACTCGGAGCCCGGCCCCCTCTAGGCCCAGGAGCCAGACGGCGGCAGTGAAGACCGCCACCACCGTCAGCGCGGCCGGAAAGGTCGGGCGCCACCGTTTCAGGGCGACCAGGAGTCCGATCGCGATCCCCCCCAGCGCGAGCGTCAGCCCATGAATCGCGCCCACCTCGCCCCAGAGTGCCCCCAGGATCTCGTGGACGTGGTTCGAGTTGGGCAGATCGACGCCGAAGAGGTGCCGCAGCTGGCTCGCCCCGATGATCAGGGCGGCGGCGGTGGTGAACCCCGCCAAAACCGGGTGCGAGAGGAAGTTGGTCAGAAACCCGAACCTCAGGAGCCCCATCGAGAGCTGGAGGACCCCCACCATCAGCGCCAGGAGGAGCGCCAGGGCGATGTACCGATCCGGGTCGCCCCCGGCGAGGGGTCCCACCCCGGCCGCGACCAGAAGCGACACCATCGCCACCGGCCCGACCGCGAGTTGCCGCGAGGTCCCCATCAGCGCATAGACGACGAGGGGGACGAGCGAGGCGTAGAGCCCGTAGATCGGGGGCATCCCGGCGATCAGGGCATACGCCATTCCCTGTGGAATGAGCATGACGCCCACGGTGAGCCCGGCCGACAGGTCCGAACTCAGGTGATCCCGACTGTACCCCTCGAGCTGGCGCCCGAGGGGCAGTCGGTCCAGAAGTCGCGTCATGAGGCCTGGTGAACCGGCTCTTCGGTCACGACCTCACCGTGCTCGTGCCATGCCGCGAACTCGCCGTCGATGAAGGTCACGTCGAAGCCTTCCCGGGCGAGATAGGAGGCGGCGGCCGCCGAGCGTCCTCCACTCGCGCAATGCACGAGCAGGTGCTTGCCCTCGGGAATCCGGTCCCGGGTAAGCGAGGGGAGCCGGGTGTACGAAGCACTGATCGCACCCGGAATGTGCCCCGAGGCGAACTCGGCCGCGAAGCGGGCATCGACGACCGCCACGTCCTCTTGCCCCTGGAGCTCGGCGACCCGGGCGAAATCCGCCTGCGGGATCGTCTCCGACGCCCCGCCCCGATCGAAATATCGGGTGAGGGTCTCCGGGGTGACGAACCCCACGATCTCATCGTATCCGATGCGGACGAGATCCCGGACGGCCTCGTCGACCGCGGCCTCCTCGATCACCAGGAGGATCGGGAGGGTCTCGTCTTCGACGAGCGAGCCCACCGCCATGTTGAAGCTCTTGTTCATTGGCGCGTACAGGGCGTTCGGAAGGTGCCGGGCCATGAAGGCGGAGCGATCGAGGCGAGTGTCGACCACGAGCGTCTCGCCCTTCTCGATCGTGCGCTCCAGCTCGGCCACGGTGTACTTGTTCGGCTGGGGGAGGGTGCCGAGCAGGGGGACGCCACGGTTGTTGTCTCGCTTCATGCGGGCGAAATAGGTCTGCGGCTCGGGCTGCCCGGCGAGGATGGCCTCGACGAAGGGCTCCTCACCCTTGGCCGCGACGCTGAGCGAAGCGTTGTATAGACGCTCGTAGCCCACGGTGGTCTGGGGGACCGCGCCGAGCTCCTTTCCGCAGGTCGAACCGGCCCCGTGCGCGGGCCAGACCTGCACGTAGTCCTGGAGTTCGGTGAATCGGGGGAGCGACTGGAAGAGCTGCCGGGCCGACGGCTCCTGCACTCCATGCATCCCCGCCGCCTGCTCGAGCAGGTCAGGGCGGCCCAGGTCCCCCACGAAGACGAAGTCGCCCGTGGCGACCCCGATCGGGGTCGACGCGCCGCCGCCTCGATCCACCAGGACGTAGCTCAGGTGCTCCGGGGTGTGGCCCGGCGTGTGCACGGCCCGGACTTCGATGCCGCCGACCATGAAGGTGTCTCCATCCTTCAGGAAGCGCGCCTCGTACTGTCCATTCCTCGCCCAGTCGCTGGCCCACTCCTCCCCCCCCTCGTCCGAAAGGTAGGTGAGCGTACCGAAGCGCTCGGCAAACTCCCGGGCCCCGGAAAGGAAGTCGGCATGGATGTGGGTCTCGGCCACGGCGGTGATGCGCAGCCCCTCGGACTCGGCCACCTCGACATAGCGGTCGATGTCGCGCTCGGGATCGATGATCAGGGCCTCGCCCGTCTGCTGACAGCCGACGAGATAGGCGTACTGGGCGAGTTTCGGGTCGAAGATCTGTCGGAAAAGCATGGTAGTATCCTTTTTGTATGCAGTATCGGTCAGTGCGGAAGCCGGGACCGGAGGACCGAATAGGTCCAGGTCCCGAGCAGGGCGGCCAGAAGTCCCACCACGAGTACGCCCACCCCGGCCCCGATCAGGGCGAAGATCGGTCCCGGGCATGCCCCCAGAAGGGCCCATCCCATTCCGAAGAGGGTGCCTCCCATCCAGTAGCGTGCCGCGGGAATCCGGCTGTCTCCCCAGGCCTTGGGCGAGAGCTCGATCGGGTCTCCGGCCAGTGTCTCGAGCCCCGTGCGCTTCAGGATCTGGATCGAGAGCGTGGCCACGGCCACGGCGCTCCCGATGATCCCGTACATGTGGAAGCTCTGGAACCGGAACATCTCCTGGATCCGGAACCAGGACACCACCTCGCTCTGGACGAAGATCACGCCCAGGTAGGCTCCCATCAGGACAAAGGCGAGGAGCGCCGTCCAGTTCGTCGTCTTCTCAGTCGTCGTCATCGGTCGTCTCCCCCGGTCAGCCGAGAAGGATGGGCAGGAGCCCGAAGGTCACCAGGAGCCCACCCGCGAAGAAGCCGAGCACGGCGATCAACGAGGGGAGCTGCAGATTCGCGATCCCCGAGATGGCGTGTCCGCTCGTGCACCCTCCGGCCCAGCGGGCTCCGAATCCGACCAGAAATCCACCCACCACCACCACCACAAATCCCGCGGGCGAGAGGAGGCGATCCCAGCTGAACAGCTCCGCCGGCACCAGACCGGAAAAATCCTGAATTCCCAGCGCGGCGAGATCTGCCCGTGTGGCCGCCGAGATCGACTGTCCGGCATCGGGCACCCCCAGGAGGCTCACGGCCAGGAGGGCGCCGAGCGCGATTCCCACTACGAAGGCAAGGTTCCAGAGTCCGGAGCCCTTCCAGTCGTAGCGCAGGAAGGCGGGCTTCCAGGAATCCGGCGTCGGCGTCGCAGCGCACATGTGCCGGAGGCTGGACGAGATCCCGAAGGCCTTTCCCCCGACCAGCAGTAGGAGGGGCACGATCAGCCCCAGAAGGGGGCCGGCCACGTACCACGGCCAGGGAGCGGAGAGCGCTTCAAGCATGTCGTCATTCCTCCATCGGCTGAAATTTCCAGCTTGTCGTTACTTGTAAGTACAAGTTAGCGGGTATACCAGGATAACACGTTCCGGTCGGCGGTCAAGGGGATCGTCAGTTCACGAGCTGCGGGCAGACTCCCCGCAGCAGTTCCACATCGCTCGGGTGCAACGCCGGAACCGGTCCGGTGTGCACCTCGCTCATCACGGCCCCCGTCGCCTCGGTGTGGCCCAGGCCGAGGGCATGACCCAGCTCGTGGGCCAGCAGGAGCACCAGCTCTTCGCGATCGTCGAAGTAGTAGATCCGGATCTCGCGCTCCGTGACCTCGGACACCCGTCCCCGGCGGAAGCGGACCTGCTCCCCGTAGTACGCCGATTCCACGGTGCGCGCCGGAAACTCCTCGCGCAGCGATTCCCAGAACCGGTTTCGCTCGCGGACATCGCGGTTCAGTAGCTCGGCTTGCTCGGTCAACTCGCGCTCCCGCATCGCGATCGACGCCTGGGTCTCCTCGATCTGCCGGAGCACCTCGGGGGGAGCGCCGCCCCGTTCGTTCCACTCGCGGATCCACTCGTTGTGCCGCCCCACCTCGGTGTTCAATCGCTCGAAGGCGCGATCGAGCTGGGCCCGTCGGGTATCGAGGCGCGCATCGATGGCGTCGAGTTCCTCGGCCCGCCGACTTCGCTCCTGCATCACCGCCTGCCGCTCGTCGAAGACGAACCGGACGGGGAGGCCCTCGTCCGCGTCCCGCCGGAAGAGCGTCCGGCCGGCGACCTCCTCCCAATACTCGACCGCCCGGACCATCGCTCGCTCCGCCTCGGCCTCGCTCACTCCGAACCGCGGGTCGATGTCGCCGATCCGCCACCCCAGGGGCACGGCGCAGGGCTCGGCCGACCCCCCACGGGCCGCGACCTCCTCTTCGAGCAGACCGTCGGAACCATCCGGGCCGGTCGCGGCCAGCCAGGTGGCGAGCACGAGCACCCCCACGAGGGTCCAGGCCAGCCAGAAAACGCCGGAGTGTCGGGCCACGTTCAGCCCCCTCGCCGGGTCCAGAGCACGATCACCCCGCACATCGAATCCGAACTCAGGAACTCGAACGGGATCTGGGATGGGCCCGTGTAGACCTCCATGACCTCGAGCTGGGAGACGGTCACGAAGTCGTCGATGTTTACCGCATCGTCGCTTCGGCCCACCCGGAAGCCGTCCAGCCAGACCTCGGGATTGCAGGTGCGCTGGCTCACCGAGCCGCGGGCCCGGAGCGTCACGTTCCCGCGCGAGTTGACCCTTACGCTAGGCATGGTCTGAAGCAGGCTCGAGACCCGGCTGGTGCCGCGGTGCTCGAATTCGTCGCGGGTGAAGATGCGCCCCAGCCCCAGCGCCTGCTGACGCGCGACCCGGTCGTAGACGCCGACCAGGGGCCCGGTGCCGCGGCGGGCCTCGACCTCGACGGTGACCGGGTCGATCGCGATTGCGTCACGCATCAGGCGCAGCTCGACCCGGGTAGTCTGCTCGCCCCCGGCGACCTCGACTTCGACCTCGATCCGTCGGTAGGCGAGGTGCTCGACCTCGACCCGGTAGAGCCCGGGCGGCAGGAGCTCCATGCGGAACTCTCCGCTCTCGCCGGTGACCGCGCTGCGCTCCTCGGGCCCCCGCAGGGTGACGCGCGCTCCGGGCACCGCAGGGCCGGTCTCACCCTCCCGGACCAGCCCCAGCAGGCGACCGAACTCCTCGGTCTCGGGCGGGAGATCCTGGGCGGCAAGGGCCGGGGCCGGACCGATCAGCCCGGCGGGCCCCAGCGTGGCCGCAGCGCACACGACTCCGAGCATCGCAAGTATGGTTGCCATGGACCGGAGTGCGACCGACGCGCGCCGGGAACCGGAATCGCCGTGGGTGGATGAAGTCATGACGCTGCCTTCGGGAAAAGGGATGCAGTCCGCTTCCAGGCTGTACACCGAGCGGCACCGAGGTGCACACCGACGTCCACACCGACCGCCTCCAAAAGCAAAAGAACCCGG
>REBS01000009.1 GCA_007692605.1 Gemmatimonadales bacterium
CTTCGAGCACAACACCACGAGCCGGATCGTCGAGCTCTCGGAAGGGGTCGCACCCCGGACGATCGGGGAGCCCGCCATGTACACCTCGATCTCGCTGAGTCCCGACGGCCGGTACATCCTGGCCTCGTACGTGGAGCGTCCCTTCTCCTTCCTGGTGAACTGGACCAGCTTTCCCCGGCAGACGGTCGTGCTCGACCGAAGCAGTGGTGAGACGCTCGCCCGGGTCTCCTTTCAGCCGCTCCGCGACGGGAGCGACGATCGCGAGGCCGAGAGCATCGGGCGAAGCGTCGACTGGCGTCCCGACGGGGCCGGCCTCGCCTACATCCGGAGCACCGACAACTCGGAAGAGGAGCTGATGCTCCTGGCCGCTCCCTTCGACACCGCGCAGGCGGTGCGGGTGGCCGGCACCGACCGCAGGGTCCAGAACGTGGTCTACGACCTCGAGGGAGCGCACGCCGTGGTGACCCACTCCGGCGGAAACGGCTCGGACCTGGTCCACTTCGACCTCACCGCCGACGACCCGGAGCCCACCCCCGTCACCACCCTGCGCACCGGGGGGGATCCCCTCGAGCGCACCGGCTCGCTGGTCACGGGCCGGACCCCCGCCGGGCTCGAACACCTGGTGATCTCGAGCGATGGGGGAACGATCTACCTGGAGGGCCCCGGCTACCGCGAAGACTTCCGCCCCCGGCCCTTCGTCGACGCCGTCCGGATCGCCGACGGCGACATCGAACGCATCTTCGAGGGGTCCGGCGAGTCCTTCGATCGCCTCCTGGTCCCCCTCGACCCCGACTTCACCCGCATGATCGTGAGTCGTGAATCGAAGACCGAGTTTCCCGACTCGTACCTCTACGAGCGCGGAGCCGGACTCGATGCGATGGAGAACCTGACCGGAAACGTGGACCCGTTCCCCGAACTGACGGCGGCCCAGCGGATCGACTACGCCTTCACCCGTCGGGACGGGATGGAGGTGCAGGCCCGGATCTCGCTGCCCACCGACTACACCGAGGGCGACCGCGTTCCCGCCATCTTCTGGACCTACCCCCGCGAGTACACGACTCCCGAGGGGTACGAGCGGGCCGCCATCACGAGCCGAAACCACAACCGCTTCCACCACGTCACCTGGCTGCGCTGGTCCGACCTCTGGCTCTCGCAGGGGTACGCGGTGGTCTACCCCGACATCCCGATCGTGGGAGAGAACTACAACGACACGTACATGGCGAACATGATCGACGCGATGTACGCCGCGATCCGCGCCACCGACGCCCTGGAGCTCATCGACATCGAGCGCATCGGCCACGGGGGCCACTCCTACGGAGCCTTCGCGACGGTCAACTTCCTGGCCCACGCCCCCTTCTTCAAGGCAGGGATCGCGGGGCACGGAGCCTACAACCGGACCCTGACCCCGGCCGGTTTCCAGGCCGAGCGCCGGACGCTGTGGGAGGCCCCGCACGTGTACGCCGCGATCTCGCCCTTCTTCCACGCGCACCAGATCGACACCCCGCTCCTCCTGTACCACGGGGCCGACGACGACAACACGGGAACGTGGCCGGTCCAGTCGGAACGCCTCATGCACGCGCTGACCAATCTGGGCAAGGACGCGGTCCTCTACATGTACCCGTTCGAGTCGCACACCCCGCGGGCCCTCGAGAACAACCTCGACATGTGGGCCCGTTGGCTGGAGTGGTTCGACCACTACGTGAAGGGCGCCCCCGACAGCCCCCTGGCGACCACCGAGGAGTCTTCTACTCCGCAGTGACGCGGCGGGCGACCTCGACCGCCCTCGCCACGACCTCGTCCTCGTCGCAGATCTCGACGACCCCGTCGTGCATGAGCACCTGCCCGTCGCAGATCGTGGTGCGGACACAGGAGCCGTTGGCCGCATAGACCATGGCCGAGACCGGATCGTGCACCGGCTGCGTCGCCGGACCCGAAAGATCGACCAGGATCAGATCGGCCGGCTCGCCCTCGGCGAGCTCCCCGCTCCCCTGGCCGAAGAGGCGGGCGGGGACGCTGGTGGCCAGGCCCAGCGCCTCGTCGGCGGGAAGGACGGTGGCGTCGGCCTCGCGGTGCTTCTGCAGGAGCGCCACCATCTTGATCTCCTCGAAGAGGTCGAGGTTGTTGTTGGACGAGGCCCCGTCGGTGCCCAGGCAGACCCGCAGCCCGGCCCGTCGCGCCGCCGCATAGGGGAAGATCCCCCCCGTGGCCAGCTTCAGGTTGGCCAGTGGATTCGTCACGACCGTGGCCCCGCCTTCGGCCAGCAGCGCCAGTTCGGCCTCGTCGAGGTACTGGCCGTGCGCGGCGATCAGGTGCGGGCCCACGAGCCCGAGCCGCCGCAGGTGCTCCGCCGGCCGGCACCCGTGCTCCTCGACGCACCGCTCCACCTCACCCGCGGTCTCGGACAGGTGGATGTGGATCCGCAGCTCGTGCTCGATCGCCAGCTGGCCGACCCACTCCAGCTCCTTCGGCCCCACCGTGTAGACCGAGTGGGGGGCCAGTGCCAGGCGGGCGCGACCCGTGCCCTCGCCCCCGGGCACCAGCTCCCGGATCTCTTCCTTCTGGGCCTCGAGCATGGCGGGGTCCCCCAGGTCGATCAGGTTCACCCCGAGCATCGCCCGCACCCCCATGTCCTCGACGGCACGGACCAGCGCCGGCCGGTGCCAGTACATCTCGTTGAAGAAGGTCGTGCCGCTGCGGATCATCTCGAGGATGCCGAGCCGGGCGCCGTGGTACACGTCGTCGGCCGTCAACCGGCCCTCGGCGGGCCAGATCCGGGTCTCGAGCCACTTCATGAGGGGCATGTCGTCGCCGTATCCCCGGAAGAGCACCATCGCGACGTGGGTGTGCGAGTTGCGCAGCGAGGGAAAGGCGTGGAGGCCCCGCCCGTCGAGCACCCGGTCGGGGGTCCCCGCCGACTCGCCCCAGTCCGCGTCCGTGCCCGCCCGGATCCCCTGGATCCGGCCGTTTTCCAGCAGAAGGGAATGGGGCTCGCCCTTCAGAATCGCGCCTTCGATCAGAATCCTCACGTCATGGTCCCCGGTTGGTCGGAATCGGAGGACGCCTGGGCGTCCGTGTGTGTGCGGACCGGGGCGCCCCCAGTCCGGATGATCTCGCTCAGAATCGCGGCCGCCAGCCGGCGATTCTCTTCCTGGCGGGCCCGAAACCCCTCGAGCGAGAGGGGCTCGTCGGTCACCCCGTGGGCCCAGTTGTCGACAATGCTCAGAATCGCGTACCGCAGCCCGAGCTCCTGGGCCAGCGTCGCCTCGGAGGCCGCGGTCATCCCCACCACGTCGGCGTCGCGAGCCAGCGCCCGCACCTCGGCCCGGGTCTCGAACCTCGGTCCCCGGGTCTCGGCGTAGACCCCGCTCGCGACCACCGCCGTCGGACCCGGCACCGAACCGGCCGCCATCACCCGACGGGCGACCCCCTCGAGCCGCCGCCGCAACCCCGCGTCCAGCTCCGGCACGATGTGCAGTGCCTCGCCCTCGCGGGCGAAGGTCGGTGGTGGGTGGGTGGAAAGGTAGTCCTCGGGCACCATCACCGTTCCGGGCGCGTACTCATCGCGGAGCGCCCCGACCGAGGTGAGTCCGACCACCTCGCGGGCCCCGAGCGCTCGGAGCGCGAGCAGGTGGGCGTGATGCGGCACCCGGTGCGGGGGATGGTAGCCGTCGGTTCCGTGCCGGCGCAGGAAGACGAAGGCGTCGGCCCGCTGAACCGTCACCACGCCCTGCGAGGTCTCGATCGCCGCCTCGATCACCGGGACTCCCAGCGCCGAAGGGTCGACACCGTCCAGGTATCCGCTGCCCGCGATGATCCCCAGGGGCGCATCCCCCCGCTCGGCATCCTGCTCGTCCAGAGGGCTCATCGCATCTCCTCGGTTCATTTGACCTTCCCTCGATCGGCCGGGTAGCTTCGCAGTCCACCCCCATGTTCACCACTGCCGAAGCCGTCGCCATGATCCAGACCCACGCCCGGTCCCCCGGTGGGCTCCGTCCCGCTGCCTCTCACCCTGCGACACCCCTTCGGTTCCTCGCACTGGTCGCCCTGTTCGTGGCCGGAGCGATTGCGGGCTGTGGTTCCGGAGAGGACATGCCGGGCCCGTCGCCGGACGCGGCCGACGCCGTCCCCGGTTGGCTCCAGATCGAAGGGGGCTGGATGATCGACGTGATCGAGGGCGAACGGCGGGCGAACCCCGGGATCCTGGTCTCTCCCGAGGGCCGCTTCCACCGGGTGGGCGACGTCGGATCGGCGCCCCCCTCCGACGTCGAGCCCGAGCTCCTGACCCTCGACGACGACCTCACGATCCTTCCCGGTCTGATCGACGTGCACGCGCACTACAACATGGACCTGACGGGAGACGGCCGGATCGAGGAGACCCGCTGGAATCCCCTCGTCTTCCTCGCCAACGGGGTCACGACCACCTGGCCCGGTGGGGAGTACCGGCCCGAACTCATCCTCGCCCTTCGCGACCGGATCGAGAGCGGGGAGTGGGATGGGCCGCGGGTCATCCCCTCGGGGCCCTACTACGGGACGACCCGCCCCGGCTGGGACCGCGAGATGACGGCCGAGCAGATCCACGCCGACGTCGACGAGTGGGTCGAGCGCGGGGTCCTTCACTTCAAGGCGAAGGGGGCCAGCCCCGATCACCTCGAGGCGCTGATCGAGCGGGGCCACCACCACGGAGGCACGGTCGCC
>REBS01000008.1 GCA_007692605.1 Gemmatimonadales bacterium
CCCGGAACCCGGAGATGGGGACCGACTTCATGCCGGCCCAGGGCCTGATGGCACCGACCGACATGGCCGAGCCCCGATTCGATTCCGAGAACATGCTGATCAATGTCGGTCCGCAGCATCCCGCCACGCACGGGGTGCTCCGCCTGATCCTGGAACTCGACGGGGAGACGGTGGTTCGGTGTGAGCCCAACATCGGGTACCTGCACTCCTCGTTCGAGAAGCTCGGCGAGTACAGGACCTGGAATCAGATCGTAACGCTCACCGATCGAATGGACTATCTCGCCCCCCTCATCTACAACTGTGCGTACGTGATGGCGGTCGAGAAGGTGATGGGCCTCGAGGTCACGGAGCGGTGCAAGGTCCTCCGGGTCATCATGATGGAGATGGATCGGATCTTCTCGCACCTGCTCTGGCTGGGCACCTGGGCGATCGACGTGGGGGCGTTCACCCCGTTCCTCTACTCCTTTCAGGAGCGGGAGAAGGTCTATACGCTGCACGAGGAATTCACCGGCGCGAGGATCACCACCTCGGCCACCCGGGTCGGCGGCCTGATGGCCGATGTCCCCGAGGGATGGACCGAGGGCGTGCGGGAGTTTGCGACCGGGGTGATCAAGACGCTCGACGAGGTGGAGTACCTGCTGTCGACGAACGCGATCCACCTGGGACGGACGCAGGGCGTGGGAGCGATCTCGGCCGAAGATGCCATCAACTATGGCTTCTCGGGACCGAACCTGCGTGCGTCGGGGGTTCCGTACGATGTGCGGAAGGACCGCCCCTACTACGATTACGAGACGTATGATTTCGAGGTCCCCATCGGTGAGCACGGGGACTGCTATGATCGTTACATGGTTCGGATGGAGGAGATGCGGCAGTCTGTCCGGATCCTTCACCAGGCACTGGACCGACTCCCCGAAGGGCCGGTGGATGTCGATGACCCCCGCGTCGTCCTTCCGTCCAAGACGGATGCCATGAATGACATGGAATCCATGATCCATCACTTCAAGTTGATCATGGACGGTCTGAAGGTGCCCGAGGGTGAGAGCTACTTCGCCGTCGAGGGCTCGAAGGGGGAGCTGGGCATGTACGTCGTGAGCGACGGAGGAGCCAAGCCGATCCGCTGGCGCGTACGCCCACCCTCCTTCGTCAATCTGTCCGTGATCCCGAAACTCGTCGAGGGCGGCCTGTTGGCCGACGTGATCATGGTCAACGCCAGCCTCGACATCGTCCTGGGAGAGATCGACCGGTGAGTGAATCGAAGCGTTCGACCGGACGGGATCGTACCGCCCCCTTCTCGAACCCCGGATGGGCAGGAAACACCGGGGACTTCAAGCTCACCGAAGAGGAGGTTCGCGGCGACGAGTACGTCGGGGTGCGACGCAGGGACGGAGGTCATCCTTCGGTGTCTCCCACGCTGCCCTACATCCTCGACGAGAAGGCCCCGGATGCGCCGATCTTCGAGGGAGAGTACGGGGAGCGGCTCGAGAAGATCCTCTCCCGCTATCCCGACTCGAGGGCGGCCCTGATCCCCGCCCTGAATCTGGCGCAGGAGGTCCGCGGGCATCTCTCTTCGGAGACGATGCGCGAAGTCGCGGAGCGGCTGGAGCTCTCCGACGCGTACGTCCGGGGGGTGGCCACCTTCTACACCATGTACAACAAGGCCCCGGTGGGACGCTTCCTGATCCAGGTCTGCACGAACATCTCGTGCAACCTGTGCGGGGGGGACGAGGTGCTCGCTGCCTTCCTCGAGCATGCCGGGGTCGAGATGGGGGAGACCACCGATGACGGGCTCTTCACGATCACCGAGGTGGAGTGCCTGGCTGCGTGCGGATTTCCCACCGCGGTTCAGATCAACTCCCGATACTACGAGAATGTGACGGCCGAGGATGTGCCCGCGCTCCTGGACCGACTTCGCGAAGAGGCTGGCTGATGGCATACCCGTACAGGCACGAGAAGGAAACCCCGATGCTCTCTCGCGGCTTCGGGGACCCCCGAACCCGAACGCTCGAGGGGTGGAAGGAGTTGGGCGGATACACCGCGCTCGAGAAAGCGCTGAGCGGTAGTCGGGAGGATGTCATCGAGGAGGTGAAAGCATCCGGCCTCCGCGGGCGAGGTGGCGCCGGCTTCCCGACGGGCGTGAAGTGGTCCTTCATGCCGAAGGAGAAAAAGGGACCGCATTACCTGTGCTGCAATGCCGACGAGTCCGAACCCGGGACCTTCAAGGACCGGGAGCTCCTGCGCTGGACCCCGCATCAGGTGATCGAAGGATGTCTGATCGCGGCGTACGCGATGCAGGCGGAGCACGTCTACATCTACTGCCGTGGGGAATTCTTCGAGGCGACGCAGATTCTCGCCCGCGCGGTCGAAGAGGCCTATGAGGCCGGCCTGATCGGAACGAATATCCTCGGCACCGGGGCCGACATCGAGCTCACCGTGGTCGCGGGCGCGGGCGCCTACATCTGCGGAGAGGAGACGGCGCTCATGAACTCCCTGGAGGGCCGACGCGGCCTCCCCAGGGTCAAACCGCCCTTTCCCGCAGCGGTGGGAGCCTTCGGGCGGCCGACCACGATCAACAACGTGGAGACCCTCGCGTCGGTTCCCCACATCATCAATCGCGGGGGCGCCTGGTATCGTGGTTTCGGCACCGAGAAGTCACCGGGCACCAAGCTCTTCTGTGTGAGCGGACATGTTCGGCGACCGGGCAACTACGAGCTGCCGCTCGGCTTCCCGATGATGGAACTGATCAACGATGTGTGTGGAGGGCTCCTTCCGGGCCGCACGCTCAAGGCCGTGATCCCCGGAGGCTCCTCGGTGCCGATCATGTCGGCCGAGGATTGCCAGACCTGCACTCTGGACTACGAAGGTGTGGTCGAGTGCGGATCCATGCTGGGCTGTGCGTCGGTGATCGTGATGGATGACACCACGAACATCGTCAAGCAGGTCCGGCGGATGGTCGACTTCTACGCTCACGAGTCATGCGGTCAGTGCACCCCGTGCCGAGAGGGCACGCAGTGGCTTTCGCGCATCCTCGTGCGGATCGAGAACGGCAAGGGGACCGAAGAGGACCTCGACACCCTTCTCGAGTTGGGGGATCAGATGACGGGGACCACGATCTGTGTGCTCTCGGACTCCGCGGCCGCCCCGGTGGCCTCCTCGATCGAGAAGTTCCGCGATGATTACCTGGCACTGATTCGCAGGGGTGAGCGGGTCGGGGCGGCATGAAGCTCCAGGTCCGCCACGAAGGCTTGCAGTCCTCATCCTCACTCCACCTGACACCCGACAGCGGGCGACATGGCTGATACCGGAACGAACGCCGAAACGGTGACCCTGACCATCGACGGCCAGGAGGTCACGGTCGAGAAGGGGACCACGATACTCCAGGCAGCCGAAGCCATGGGGAATCGGGTTCCGCACTATTGCTACCACCCGGGCCTGACGGCGCCGGCGCAGTGTCGGCTCTGCCTGGTCGAGGTCGAGGGCGCGCCCAAGCTGCAGGCGTCCTGCGTGACCCAGGCCTCGGACGGTCAGGTCGTGCATACCCAGAGCGAACAGGCGCTAAGGCAGCGGAAGGGCGTTCTCGAGTTCTACCTGGCGAATCATCCCCTCGATTGCCCCATCTGTGACCAGTCGGGGGAGTGCGACCTTCAGGATTACGTGCACGCCGAGGGCCGGAAGCGCGGACGAAGCCGCGAGCCCAAGAGGGTGTTCGGCCGCGATGACTTCGGGGGCGACGTCCTCTTCTACGGCGACCGCTGCGTGATGTGCACCCGGTGCGTCCGTTTCATGAACGAGATCGAGCGGAATCCGCTCCTTACCGTCGTGGAGCGGGGAAACCGTTCTGTGATCGACACCTTCTTCGACGAGGGCCTCGAGTCGGCCGACTTCGCTGGCAATGTCGTCGATATCTGTCCGGTCGGGGCGCTGGTTTCGAAGGATTTCCTGCACAAGGCCCGGGCCTGGGACCTGGACCACACCCCCTCGATCTGCCCGAACTGCTCCCAGGGGTGCAACATCGACCTGCACACCCGAGACAATCGGGTGCAGCGGTTGAAGCCGCGAACCAACCTCGATGTGAACCAGCATTGGATGTGCGACTACGGCCGACACCGCTACGACTGGATGAATCGAGGGGATCGGCTTGAAGCGCCCCTGACCCGCGCGGCGGACGAGACGATGACACGAGCGAGCGGGTGGAACGAGGCTCTGGAGCCACTCGCGAAGCGGCTCGATGAACTGAGAGGCACGGAGGTCCGTGCGATCGCATCGCCCTTCGCCTCGAACGAGGAACTGGCCGCGCTCAAGGGCCTGATCGAAGCGCTCGGTGGTGGCGAAATCCGGTTCCGCTCGTCCCGGTCGGACAAAGAGATCCCGTTGCCCGGCTTTCCGAAGCTCGTGCGTCGCAGGGATCTGGCGCCCAACGTGAAGGGGGCCGAGCTGATGCGGTTGGCGCGAGTTGGAGACGACGCAGCCGAGGGCGGGCTCGAGGACCTCGACGACTTCGAGGGGATCCTTCTCGTGGT
>REBS01000165.1 GCA_007692605.1 Gemmatimonadales bacterium
GCCTGGAAGACCGGGGAGCCCGGCGTCTTCTTCATCGACCGGGCCAACGAGTACAATCCGGTTCCGGAGCTCGGCTCGTACGAGGCCACGAACCCCTGCGGCGAACAGCCCCTGCTTCCCTACGACGTGTGCAACCTGGGGAGCGTCAACGTCGGAAAGTTCGTACGGCTCGACGCGCCCGAGGGGACGGCTACCGAAGACCGGATCGACTGGGACGAGCTGCGCCAGGTGGTGCATCTGGCCACGCACTTCCTCGACAATGTGATCGACGCGAACCGCTACCCGCTCCCCGAGATCACCGAGCTGGCGCAGACGATCCGCCGCATCGGGCTCGGGATCATGGGGTGGGCCGACCTGCTCATCCGCGTGGGCGTGCCGTACAACTCTCCCGAAGGTGTGGAGCTGGGTCGCCGGGTCATGGAGTTCATCAACGAGGAGTCGCGAAACGCCTCGGAGCGGCTGGCCGAGACCCGTGGGGTGTTCCCGGCCTGGGAGAACTCGATCTGGGGGCCGGACGAAAGCTGCGCCCGTCGACCCGACGGCAGCCGGGTGCGCCCCGAGCGCAGGCTCCGGAACTGCAACCTCACGACGGTGGCGCCGACGGGGACGATCTCGATCTTTGCCGGCTGCTCCGGTGGCATCGAGCCCCTCTTCGCCGTGGCCTTCATGCGCAACCAGGCCGGGGCGATGATGCCCGATGTCAACGGTGACTTCGTGCGGATGGCCAAAGAGCAGGGCTGGTACTCCGAGGACCTGATGGAGCGGATCGCCACCGAGGGGCACATCCACTTCGACGAGGTGCCCGACGAGGTGCAGCGCGTTTTCGTCACCTCGCACGACATCGCGCCCGAGTGGCACGTCCGGATGCAGGCCGCCTTCCAGGAGCACACGGACTCCGCCATCTCGAAGACCACCAACTTCGCGAACGAGGCGACGGTCGACGAGGTGCGCGAGATCTACGAGCTGGCCTTCGCGCTGCGCTGCAAGGGGGTCACGGTCTACCGCGACGGGTGTCGTCCGATGCAGGTGCTCTCGACCGGCAAGACCGGGAAGTCCGAGGCCGTCCCCGAGGTGTCCACCGAGGATCGGGAGCGCGCCCTGCAGCTGGAGCAGGCGCTGGCCGACGCCCGCGAGGAGTCGCACCGACTCCGGGTCGAGCTCGACCAGGCGCGGGCGAAGGCCGCCTCGATGGACGAAGAGGCCCGCGCGTCACGCCACAAGCGTCAGCGTCCCGATGTCCTTCGCGGGCGCACCATCAAGATGAACTCGCCCCTCGGAGACCTCTATGTGACGGTCAACGAGGATGAGACGGGGCGGCCCTTCGAGGTCTTCTGCACCCTCGGCAAGGCCGGCGGAGCCGCCATGGCCGACACCGAGGCAATCGGGCGGCTGGCCTCGCTCGCCCTGCGGTCGGGGATCCCGATCACGGCGGTGCGTGATCAGCTTCGCGGGATCTCCTGCGACCGCGCCGTGGGAATCGGGCCGAACAAGGTGCTGTCGGCTCCGGATGCGATCGCACAGGCGATCGAGCACTACCTGGTCGAGCGCGAAGGGGTGCAGGAGGAGCTGCCCATCGGGACGCCGGTGCTCGGACGGGAGGCGGTGGTGCGGGCGCGCACCGAGGTGGGGACGTCACGGGCGGCCGCCTTCAAGGCGGACGACGGGGAGTCTTTCCTTGGAAGCTGCCCGGATTGCGGGACCGGCCATCTGGCCTACGAGGAGGGCTGCGTGAAGTGCCACGTGTGCGGGTACAGCGAATGCGGCTGATCTGACGGCGCAGCGGCGCAGCCGGACCCACCGACCGGCCCGGGGCTCTCCAGGAGGGGGGCCCCGGGCCGGGCGCCGTTCAGATCAGGCGCAGCGGCAGGGGGTAGCGGGGCCAGTCTCCCTCGGTCGCCTTGACCGCCGCCACCACGATCATCGCGATCTGGTAGAGGGGGACGATGGCGAAGACGACGAAGAGGGGGAGCAGGCCCAGGACCGCCGGTCCGACCAGCAGCGAGGAGAGGAACACCATCACCCCCATCATGAAGACCGCCATGTAGACGAAGAAGAGGGTGATCTGGAAGTTCAGCGCCTCCCGCCCGTGGTGATCGATGAAGGGATCCTCGTCGCGACGCATGAGCCAGAAGACGAGCGGAAGGAGGATGCTGCCCAGGACCGGGACCACGTAGCCGCCGAAGCCCGCCAGGTGGCAGAGGATGCTCCAGGTGCGTGCGGAGCTCCCGGGCGCGTGACCGGCATGCCCCGGATTCGAATACTCGTGTGCGTGTGTCATGGCGGGTCTCCCGGTCGCTCGGGTCGTCGGATCGGAGGGGTTCGGCCCACATGGTATTGCGGCGGCGGCCTCCGGGCTACCTTGTCTCCTTCATCGCTCACTACGGATCTGGCTGGAAGTAGATTCACCGGCCCGGATCCGTGACCCGCCGATCCACGAGGATTCGACCCAGCCATGACGCCTTCCCGCACCTTAGACGACGCCGTATCCGATCGCACCCGCTCCCAGCTCGACGAGGTCAGGGTGGCAGTCGTGCAGCCCGCGGCGATTCCCTTCGATGCCTCCGGTGCGGTTGATCGCGTGGTGGAGCTCGTGGCGGAGGCGGCCGCCGAGGGGGCTCGACTCGTCCTCTTTCCCGAAGCCTTCGTCGGGGGGTACCCGTGGGGGCTGCACTTCGGCACCGCGGTCGGTGGGCGCAGCGATGCGGGGAAGGAAACCTTCCGGCTCTACTACGAGAGCGCGATCACGATCCCAGGGCCCGAGGCGACCCGCCTGGGCGAGGCGGCGAAGGAGCATGGGGTGATCCTGGCGGTGGGGGTGATGGAGCGCCCTCCGACGCGCGGAGGAACCCTGTATTGCACCCTCGCGGTCTGGGGGCCCGATGGAGCCCTCCTCGGAATTCACCGGAAGCTCAAGCCCACGTCGGCGGAACGACTGATCTGGGGCGAGGGTGACGGGAGCACCCTTCCGGTGTTCGAGACCGAGGTCGGTCGGGTCGGGGGTCTCATCTGCTGGGAGAACTACATGCCGCTGGCGCGGATGGCGCTCTACGGGAAGGGACTCGAGATCCACCTGGCCCCCACTGCCGACTCGCGGGATCGCTGGCAGTCGACGCTGCGCCACATCGCCCTGGAGGGGCGGTGCTTCGTGCTGGGCTGCAACCAGTACGTCACGCGCGGCATGTACGCCGAGGGGCTTCCGGTCGCGGACGAGCTCGAGGGGTGGCCCGAGGAGCTGTGCGCCGGGGGCAGCTCGATCTACGGGCCCGACGGGAGTTGCCTGGCCGGACCGCTGACGGGCCGCGAGGGCATCCTCTTCGCGAACCTCGACATGCGCGAGATCGCCCGGCAGCGCTACGAGTTCGATGTGGTCGGCCACTACGCCCGTCCCGACGTCTTCCAGCTTGTCGTCAACGAGCGGCCGATGAGGTCGGTGCAGACGCGCGCCGAGGGGGACGCCGGGGGGGCTTGATCCACCCACCGGGGTCCGGCGAGCTTCCCCGTGTAGGATGCGAATTCATGCGGCGGAGGGTCCTCCGCCGGCCCCATCCGAGCATGTCAACGACCGAATGAGTGAGCCCATGACGCAGACCAGCCCCTCCCCGATCCGCACCGATACCTACCTCGACGAGGCCGAGCGATGGAGCGCCCATAACTACAAGCCCCTTCCGGTGGTGCTGGAGCGGGGCGAGGGCGTCTGGGTCTGGGACGTCGAGGGTCGGAAATACCTGGACATGCTCGCGGCCTATTCCGCCCTGAACCAGGGACACCGCCATCCGGCCATCCTCGAGGCGGCCCGGGAACAGATGGCGAAGCTCACCCTCACCTCACGGGCCTTCCACAACGACCAGATGGGGCCCTTCGTGAGGGAGCTGTGCGAGGCGACCGGCTTCGATCGGGCGCTTCCCATGAACACTGGAGCGGAGGCGGTCGAGACCGCGATCAAGATGGTCCGGAAGTGGGGCTACCGGGTGAAGGGCGTCGAGGACGGACGAGCCGAGATCATCGTCTGCTCCGGGAATTTCGCGGGGCGGACGACCACGATCGTCGGCTTCTCTTCGGAGGCCCAGTACAAGGAGGGCTTTGGCCCCTTCACGCCCGGCTTCCGTGAGGTCCCCTATGGCGATGTCGAGGCCTTCCGGAGTGCGATCAACGAGAACACGGTCGGTTTCCTGGTCGAGCCGATCCAGGGGGAGGGTGGAGTGGTGGTTCCCCCCGAGGGCTACCTGCGCGAGACGCGGGCGATCTGCACTGAGCGCGACGTGGCCTTCATGGCCGACGAGATCCAGACCGGACTCGGTCGCACGGGCCGCCTGTTCTGCACCGAGTGGGAGGATGTGCGCCCCGACGTCCTGATCGTGGGCAAGGCGCTCGGTGGGGGCGTATATCCGGTGTCGGCCGCGATCGCCGACGACGAGATGATGGGGGTGTTCCGCCCGGGCGACCACGGCTCGACCTTCGGGGGGAACCCGCTCGGTGCCGCGGTGGCGCGCGCTTCGCTCCGGGTGATTCTCGAAGAGGAGCTTCCGCGCCGCTCCGACGAGCTCGGCAACTGGTTCATGGGGGAGCTTCGGAAGATCGAGAGCCCGCACGTCGACCACCTGCGCGGACGGGGACTGATGATCGGCGTGGTGATCCGCGACGCCTCGGGCCCGGCCCGGCCCTTCTGCGAGGCGCTCATGGATCGGGGAATCCTGGCGAAGGAGACCCAGCGGCAGGTGATCCGCTTCGCGCCCCCACTCACGATCGAGAAGGCGCACCTGGAAGCGGCGCTGCTCGAGATCGCTCCGGTCCTGCGCGGTGAGGGTGTGACGCTCTGACGCGCCGGGTCAGTCGCTCACCATTCGATCGTACCTTCCTTCGAGGTGTCGACCCGCTCGGCCTTTCCGTCGCCCAGGAGGACCTCGTCGACCTGCGAGTAGAGGAACTCTCTCGACTTCGGATCCCTGGGGTCGAGGCCATAATGGTTGATCAGCAGCGTCTGGTGCTGCAGCCACTCCCCCCAGCAGATCCGGCAGATTCGTTCCTGAATCGTGGTGCCGCGTTCGTTCCTGAAGGGAGGCTTCTCGAGGCGAGGCCGCGGGGCATCGCACCGGTGGCAGTGGATCTCGTCGTCCCGTAGCTCTTCGGAATCGGTCATGCTTTCTCCCACAATGGGGTTCAGTGGACTCGGGGCCCGGATTTCAGTAACTTCCAAGACTGTACGTTGGGACATCCCCAGGGTTGCTTCCCTACTTCGTGGACCCCGGCTCCCCCCTGGGGGGGTTCGGCCGGAACCCAGTCGAGATCCGTCGATGCTGAGCAAGTCCCAGTTGGAGCATATCGAAAAGAGGCTACTGCAGGAACGGGGGAAGGCACTCCGTTCACTCGGACTCTTCGACCAGATGGCCAAGGCGGACCGGGAGTCGGGCGATTCCGACCTGGCGGCCTACACCGACCATATGGCGGATCAGGGGACCGAGGCGATGGAGCGCGAGAAGGCCGCGCTCTTCGCGACGAAGGAGGGGCGGTATCTCTACCGGCTCGAAGAAGCGCTGCGCCGGCTGTACAACGATCCCGACACCTTCGGTACCTGCCATACCTGCGGGGCCGAAGTGGGATTCGAGCGACTGGACGCCCTCCCCCACGCCCGCTACTGCATCGACTGCAAGCTCAAGGAGGAGCGGGGGGAGGACTGATCCGGTCGGGTCAGCTCGCTTCGTCCAGTTCTTCTTCTTCCTCGACGATCCGGTGCAGGGGACTCGTGTCTCGCCAGAGTTCCTCGATCCGGTCTCGCAGCGACCGAATTTCCTCTTCGATCGGCTGATCCTGCAGGTGGTACCGGGCGGCGCTCAGGGCCCGATAGGCCCTCCACAGCGCAGATGATGCCGGAGTCTGCTCATGGCTGCGGCGCTTCTCACCCCGGACTCTCGCGAGGACCCAGTCGGTCATCTCCTCGTCGAGGAGCATCACATCGCCCTCGGACTTCGATTCCGACACGACGAATTTCTGCAGCTTCTTCTTGAAGCTCTTGGGTACGCCCGCGACGACGTACACGGACAGATCTTCTCTCTGTAGCATCTCCGAAGCCATTCGACCTCCGGTCGAGTTGAAAGATTCTATGTTCGGAGGGAGTCGAGAACCGCATCTCCCACCGCTTCGACCTGCCAGGCGCGGACGCCGGGCAGGGTGGACAGCGCATCGAGATCGGCGGGGGTCTCCTCGGCAATGAGCTGCAGGAGCGCATTGGGAAGGAGGGTTCCGCGGTCGATCCCCAGCTCTTCGGCCCGACGGTTGCGAACCTCCTTGATTCGTCGAAACGTCTCTTCGACTTCGGGAGGTGGACGGCCACGCCCCGAACCACGGGGTGGCGACGGATATCCCCGAAGTTCCTCGTCGGGGAGCCGGTCGATCCGAGCCAGGCGTTCGAGGAGATCTTCCCCTTCGCTTCGGGCGAGTCCACCGTTCATCCCCTGCAGATCCGCGAGTTCGTCGACGGTTCCGAGCTCTCTCTGGACGACCGAAACCAGGACCGGATCCCCGACGACCCGGAAGAGGGCCTTGTCGCGCTCCCTGGCGATGTCGTCACGCCAGGCCAGCGCCTCGCGGAGGCGGTCCACCTGACGCGGGTCGAGATCGCGAGCCTGCTTCACCCGCAGGACCGGATCCTCGTCATCATCGGGGCGTGAAAACCGCACCTTCTCGAGCTCCCGGAACTCCTCTTCGGCCCAGTGGAGCCGACCCATCGCTTCGAGTTCGTCTCGAAGTTGGTCGGCGAGAGGCTCGAGATGGAGCGTGTCCATCGCCGCGTAGTCGCGCATGCCCTGGGGCAGCGGACGCTTTGCCCAGTCGGCCCGTTGGTACTTCTTCGACATCCGCACGTCGAAGTACTCCTCGAGGAGCGCGGACAGGCCGAGTGCATTGCGTCCGAGCAGAGCCGCGGCGATCTGGGTATCGAAGAGGCCTGCGAGAGAAATGCCGAGGTCTCGGTCGAGGAGGCGGACATCGAAGTCGGCGCCGTGCATGACCACCCCGGTGCCTGCGTCCTGAAGGACGGGCTCGAGCACCGCGGAGAGTTCCAGGGCGAGAGGATCGAGGAGGAAGGTGAAGTGGCCTGCTGTGAGCTGGACCAGCGAGAGCCGGTCGTCGTAGCGATGAAAGCCCGCCGCTTCGCAATCGAGCGCGATTCGTGAGAAACCGCCGATCAGGCTGCGGGCCTCCTCGAGCCCCTCTTCCGTGTCGATGTAGCGAACGTCCATTCCGGTCGGAATCTGCTTCTCCAGCTCTTGCGGGGTGTAAATGAAGTGCGGGCCGTCCCCACGGTGTGCCTCGGAGACGGACCGCCTGTGAGAGCTTGTACGCCATGCGACAGCAAAAAGTTCCCGATCGGACGCCGACGCCTCAGGACGGAACCTGGAATGAGGCGAAGCCGGGGCTGTAAAAACCCGGCAGGGTCTCTTGCCCGGCCCTTCGAGATGGGACAAGTTCCACCCAGCTTCGGCCGGCTGCGAAGCCCGCCTTCTCGAACCGAGCACCAGGGAGATGCATGCGCCGCACGAAGATCGTCTGTACGCTGGGTCCTGCGACCTCCGACCTCGCCACGATCGAAGCCCTGATTCGGGCGGGAATGGATACCGCCCGCATCAACATGTCGCACGGTGACCACGAGGGGCATCGAGCTCTCGTCCGAATGGTCCGGGAGGCGGCTTCGGTCACGAACCGTCCGGTCGCGATTCTGGCGGACCTCCAGGGCCCCAAGATCCGGGTGGGGAGGCTCCCCGGGCCGGTCGAACTCGTGCCCGGAGCCGCCCTCGACTTCGTCCCGGAGGGTCACCCGGATGAGGAAGCGCTGCCCACAACCTACGCCAATCTAGCGAGTGACCTGGAACCCGGGGACCAGGTTCTCCTCGACGACGGCCTCCTCGAACTCGAGTGCACCCGGATCGAGGGGGATCGTGCGAGCTTCCGGGTGGTGCGCGGAGGGGTCCTCAGCAGCGGAAAGGGCATCAACATTCCCTCCGGAAACCTCTCGGCCGCGAGCATGACACCGAAGGACCACGAGGACCTCGACTTCGCCCTGGGCGAGAAGGTGGAGTTCATCGGCCTTTCATTCGTGCGCCGCGCCCAGGATGTCGAGGAGCTGAGGCAGAAGGTGGACGGGCGCGCGCTCGTGGTGGCCAAGATGGAGATGGCGCGGGCCATGGGCGCGATGGAGGAGATTCTGGCGGTGACCGATATGACGATGGTCGCTCGCGGAGACCTGGGCGTCGAGCTCCCCTTCGAAGAGGTGCCGCTGGCCCAGAAGCGAATCATCCAGCGGGCCAACTTTCACGCCCGCCCCGTGATCACCGCCACTCAGATGCTGGAGTCGATGATCGAGAACCCGAGGCCGACCCGCGCCGAGGCCTCCGATGTGGCGAATGCGGTGCTCGACGGGACGGATGCCGTGATGCTCTCCGGCGAGACCGCAGTCGGGAAGTACCCGATCAAGGCCGTCGAGGCGCTCGTGAGGATCATTCGCGAGATCGAGGCCAGCGGCGTGCTCGAAAAGGGTCCACGGTACTTGCAGCCGACGCACCATCGTCAGAGGAAGGGTGCGACGTCACGGGAGCACGCCGTCGCGTCGGCGACCGTCGACGCGGTCAAGCACCTGGATGCGCCGGCGATCCTCACGATCACCCGTTCGGGGTTCTCGGCCCGGCTGGTCTCCTCGCATCGGCCCACTGTGCCGATCTTTGCGGTCACGACGGATCCTCAGACGTTCCGCGAGCTGGCGGCGGTATGGGGCGTTCGACCGGTTTTGGCCGGTAATGTCGAGGTGAGCTACGAGTCTCTCACCGACTTCGGCAAGCGAGCGATCCTGGAATCGGGGCTCGGGGCCGCCGGGGACTCCGTTCTGGTCACCGCTGGCTTTCCCTTCCATCAGCCTGGAACGACGAACACGATGAGAGTCGAACATCTCTGACGCCACCTCGCTCCGCCTGACCTTTCTGGGCACCGGGACATCGTTCGGCGTTCCGGTGGTGGGGTGCGACTGTGCGGTGTGCTCGTCGGACGACCCCCGGGATCGAAGGACCCGCCACGGGGCACTCCTGAGCTGGTCCGACGGGAGGAGGCTTCTCGTCGATACCCCTCCGGAGCTCCGGTTGCAGCTCGTGCGAGAAGGCGTGGGCCAGGTACACGCGGTCTGGTATACCCACCTTCACGCCGATCACCTGCACGGGATCGATGACCTGCGGATCTTCTCGGTGCGAAATCGCAGCGAACTTCCCATCTTCGTGCCCGAGGACGCCCGGCAGGGGGTCGAGCGCCGATTCGACTACATTTTCGACGCCTCCGAGGTCCCTCAGAAGGGCACCTCGAAGCCCGGACTCCGGCTCCTCACCTTGCGTCCCCACGAACCCGTCACGATCCTGGGGGAGCGATTCACCCCCCTGCCGGTCCCGCACGGGCGCCTCACACCGCTCGGCTTTCGAATCGGCGAGCTCGGATACATCACCGACGCGAAGCGCCTCCCTCCGGCAACCCTCGAGGCCCTGAAGGGTGTGCGGGTTCTCGTCCTGAATGCCCTGTGGTTCGGAAACCCGCACCCGACCCACTTCAATGTCGAGGAGGCCGTCACCGCCGCCGACGCAGTGGGAGCCGAGCGGACCTATCTGACCCACCTCACCCACCGGACCCTGCACCGCGAGCTGCGGGACCGTCTCCCGAATCACGTGCGCCCGGCGTTCGACGGACTCTCGGTCTCGCTCGGACCCGATGAACTCACGGAGGCCGCATCATGAGTCCTCTCACTCTCGCCTACGGAAACATTCTCGCCCCCGCACTCGGACCGCATGGATTCGCCCCCGAGCGGCTCGCGGGTGACCTGTCTGAACGGTTCCGGGATGCGCATGCTGCCGTCACGGGTGCGCGCGAGGCCGGTGAGCTGGGGTTCTTCGACCTGCCGGGGGACGTCGAGACCCGCCGGACCGTTCAGGAGGTGGCCGATTCCTTCGGCCAGTGGTTCGAGACGCTGGTGGTGGTCGGAATCGGGGGGTCTTCGCTGGGGGCCCGGGCCCTGGCGGATGCCCTCCTGGGCCTCCATTGGAACCTGGGGTCCGACGAGGACCGGGAGCACTACCCACGGCTATTCTTCCTCGAGAACGCGGATCCCGAGAGCCTTCGCGACCTGATGGATCGAGTGGACCCGAGGCGCACCCTCTTCAACATCGTGAGCAAGTCCGGTTCGACCGCGGAAACCATGGCGCAGTTCATGGTGATCGAGGGCCTGCTCTCCGAAGTGCTCGACGACGAGGCCGTGGCCGGGCACCTGATCTTCACGACCGATCCCGAAACCGGTGTGCTCCGGAGGCTCGCCAACGAGCGGGGGATCCCGGCGCTGGCCGTTCCTCGCGCGGTGGGCGGCCGATTCTCGGTGCTCTCGTCTGTCGGGCTTCTGCCTGCGGCGGTGACCGGGGTCGATCTGGCCGCGCTCCTCGAAGGGGCGGCCGCGATGGTGCGCCGATGCGAGGAGCCCGAGCTGGTTCGAAACCCGGCGGGACTCTTCGCGACCCTCCTGCATGCGGCGCACACCGAACAGGACCGGTCGATTCACGTTCTCATGCCCTACGCCGACCGCCTGCGGGTTCTGGCCCTTTGGTTCCAGCAGCTCTGGGCGGAGTCTCTCGGGAAGGCGGTCGATCGTGAAGGCCGCAGAGTGGAGACCGGCCCCACCCCCATGGCGGCTCTCGGGGCGGTGGATCAGCATTCGCTCCTGCAGTTGCTCATGGAAGGGCCCCGGGACAAGGTCGTGGTCTTTCTGCGGAACCGGGCCCCGGAGCATCGGGTCGAGATCCCGCGACTGCATTCCGAGATCGGAGCGCTTTCCTACCTGGGAGGGCATGAGTTGGGGGAGTTGCTCGAGGTGGAGCGGCGGGCGACGGCCGAGGCGCTTCGACGCGAAGGCCGGCCCTCCCTGACCCTCGAACTCGACCGGCTCGATGCACGGGGCCTGGGCGAGTTCTTCATGCTCATGCAGATCGCCACGGTCTACGCGGGAGCGCTCTACGGGGTGAATCCGCTCGATCAGCCGGGCGTCGAACTCGGCAAGGAACTCACCTACGGTCTTCTGGGCCGCGAGGGGTATCCCGTTCCCGAGCTCCAGGACGAGGACCTCGGGGGCTACCGGATCTAGGCGACCCCTTCCGGGTCCGCACGCGGTCCGACGGGGCCTGCGACGCTCCCCGACCACCTTGCGGGGGAGCGTCCGCCACAGGGAACCCCGATGTTCGGGAGAGGTACCTCTTAGACGGCCGCGGAGGAAAAACGTCCTTCCGGTTCGAAACAGTCGATCCAGAACCATTCGGGAGACACGCCATGCGGGAACGGGATGAGACGCCATACTTCGTGATTGAACGAGACGGGGGGAGTTCGGGGGTCGGGGCTTTTCTGGCCGGTGCGCTCCTCGGAGCCGGGGTCGCGCTACTCTTCGCCCCCCGGACGGGCGAGGAGACGCAGCGGGAGATCCGGGAACGGGCGACTCATCTGAAGGAGTCGGCCGAGGAGCGGATGCGCGAGGCGCAGCAGCAGGTCGAGGACCGACTCGACCAGGCACGTGCCGAACTGATGGACCGGGTCGAAGCCGTACGTGAGGCCGTGGACTCCGGACGGGAATCCGCCCGTGAGGCGCGCGGGGAGCTCGAAGAGAAGATCGAGCGCTCCAAGGCGGCTGCCCGGGCCGGTGTGGACGCGGCCCGTGAGGAGGCCGGGAAGAAAGGGGAGGCGTCCGACTGAGTTCTCGCCCCTGGTCGAAGATCTGGCAGGAAGTCCGGAGCTTTTCCACCGAACTCGGACAGCGCCTGGCTCGAAGCGACCTCTTTTTCATGGCGGGGGCGATCACCTTCAATGTGATGGTGGCGATCGTTCCCCTGCTGATCCTGACGGCAGGTGTGGCCGGGTTCTTCGTGACGACCCGGTTCGGACAGGTCGAGCCCGAGGTCGTCGAAGTCGTACTGGGATATCTGCCCGCCACGGGTGCGAACGGGCTTCGCGATACGGTCGACCGGGTCCTGGAGGGCCTGGTTTCGGATCGAGCCGGCCTCTCGATCGTGGGTGGGGTGGTCCTGGCCTGGATCTCGACTCGCCTGGTTGCGAGCCTGCGGATCGTCCTCAGGAATATTTTCCACGAGGAGGAGGACCGGGGCCTCGTGCGGGGCAAGCTGTTCGACTTTCAGGTGGTCGTGCTCGCCGGGACGCTGATCGTGGTGAATTTCGCGATCACGATCGCGGTCCGCACGGTCGAAGCCCTGGGGCTCGTGTTCCTCGGTCCGGAGGCCCGGGCGGCCGTCGTTCTGCAGTGGGGGGTCGGATGGGGACTCTCGCTGGCTTCCGCCTGGATCCTCTTTTTCCTCCTGTACCGTTACCTTCCGGCTCGGAAGGTGGCCTTTCGAACCGCGGTCGCAGGTGCCACATTTGCTGCTGTGGGCTTTGAACTCCTGAAGGGGGCCTTCGCCTGGTACGTCACGCAGGTGGCGGATTATTCGTCGGCCTACGGAAGCCTGGCGGTGGCGGCCATCCTCTTCTTCTGGATCTATTACAGCGCCGTACTCTTCATTCTGGGCGGAGTCGTGGCCCGGACCTATGAGGTGAGACGGGAGGCAATCATGGAACGAAAGACATCCGTGGCGACGGGATCGGGCAGCGCGACCGTACTGGTCCTGCTCACGATCGCAGCGAGTGCCTTTATGGCCCTTCCCGCCAGTGCGCAGAGCTTTGCGCCCTTCGGTGGGAACGGGAACGCCGGTGGTCTCCTGGATTCCGGCGACGGGGTCGTGTACGCCTCGCGCTCGCTCGAGAGGGAGATGTCGCTCGACCGTCCGCTCGTCGATCACGACGGGCCCTATGTCGTCGTGCACATCGCGGAGAATCGGGTCCTGGTTCTCGAAGGTACCGAGGTGGTCTGGTCCGCTCAGGCCGGGACCGGCCACGGGTTCCAGCTCGCCGAGCAGGGACGGGAGTGGACGTTCACGACACCGGTCGGGATGTTCCGGGTCCTGCGCCGCGAGAAGGATCCGGTCTGGATCGCTCCGGACTGGTACTTCATCCAGAACGGGATGTCGATTCCGGCTCAGAACCATCCGAGTCGCTACATCGCCAACACCCTTGGAACTTCGGCTCTTTACCTGGGCGACGGAATCGCGATTCACGGGACCGATCGGCCCCACCTGCTTCTGGACCCGGATCCCGAGACCCGCCGGATCTCACACGGCTGCATTCGACTGACGAACGAAGCAGCCCGGCAGCTGTATCATCGAGTCGAGGTGGGAACGCCCGTTCTGATCTTCTGACATCTCAGGAGACTGCGGCGTACCGGATTCGAGTGAGGTCACATTGCTGGCAAGGGAGTGGGGATGGGTGAGCCGTCGGGAGGACACCGCACGGTCGCGACGAACCGGAAGGCCCGACACGAATATCACATTCTGGACCAGTGGGAGGCCGGAATGGTGCTCACGGGACCCGAGGTGAAGTCGCTTCGAGAGGGGAAGGTCGGATTCCAGGACGCCTTCGCTCGGGTGGATGGCGGCGAGGTCTGGCTCCACAACCTGCACATCTCCCCCTACATGCAGGCCAATCGCTGGAACGACGATCCGATGAGGACCCGGAAGCTGCTGCTGAAGAGCAGCGAGATCCGGAAGTTGGTCGGACAGGTCGATGCGAAGGGGCTCGCCCTGATCCCCCTCGAGATCTATTTCAAGCGCGGGTACGCGAAGGTCCGGATCGCCCTGGCGCGAGGTAAGAAGCTGCACGACAAGCGTGAGACGTTGAAGCGCCGCACCCAGGAGAGGGAGACGCGTCGAGCCATCGATTCGGGGGGCGGGCAATGATCGGGGGTCGACGGAGGTCCGGACGCGGAACCGCCCTTCTCCGCTGGGCGGTGTCGGCGGCCGCCTGCCTGGCACTCTTCGCCACTGTCGGAGGGTCGAGCCTCCTGGCGCAGGGCCCCGACCAGGTGACCGTCCGCTTCGCAGGTGGAGTGGAGGCCGAGCTCGGCGTTTCGTCTCATCGCGGATATCCTTCGCTCCGGGCTGCGGAGTTCGAAGCGATGGGCTGGCAGCTGGGCCGCGACGGGGTCGTCCACCGACTCCTTCATCGCACGGGCCTGGAGCTCCGGTTCACCCCCACCTCACCGTACTTCCGCTGGGATGGAGAGCTCCTGCAGCTCGTAGAGGCCCCGTATGTCTTTTCCGGAGAACTCTTCGTTCCCCTGCAGCTGCTGACCGACTTCTTTCCGGCGCTGCTCCCCGACGCATACCAGTATGATCCGGATGCCGCGCTCTTTCGTGTCGCGGAAGGCCCCATTCCCGGGGCGCCCGGAATCGAGGGCGCGAGGGACCCGGCCGAGGCCACGGGGCCGGGTGAGGCCGAGCGAGGCCCGGCCGAACCGGTCCAGGATCCAGACCGTCGTCCGCGGGTGGTGATCATCGATCCCGGGCACGGTGGAGATGAGCCGGGGGCGATCGGACCGGGTGGTGTGCGGGAAAAGGAGGTCGCGCTCGCGATCGGGCTCGCCCTCGCCCGCGAACTCTCCGGGGATCCCGATATCGAGGTCAGGCTCACCCGGGATCGGGATGTTGCGGTACCGATCTGGGAGCGGGGGGAGATGGCGACCGAGTGGAAGGGAGACCGGGTCGGCGTGTTCGTCTCGATCCATGCCAATGCGGCTCCGGATCGACCGGGTGTGCGAGGGTTCGAGACGTATTTTCTTTCCGAGGCTCGCACCGAGCACGAGCGACGGGTGGCCGCGGCCGAAAATGCGCCCCTGTTCCGAAACGGGCCCGAGGAGGGCGATACTCCCGACCCCCTGCTGACCGCGATCCTCCGTGACCTGAGGACCTTCGACCATCAGCAATGGTCGTCGCTTCTCGCCGACCTGGTGCAGAGAGAGCTCGGGACCTTTCACCCCGGGCCCGATCGAGGGGTGAAGCAGGGCCCGTTTGCCGTGATCACCAACGCCATGATGCCCTCGGTGCTCGTCGAGGTCGGGTTTCTGACGAACCGCGAAGAGGAACGCCTGATGATGCGTCCCGAGTTCCACACGGACACGGCACGCGCGCTCGCGAACGCTGTCCGGACCTTCTTTGACCGCTACCCTTCCGCAGGGCGCTGACCGGGTGGACGCTGCGCAGACTCTGTTCGGAGCCCGGTTTGCGAGTCCCGTGCTCCTCGCCGCCGGGACCTGCGGGTTCGGAGAGGAGGTGGCCCAGGTCACCGAACTCGACCGGATCGGGGGGCTCGTCACGAAGTCGGTGACCCTCGAGCCCCGATGGGGAAATCCAGCGCCCAGAGTCGCCGAGATCGACGCCGGAATGCTGAACTCGATCGGACTCGCGAATCCGGGGGCCCGGAAGGTCCGCGAAGAGAAGCTGCCCTGGCTGCGTGACCACCTGCCCGGGGTGCCGGTGTTCGTCAGTGTGGCGGGGCACACCCCCGAAGAGTACCTGCGGATCGTGGAGATCCTCGACGACGCCGAGGGTTTCCTGGGGTTCGAACTCAATCTCTCCTGCCCGAACGACACGCGTCGGGGAGGCCTTCCCTTCGCGCTCGACCCGGAAGCGCTCGGCCCCGTCGTGGAGGGAATCAGGGCCCGGACCGAACGGCCGATCCTCGTGAAGCTTGCACCCAATGCTCCGGATCTCGCTCCGATCGTCCAGGCGGCGGAAGGCGCCGGTGCGGACGGCCTCACCCTCGTCAACACCCTCCCGGCCCTGGTCCTGGACCCCCGAACCCGCCGACCCGTTTTGGGCGCGGGGGCGGGAGGGATGAGCGGCCCGGCACTGCGCGCGGTGGGGGTGCACGCGGTCTGGAGGGCCCGACAGGCCACCGATCTTCCGATCATCGGGGTCGGGGGCATTCGAAGGGGCGAGGACGCCGTTCAATACTTCCTCGCCGGCGCCTCGCTGGTGCAGCTGGGCACGGCGTCGTTTTGGGACCCCCGCTCGGCGCCCCGTGTAGATAGAGAGATCCGCCGGTTCGCCCGGCGGCATGGGGTGAAGGCCCTTTCAGAGTGGATCGGCTCCGCCCGGATGGCGCCGAATGGGCTCGAAGACGAGTCAGGAGAAGTAGATGGCTGACATCATCGTGGCGTTGGATGTTCCCGACGCCCCCGAGGCACTCCGGTTGGTTGACCGACTCGGTCCGGAGCTGGATTTCGTGAAGGTCGGCCTGGAGCTGTTCACCCGGGAGGGCCCGGATGTGGTGCGTCGGATTCAGGAGCGAGGTGTGCGGATCTTTCTCGATCTGAAGCTGCACGATATTCCGAACACCGTGGCCGCCGCCGTCCGATCGGCATCGGGGCTGGGTGTCGAGCTGCTCACGCTCCATGCCTCGGGCGGTAGACGGATGCTCGAAGCCGCGGCCGGAGCCCGGGACGGTTCCCTCGCTCTGCTCGCCGTCACGGTCCTCACCTCGCTGGATTCCGACGGGCTCGGAGAGGCGTGGGGACGGCCGGAGGGTGCGAACCCGTCGGACGAGGCCCCGAGACTGGCCGGGCTGGCGATGGAGTGCGGGATCGACGGGGTGGTCGCTTCGGCGTGGGAGGCCGGGTCGATCCGTCGGCAGATCGGTTCTGCAGCCAGCATCGTGACTCCCGGAATCCGGCTGGAAGGCGGTGCCGCACACGATCAGCGCCGCGTCGCCACGCCGAGCCGGGCCGTCCAGGAGGGCGCGACGCATCTCGTACTGGGCCGGGCGGTGACCGCTGCGGAGGATCCGCAGGTGGCCCTCGCAGCGGTTCGCTCCGAGATCGCCGGTGCGGTCGGGGGTGTGCGATGACCCGGCGTTCCCGCTCGAGCGCCCGAGGTCGGTGGCTTCTGGTTCCGGTCCTGATGCTGGTACTCCCTTTTCTGTCCACGGGCGCACAGGCGCAGGAAGAGGCCATGGACCCCGAGCTCGCCCCGATCGCGCAGGAGTTCGCGCGCCTCTGGGCCGCCGGCCAGGCCGAGAGTCTGGGGCCCCTTCTGGCCCGGGACGGGATCCGTTTGCACCTCGATGGGCCGGCCCGTTCCGCCACCCCTCCCCGACAGGCGATGGCAGCCGTCCGGGATTTCCTGAGGGGCTTCGAGGAGAGAACGGCGCAGGTCACCCGTGCCGCGGTCGCCGGTGGAACCGAGGATCGGGGCTTCGTGGAACTCGCCTGGTCCGCGCGCCGGACGGGCACTTCGCAGTGGGTGGAGTACACGCTCTTTCTCTCGATGGCCCGCCTCGATGGTCACTGGCGGGTGGAAGAGATCCGGCT
Source organism: Gemmatimonadales bacterium (assembly GCA_007692605.1). GTDB lineage: Bacteria > Gemmatimonadota > Gemmatimonadetes > Longimicrobiales > Gaopeijiaceae > SLBA01. Next base: position 17,252 of record REBS01000165.1, read on the forward strand.
TCTCCCGTAAGATTGGTGCGCCCGGAGGTGTTCGGCGTCCGGCCGGGCCTCCCCGAGTTCGACTTCATTCTTCGTCTCCCACTTCGGATCCATGGGTCTTCGGCTTTACAACACCGCCACGCGCAGCCTCGAGCCCTTTCAGCCTCTCGATCCCGAGCGGGTGGGCATCTACGCCTGCGGTCCGACGGTCTACGGTCATGCCCACATCGGGAACTTCCGGACCTTCGTCTTCTACGACCTCGTGCACCGCACGCTGGAGTGGCTGGGGTATCCGGTCCACTTCGTCATGAACCTGACCGATGTCGACGACAAGACGATCGCGGCGGCTGCCAGGGAGGGAATGACGCTCGAGGAGTACACGGCGCCCTTCGCCGAGTCGATCATGGAGGAGGCCGACACACTCGGGATCCGTCGGTTCGACCTCTACCCGCGCGCGACCTCGTATGTGGACCGTATGATCGAGCTGGTCTCGATCCTCCTGGAGCGTGGGCTGGCCTATTCCACCGACGATGGGTCGGTATACTTCGACATCTCGGCCTTTCCGGACTACGGGAAGCTGTCGGGAAAGGACCTGGAGCAGGGCCGCAGGGGAGAGAGGGTGGCGGCGGACGAGTACGAGAAGGAGGATGCGAGGGATTTCGCCCTCTGGAAGGCCTCAAAGGAGGGGGACGAGGCGGTGGGTGCGGTCTGGGAGGCGCCCTGGGGACGGGGGCGGCCCGGCTGGCACCTGGAATGTTCGGCGATGGGACTGGCCGAGGTCGGCGAGACGCTCGATCTGCACCTCGGGGGTGAGGACCTGATCTTTCCCCATCATGAAGACGAGATCGCCCAGTCCGAGGGGGCTACGGGAAAGCCCTTCGTGAGGACCTGGCTCCATGTGAAGCACCTGCGGGTCGAAGGGGAGAAGATGTCGAAATCTCTCGGCAACGTGATCTCGGTGCGGGGCCTGATCGACGAAGGTGTGCCGCCGGCGGCGATTCGACATCAGCTGCTCTCCGCGCACTACCGGAGCGAGTTGAACTTCACCCGTGCCGGGCTCGAGGGTTCGGCGCGAGCGGTATCGCGGCTCCTGGATTTCGAAGCGAGGCTCGAGGAGGCCGTCGAGGAGGCCTCGGGGGACTCCAAGGACGAGGATGCGTCGACCGAAACGCTTCGGGCGATTGCGGATCGGGCCGAGGCGTCGTTCCGGGAGGCGCTCGCCGATGACCTGAACGCCGCGGAGGCGTTGGCGGCCCTGTTCGTCTTCATGCGGGAAGCCAATTCCGTGGTGGACGAGGCCTCAGCGTCCGGCCTCCTTCGGGCGCTGGAGGCCCTTCGGTCGATGGATGAGGTGCTCGGGCTCCTGGAGACCGGTCGGGCGGGTCGAGTGGTCGATCCGGAATTTGCCCGCTGGGTCGAGTCGCGGATCCGGGAGCGCGAGGACGCCAGGTCCGAAAGGGACTGGCAACGGGCGGATGCGATCCGTGAGGAGCTCGGGGCCGAAGGGGTGATTCTCGAGGACAGCGCGCAGGGAACCCGCTGGAAGCGAGGGACGCCGTCGGAGCTTCCCGGCTGAACGTCGCGAGAGAGAAGTGTGGGGTGGACGGTTGACACCGACCCCCTGTGGGAATACAATTTACGGCTCGGTTCCCGCTGACGTAGCTCAATTGGAAGAGCAGCCGCCTTGTAAGCGGCAGGTTGAGGGTTCGAGTCCCTCCGTCAGCTCCTTCGCCGTGCACGGTCGAGAGGCCGTCACGGCGAAGCCGTGAGCAGGGTGGGGTACCGAAGCGGTCAAACGGGGCAGACTGTAAATCTGCTGGCTTATGCCTTCGAAGGTTCGAATCCTTCCCCCACCACTGACCGGATGCGCGGGCACCGCGACCAATCGGGCGACCGATTCGGGGACCGGGGCGGTTTGGAAACGCGCGGAAGGACGATGTGGATGTTGGAACGAGTGGTAAAAATTCAAGGAGTGCCGCGGGAGTAGCTCAGTTGGCTAGAGCATCAGCCTTCCAAGCTGAGGGTCGCGGGTTCGAGTCCCGTCTCCCGCTCTGAAGAGAAGGGGGCCTGGAAGGCGCCCCCGGAAGTGCACCGCTCCGGTAGCTCAGTGGTAGAGCGCTTCCTTGGTAAGGAAGAGGTCGAGGGTTCAATTCCCTCCCGGAGCT
>REBS01000046.1 GCA_007692605.1 Gemmatimonadales bacterium
CGCGGCATCGTGCCGGACTGGAGCACGGCCGGGGCCCGCTACGAGCGGGAATCGGTCATCCCGACCGCGAAGCTGCTTGCCGCGCTCGAGGCGATGGATTGAGAGGTGTGCATTGGGCTGGGTTGAGAATGGGGTGGAGCGAATGCTTATCATGAATACGCATGACGCCGGAGGAGAACCGTGAGGGCTATCATGAAATCGCATGAACCGTTGGCGCGCCGGAGGGCGTTATCATGAATTCGCATGCCTGTGGGCCGCCCCTGCCAAAGTCGGCTGCCAAAGTCGGCTGCCGGAGTCGGCTCCCCGGGGTCGGCCGGAGTCCCCGGCGGGAGCCGGCACCCGCAGACCTGTACAGCACAACCGGTTTCTTGGTATCCTTCAGGGCTGTGGGGTCCGGCGCATTGGCCGACACCCCGTACCCGGCAGAAACTCACCTTTCCTACTGGAGAGCAGGGACATGAACGACGGGGAACGCAAGATCCGCGTCCTGGTGGCGAAGCCCGGACTGGATGGGCACGATCGTGGCGCGAAGGTGATCGCGAGCAGCTTCCGCGATGCGGGGTTCGAGGTCATCTACACCGGCCTCCATCAGACCCCCGAGATGATCGTCGCCGCGGCCGTACAGGAAGATGTCGACGTGGTGGCGATGTCGCTGCTCTCGGGCGCGCACATGACCCTCTTTCCGAGGGTCAAGAAGCTGCTCGACGAGGCGGGTGCCGAAGACATCCTGCTCACGGGAGGTGGCATCATTCCCGAGGATGACGTCCGGGCACTCGAAGAGCAGGGCACGGGCCGCCTCTTCGGACCGGGTACCCCGACGGGGGACGCGATCGCCTACATCCGCGAGTGGTTCGCCGAGCGTCATGGGGACACGCCGGGCGCAGAAAATGCGACAGTGGGCGATACCCGGGGTGAGGGAGCACCCGGCGAGGGAGCGGCGCGGTGAGTGGATCGGGCCGACTCCGGACCCTCGCATCGGAACTGCAGGAGCTTCGTGATACCCTCCGCAAGGGCGGGGGGGACCGGCGGATCGAGCGGCAGCACAAGCAGGGGAAGCTGACGGCCCGGGAGCGGGTGACCCGGCTTCTCGATCCGGACAGTTCCTGGGTCGAGGTCGGCCTTCTGGTCGCGCACGATCGCTACGATGGGCAGGCCCCCTCGGCCGGTGTCGTGACCGGGGTGGGGCGGGTCGAGGGCCGCGAAGTCGTCGTGGTCGCGAACGATGCGACCGTCAAGGCGGGCTCGTGGTGGCCCGAGACGATCACCAAGATCCTGCGGGCGCAGGAGATCGCGATGCGCTGCCGGATCCCGATCCTCTACCTGGTCGACTCGGCCGGGGTGAATCTCCCCTACCAGGGCGGGGTGTTTCCCGGTCAGTACGGCGCCGCGCGGATCTTCTACTACAACTCGATCATGCGGCGCTACCTGAAGGTGCCGCAGCTGTCGGCCGTCATGGGACCCTGCATCGCCGGGGGTGCCTACCTGCCGGCGCTCTCGGACTCGATCATCATGGTCGAGGGGACCAGCTTCATGGGCCTGGGCGGCCCGAACCTGGTCAAGGGAGCGACCGGGCAGGTCGTCGAGAGCGAGGAGCTGGGCGGAGCGAAGGTGCATACCGAGGTCTCGGGCGTCGCCCACTACCGGGTGCCCGACGACGAGGCCTGCATCGCCAAGCTCCGCACCCTGATCGCCGAGCTCCCCATCGAGGCCGGGGCACTGAGGCTTCCGGAGTCCGGGGCCGATCCCGCCCGGGATCCTTCGGAGCTCTACGACCTCCTCCCCGAAGACCACCGCCAGCCCTACGAGATGCACAAGGTGCTCGAGTGCCTCCTCGATGACGGCGAGTTCGACGAGTTTCAGCCCGATCGGGCGCGCGAGATGATCTGCGGCACCGGCTACATCGACGGTGTGCCGGTCGGGATCATCACCAATGCGCGCGGGCTGATCCAGGACCCGCAGGGGGGTCGCCCCACCTTCGGGGGGATCGTCTACACGGCGAGCGCCGAGAAGGTGGCGTACTTCATCGAGACCATGAATCGCCAGCGGCGACCCCTGCTCTTCGTGCAGGATGTGTCCGGCTTCATGGTCGGGCCCGAGGCCGAGCACTCCGGGATCATCCGGGCCGGAGCCCGCTTCGTCGAGGCCATGGCGACGGCGACGGTGCCGAAGCTGGTGCTCACCCTGAACCACGCCTCGGGCGCCGGTTACTACGCCATGGCCGGACAGGGCTTCGATCCGGACTTCATCCTCTCGTTGCCGACCGGCCGGATGGGCGTCATGGAGGGCGAGTCGGCGGTCATGGCCCTCTTCTCGGGGCAGATCGATCGGCTCAAGGCCGAAGGGAAGGTGCCCGACGAGGACCTGAGTACGAAGATGGACGAGGTGCGCGCCGAGTACGAGGCGCAGCTCGATGCCCGGTTCGCGGCCGCGAGGGGATTCGTCGACGAGGTGGTCCTCCCCGAAGAGCTGCGCGACGCGCTCTCGCTCCTGCTGCGGGCGGCCAACCAGAATCCTGCTCCGCACCTGGGGCCCTTCACCCTGCCGGCGGGTGTGCGGTGACGGACATTGCGGTGGCGGGTGCGCGGTGACGGGTGCGCGGTGATGGGTGTGCCCTGACGGACGAGCGGCCGGCCGCGCGCCGGCGACCGGCTTGACGAACGCTTCGACCCCTGAATCAGATTCGAGGACAGATATGCGAAGAGGGCGATCATGAGTGCAGACGACCGGATCATCCGGATCGGCAGTGGCCAGGGCTTCTGGGGCGATGACCTCGAGGCCCCCGTGCGTCAGGTCGAGGGCGGCCCCCTCGACTACCTGATGATGGACTACCTGGCCGAGGTCACCATGTCCATCATGCAGAAGCAGCGCAGCCGCGATCCCGATGCCGGATTCGCGCGCGACTTCGTGCCCCTGATGGAGCGGATCTTCCCCGCGATCATCGAGAAGGGCGTGCGGATCGTGACGAATGCCGGGGGCGTGAATCCCGAGGGGTGCGGGGAAGCCCTCCTCGAAGCCGGGCGGAAGGCGGGGGTGGGTGGCCGGGCGAAGGTCGGCGTGGTGACCGGCGACGACCTCCGCGAACGCCTGCCCGAACTGATCGCCGAGGGCCACGAACTCCTGAACATGGAGACGGGCGAGCCCCTCGAGCCGATCCTGGATCAGGTGCAGAGCGCCAACGCCTACATCGGGGCGCGTCCGATCATGCGGGCGCTCGAAGGAGGCGCCGACGTGATCGTCACGGGGCGCTCGACTGACACCGCGCTCACCTACGGGCCCATGATGCACGAGTTCGGCTGGGATCCCTCCGATCACGACCGGGTGGCGCACGGGGTGGTCGCGGGGCACATCAACGAGTGCGGGGCGCAGGCTTCGGGCGGCAACGCGATGGTCGACTGGTGGACGATCCCGGCCATGGAGTCGGTCGGGTTTCCCCTCATCGAGGCCAGCGCCGACGGGTCGTTCGTGGTGACCAAGCATCCCGGCACCGGGGGGCGGATCAACCGCGCCGTGGTGACCGAGCAGCTCCTCTACGAGATGGGTGATCCGTCGGACTACATCACCCCCGACGTCGTGGCCGATCTGAGCCAGGTTCGTCTCGAGGAGGTCGGGCCGGACCGCGTCCGTGTGACCGGGGTCAGAGGCCGTCCGGAGACCGACTTCCTGAAGGTCTCGATCGCCTACTCCGGGGGCTGGAAGGCCGTGGGCACCCTCGTCTACGCCTGGCCCGACGCCGCCGACAAGGCGCTCGCCGCCGACCGGATCCTGCGGGCCCGCCTCGACCGCCTGGGGCTGGAGTTCGACGAGATCCGCACCGAGTTGGTCGGCTGGGACGCCACCCACGGCCACCTGGCCGGGCCGGCGCCCGCCGATCACCCCGAGGTGGAGCTCCGGGTCGCGGTGCGCAGCCAGGACCGGGCGGCCGTCGAGCGCTTCACCCGGGAGCTGGCGCCCCTGGTGCTCACCGGCCCACCCTCGGTGACCGGCTTCGCGGGCGGACGCCCCCGGGTCCAGGAGATCATGGCCTACTGGCCGGCGCTGATCCGCAAGGAGGCAGTCCAGCCGCACCTGAACGTGCGGATCCTGGAGGTCTGAGATGCGTACCCCAACCCGGAGGCTCGACCGATGACCACCATGACCACGATCCCCCTCGTGCACCTCGCGCACACGCGATCGGGCGACAAGGGCGACACCGCGAACGTCGGGGTGATCGCCTACGACACCGAGGACTACGAGCTGCTGCGCGACACCCTCACCGTCGAGCGGGTCCGGGAGCACTTCGGCGACCTGGTCGAGGGCGAGGTCGAGCGCTACGAACTCCCCAACCTGCAGGCCCTGAACTTCATGCTGCACGGGGCGCTCGCGGGCGGAGGCACCGTCACGCTCATGACCGACGCCCAGGACAAGGTGTACTCGACCGCGATCCTCCGCATGGAGATCCCCGTGCCGGCCGAGGTGGCCGAGCGCGTGCGGGGGCGA
>REBS01000024.1 GCA_007692605.1 Gemmatimonadales bacterium
GTGACCCCCGTCGTGTCGGCGCCCGTGTCACTTGCCGTGACCCCGACGGTGTCCGCGCCCGTGTCGGTGGCCATGTCCGGGACGGTGTCGGTGACGGGGTCTGGAATGGTATCCGCGACGGTATCCGCCCTCGCGTCCCCCGCTGTGTCCGGATCGATGACCGGATCCAGCACCGGATCGGGCGGAGAGACCGGCGCCGCCGGGATCGGAGCGCCACCTCCGGCCAGCCGGTTCAGGATCAGGTCCCGGCGCCACGCCATCCGGCCAGGGTTCGAGCCCGGATTCGAGGTCAGCGGATGGGGAAGGGTGGCGGCGAGCGACGCGGCCTGATGGCGGGTCAGCGCCGGGGCTTCGACCCCGAAGTAATGCTCGGCCGCCGCACCGACCCCGAAGATTCCGGGCCCGAACTCGGCCAGGTTCAGGTAGAGCTCCAGGATCCGGTCCTTCGAAAGGAAGAACTCGAGGCGGCGCGTGATCAGAAGCTCCTGCCCCTTCCGGATGAACGACCGGTCCGGAGACAGGTAGAGGTTGCGGGCGAGCTGCTGGGTCAGGGTGCTGCGGCCGCGGACCTGGTCCCGGTTCTCGCGCACGTAGCGCCAGGCGTCACCGAGCTGCTCCCGTTCGGCCGGGTCCCGCAGATCCGGGGGGATCGAGCCCCGGTAGCGGACCTCTTCGGCCAGGGCTTCCCAGTCGATCCCGCCGTGATCCCGGAACCGGTCGTCTTCGGCGACCAGGACGGCGCGAACCAGATGCGAGGGGAAGTCCTCGAGGGGCACCCAGCGATGCTGCAGCGTCAACGTCTCGCCACTCGCCCGCGCCTGGCTCACCCGGTGCTCCATGTAGGCCGAACTGGTGGGATTCACCCAGCGCAGCGGCAGGGGCCAGGGGTGCAGCGCCCAGATCGCCAGCAGGAGCGCGAGGGGGAGCAGGGGCAGGAGAAGAATCCTGCGGAGCATGACAGGCATACGCGAGAGTACCCCGCGATCCTCCCGGAGAGCCGCGCACGGGGGCCCGGGACCCGCCGGCTGGACCCGACGAATGGAACTCCCACGGGCCTTCGGGCGTTTCCGAGAAGCAGGGAGGACTCACCGGGCACGACGATCCGCCCGGCGAGGCCTCCCCGATCACGGACTCCCCCTGCGACTCTCGACCCCGGATGTCTCCACTTGGCACGAGTTGATCTCACCGTCATGGATCCCCCCCCCGGGGGGTGGAAGGCCGCCGCATCGGCCGGCTCGAAGTCCGCTCCGGGCCCCGATGTCCCGACGGCGCCCCTCGAGGCCCTCGACCAGCTCTGGTTTCAGGTCAGTGGCACGGTGTGCAACCTGCGCTGCCGGCACTGCTTCATCTCGTGCGCGCCCGACAACCACTCCTTCTGGTTCATGACGCGCGAGCAGGTGCGCGACGCGCTCGAGGACTCGGTCGAGCTCGGAGTCAAGGAGTACTACTTCACCGGGGGCGAGCCCTTCATGAACCACGAGATGGAGGCCATTCTCGCCGACACCCTGGAGCTCGGGCCCGCCACCGTCCTGACGAACGCGACCCTCATGCCCCGCCGGCGTGCCCGGGCACTGGCTCGCCTGGCCGAGGACTCCCTCTACACCCTCGAAATGCGGGTCTCGCTCGATGGTATCACCCGCGAGATGAACGACGCGATCCGGGGCGAAGGCGCCTTCGATCGCTGCGTCGAGGGGACCGCCGAGCTGGTCGACGCCGGGTTCCTGCCGATCATCACATGCATGCGGAGCTGGCCCGAGGCCGAAACCGAGGGGTACCTGGAGGCCTTCCGGACGCTTCTGGCCGGGCTCGGCTATCACCAGCCCCGGATCAAGATCCTCCCCCCGCTGCTCATCGGCGAAGAGGCGAAGCGTACCCGCGGCTACGAGGACACCGAGCGGATCACGCACGAGATGCTGCACGGCTTCGACCTGGGCAACCTGCTCTGCAGTCGCGCCCGCCTCGTCACGGCCCGCGGGGTGCAGGCCTGCCCGATCCTGCTCGAGTCCCCGGCGGCCCGGCTGGGCGATACGCTGGCGGAGGCCGCCTCGAAGCCGGCGCCCCTCGGGGAGTCGGCCTGCTTCACCTGCTACCTGAGCGGGTCCATCTGCTCGAACACCGGGTCGACGACCGGGGCGGACCGGTGATCGCGGCTCGAGAACAGGACGGGGATCGATCGGAGACGACGTCCGCACCCCCCCTCTGGCGCCCCGGCCCCTTCGCGACGACCGAGGTCCCCGAGGTGAGGAAGGTCGCGGCCTTCGGAGGGATCTACTCGAACCACCGGGCGCTCGAGGTCGCCATCGCCGACGCCACCGAGCGGGGCGCCGACCTCCTCCTCTGCCTGGGCGACCTGGGGGCCTTTGGGCCCCACCCCGACCGCACCGCCGAGATCCTCAGGCAGGCCGAGATCCCCGTGGTCCGGGGCAACTACGATGATTCCATTGCCCGAGGGCTCGACGACTGCCAGTGCGGATATACCGACCCGAAGGACAATCACTACGCCCGGATCAGCTACGACTACACCCTCGCCAACACCTCGCCCGAGCACCGGGCCTGGATGGGAAGCTTCCCCGACGAGCTCCGCTTTCGCCTCGGGTCGCTCGAGGTGCTCGCGGTGCACGGAAGCCCCCGCCGCATGAACGAGTTCCTGTGGGAGACGACCACCCCTACGCATTTCCTTGACGGGTTGGTTCGCGAGGCCGACGCCGACGTCGTGCTCGGCACCCACACGGGCATCCACTGGTCCCGCCCCCTCGGGCCCGGCCGTTGGTACGTGAATGCGGGGGCGCTCGGACGCCCCCCCAACGACGGCAACCCCGAGGTCTGGTACGCCATGCTCGAAGAGGTGGACGGCGAACTCGTCCACGAGTTCATACCGGTCTCGTACGCGGTCGAGGCGCTGGCGAACGAGATGGCCGATGAAGGCCTCCCCGAAGAATTCATCGAGACGATCCGCACCGGCTGGTGGACCACCTGCCTCGAGGTGCTTCCGGGCAAGGAGCGCAGTCGGGGTCGCCACTGAGCGCAGAAGGCTCAGAAGGTCACGATCTCGTAGCCTTCGGCCACCCGCTTGCGCAGGCTCGGGTGCCCCTGGTACTCGCTCAGAAACGGGATCCCCGCTTCGCGCACCTCGTCTTTCACGTCGAAGGCACCGCAGCAGAACTCGCATGCGCCCGCCACCCGGTCCTTCACGGACTCGAACATCTTGTGAAGCTTGTGGTCCGGGTCGTTGAGTTCGGGGATCCAGCTCACACCCGCTCCGTCGAAGATGAGCTCGACGTCGTCGCCGGCCTCCTTCGCCTCCTGCACGAGCCCGATCCCGTTCAGGACACGGGCCAGGTCGGAGTGCTGCTCGGTTCCCGCTAGGATCACGACTGAAATCTTTGCCATCTTCATGCCTTCGTGTGGTGGTTCGCGTTGGATGCGACGAGGTGAAATCGAGTTCGGGCGGTGCTTGCCGAAGCTGCGACGGGGCCGTGACAGCGAAAACCCCCTCGAAAGACGCTCCGCTGACCGGGCATTGGAGTAAACGCACACCGCGCCCTGGGCGTTCCCGAGCGATGTGCCCCCCGCCCCCGGTCGTCCTCGAGCACCGCGTCCCCGGCCGAACCCCCTCCCCGGGCTCCGGCCCCCCGCCACCGCCCGTCCCGCCTTCCGCCCCACCCCGAAGTCGCAAAGATCCGGTGAGCCTGCTACCATGCTCACCGATTGACGCTACCCGGGAACCGCGGACAGGGGAGAGGAGCGCATGCAGGAGGGCGTGGCGGTCGCGATCGAGGTCGACGGCTGGGCGGTCGTGGCCTTCGTCGGCTACATCGTGGTGCTGATCGGGATCGGCGCCTGGTCGGCCCGGTTCTCGTCGCAGGGGATCGGCAACTTCTTCGTGGGTGGCCGGGTCATGAACCGGTGGGTGGTGGCGCTCTCGGCGGTGGTGTCGGGGCGCAGCGCCTGGCTCCTGCTCGGGGTGACCGGGATGGCCTGGAGCATGGGGGCGTCGGCGCTCTGGGCGGTGGTCGGATACACGGCGGTGGAGTTCGTCCTCTTCCTGACGCTGGCCCGCCGGTTGAGACGCTTCGCGGGGGCCCGCGACTGCGTCACCCTGACCGACATCTTCGCCGAGCGTCTCTCCGATCACGACGGGCGGCTCCGGGCGGTGCTCTCGGTCGTCATTCTCTGCTTCATGGCGGCCTATGTCTCGTCGCAGTTCGTGGGTGGGGGCAAGGCGATCGGCGCGAGCTTCGGGCTCCAGCCGACCACGGGGATCCTCCTGACCGCGGCGATCGTGCTCCTCTACACGACGGTCGGCGGGTTCCTGGCGGTCTCGCTCACCGACACGCTGCAGGCCTTCTTCATGCTCTTCGCGCTCCTGGCGATCCCCCTGCTGGCGGTCGGGCCGGTGGGCGGCTGGGGCGTGGTGTCGGGGGAGCTGGCCGCGTGGGACCCGAGCTTCCTGGATCCGCTGGCA
>REBS01000074.1 GCA_007692605.1 Gemmatimonadales bacterium
CGTCCCAGAAGCACGATCCGCGCCTCTGACCGTCGGGCCAGGTGACGGGCCACTTCGAGTCCCAGCCCTCCGAAGCCTCCGGTGATCAGACAGACGGCATCGTCCGGGAGAGGGGGCGGAGCCGGCGCGCCATCGCCGACCCCTGCGAACCCCGCACCCTCGCCTGCCCCCGGACCATTTCCGTCCACCGGCCCGTAGGTGGGAACGAAGCGTCCCGCCGGCCGAAGGGCCACCCGCTGGGCTCGCCCTCCGGTGCCGGGGGTGGCTCCGGGCAGGGCGTCGTCCATCCCATGGGTCCCGGTGCCGGAGTGGGTCGGATCCCCGTCGACCAGCTCGCGGGTCAGAAGCGTCACCGCCGACGGCGTCAGGCCCTCGAAGGGAAGATCGATCCAGCGGGTCCGGATTCCGGGAACCTCGGCGGGAAGGACGCGAACCGGGCCCGCCACCAGGCTCCCGGCCGGGGAATGCCCCGGATCCCCCTCGAGGCGGACCGCGCCCTCGGTGAGGACCACCAGCTCCACCTCGTCGTCATCGACCTGCTCGGCCAGGGCGCGACCCAGCGCGAAGAGGCTGAAGAAGGCGCCGCTCTCGACTGCTTCGAGCGCTGCATCGTGTGGCGACACGGCGTCCGGGTCCTCATCCGGATCCTCGATCGCCAGCGAGGGGAGTCCCAGGGCCCCCGCGTGGACGATGCGCGCCGGGAGTCCCTCCCGGTCCACCACCTCGTCCAGGAGGCGAGCGGCGGACTCGAGGTCCCCCGACGGGAGGGTCCAGCCCAGCTCGTCGCGCCCGAAGTGCTCGCCGAAGGTGACCCGGATCAACCGATCCCCCGGAAACGCATCGGAGACCGCCGCGGCCACGCGCTCCACCACGGCGGAGCTTCCCATGACGAGGCTCGCGGCCCCGACGGGTCGCCGGCCCGCACCGGAGTGCGCATCGGGATCGGCCCCCTCGGGGAAGGGCGACTCGACCCACTCGATGCGATGGAGCCAGTCCAGTGCGTCGAGGGGGCGGTCGTCCGGGAGCGCGGGTTCTTCGGAATTCGTGTCGCCCGGTGCGGGCGGTGCGGCCGGTGCGCCCGGTGCGTCCAGTGCGTCCAGTGCGGCCGCTCGCTCCTCCTCTGTGGCCGCACCGACTCGGTGCCCCGACCCGACAACGACCATCGGGTGCGTCGAGGGCAGCGGTCCGGTCTCGACCAGGTGGTGCTCGGATTCGAAGGGATAGGTGGGAAGCGGGATCCGTTTGCGTGCGGCATCTCCATGAAAGCCCTTCCAGTCGATCTCGACCCCGTGCTGCCACAGGCGCCCCACCACCTCGAGGAGGAAGGCCTCGTCCTCGAGGTCCTCGTCGGGGTGCCGGAGCGAGGTGAAGGCCTCCTGCTTCGGGTCGCGGTCCGGGTGAATCCGGGCGAGGGTGGCCAGCGTCCGTCCCGGCCCCACCTCGAGCAGCACCCGATCCGGGTCGGTGAGCAGTTCGCTCAGCCCTTCGGAAAAGCGCACGGTTTCCCGAAGCTGCCGCACCCAGTACTCCGGATCGGTGGCATCCTCGTCGGTGATCCAGCTCCCCGTCAGGTTCGAGACGAAGGGGAGGCCGGGAGGACTCATCCGAGCCTCCCGAAGGCGGGCGCCGAATGCGTCGAGGATCGGCTCCAGCATCGATGAATGCGCGGCCACATCGATATGGATCCGGCGCGCTTCGATCTCCCGTTCCGCGAGCTCGGCCTCGAGCCGGTCGATGGCCTCGCGCGGACCCGAGGCCACGCAGAGCTCCGGTCCGTTCACCGCGGCGACCGAAAGCTCGGAGCCCAGGAGTGGACGAAGCTCGGTCTCGGAGAGGGGCACGCTCAGCATACCGCCCCCGGATACGGACTCGAACAGCCGTCCCCGCAGGACCACCAGCTCGAGCGCCTCCTCCAGGGAAAAGACTCCGGCCAGGCATGCGGCGGTGTATTCGCCCATGCTGTGTCCGATCATCGCCGAGGGCTCCACCCCCCACGACATCCACAGCCGCGCCTGCGCATGCTGAACGATGAAGAGCGCGGGAAGGGCGATCGAGGGTCGTTCGGCCTCGGCCGCGGAGAGGGGCTCGGACCCCGGCGCGTCGGGAAACAGGAGGCTCCGGACCCGCGGTGCGGATTCACCGTCCAGCAGGGTCAGCCCCCGATCCACCTGGTCGCGAAAGACCGCCTCCGACTCGTAGAGCCCGCGGGCCATGCCGGCGTACTGCGCACCGCCCCCCGCAAAGAGAAAGGTCACGCTGCGGGTCGTCTGGTCGGCCGTGTGATCCCGAATCCAGTCCGGATCCTCGGTCACGAGCGCGTCGACCACCTCGGTGGGGGACGTCGCCACGAGAAAGCGGCGCTCGCTGAAGCGGGCGCGCCCGGCCTGCAACGTGAACGCCACATCGGCCAGCGGCGGGTCCGGATGGGTCTCGAGATAGTCGACCAGGCGGGCTCCGCTCCGACCGACCACCCCGCGGCTGCGGCCCGACAGGAGGATGAGCTGGTGCCTGCGTGCGGCCGGTGCGGCCGGCGAAGGGCGGGCCGGCGGGGCCTCTTCGAGGACGACGTGGGCGTTGGTGCCCCCCACACCGAGGGAGCTGACCGCCGCCCGGCGCGGCGTGCCACCGGTGCGCGTCCACGGAGTGCGCTGAGAGACCACCCGGAAGGGACTCGACTCGAGTTCCAGCTCGGGATTGGGCTCGCGAAAGTGGAGCGACGGGGGGATCTCGGCATTCTCGAGCGCCAGCACGGCCTTGATGAAGCCCGCCACCCCGGCCGCGGTGTCCAGGTGGCCGATGTTCGTCTTGACCGATCCCAGCCCGCAGAACCCCACACGGTCGGTGCTCGCACGGTAGGCCCGCGTGAGCGCGGTGACCTCGATCGGGTCGCCGATCGGTGTGCCCGTGCCGTGGGCCTCGACGTAGCCGATCGAGCTGGCATCCACGTCGGCCACCGCGAGCGCTTCGGCCACGACCCTGGACTGCCCCTCGACACTCGGGGCCAGGTAGCCGACCTTGGCCGAGCCGTCGTTGTTCACGGCGGTTCCCCGCACCACGGCGTGAATGGTATCGCCGTCGGCGAGGGCGTCCTCGAGCCGCCGAAGCACCACCGCACCGGCACCGTCCCCCAGCACGGTGCCCCCGGAGTCCGCGTCGAAGGCGCGACACCGTCCGTCGGGAGAGAGGATCTCGCCCTCTCGATACAGGTACCCGCGCCGATGCGGGTGCGTGATCGTGACGCCACCGGCCAGCGCCATGTCGCACTCGAACGACAGAAGGCTCTGGGTTGCCAGGTGAATCGCCGTGAGAGAGGTCGAGCAGGCGGTCTGGACGTTGATGCCGGGGCCGGTCAGGTTCAGGTGATACGAGACCCTCGTGGCCAGGAAATCCTTGTCGTTGCCGATATGCCGGAGCAGGAAGAACCCCTGTTCCCGCAGCAGATCCGGATCGGCGAGCAGGTTGAACATCATGTAGGTGTTGGCACCGCAGCCGGCGAATACGCCGACCGGTCCGTCGAAGGTGCCCGGGGCATAGCCGGCCGCCTCGAGGGCCTCCCAGGACAGCTCCAGGAAGTGCCGGTGCTGCGGGTCCATCGATGCGGCCTCTTTCGGGCTCATCCCGAAGAAGCCCGCGTCCCAGAGCGCCATGCCCGACAGCGCCGACGCCCGCTTCACGTAGTCGGGGTGCTCGAGCAGCTCGGGATCTTCGCCGGTGGCCCGGATCTCGTCGTCGGTCAGCTCCTCGATCGACTCCACCCCGTCGCGGAGATTCTGCCAGAACTCCCGGATCGTGCGGGCCCCGGGGAACCGACAGGCCATGCCGACCACCGCGATGGCGGTGTCCGGATTCAATCCGGAGTCACGGCTGCTCATGAAGGACGCCTGCGTCGTCGGTGCCGCAGGGCATCGCGTCGTGCCGCCGCCCGATCGCGGGCATCGGACATCGCCTCACCGTCATCGCCGTCTCCCTCGAGGTGGGCCGCGAGCGACCGCACCGTGGGGTGGCGAAACAGGTCCGTGATCGAGACCCTGACGTCGAGTTCGCTCGAGAGCTTCGAGTGCACCCGCACGGTGAGCAGGGAGTGCCCCCCCAGATCGAAGAAGTTGTCGTCGAGCCCCACCTCGGGCTGCTCGAGCACCTCGGACCAGATGGCTGCGATCAGCCGCTGCAACTCGCTTGCGGACCGGTCGACCGCCGGGCCGGACCCTCTGCGGGCCTGCCGTTCGCCCGGAGGCGGAAGGCGCTTGCGATCGACCTTCGCGTTCGGTGTCAGGGGAAATGCGTCCAGCTTCACGTAGTCGGTCGGGATCATCACGTCGGGGAGTTTCTGCGCAAGGTGCCTCCGGAGACTCTGCTCTTCCGGGAGCCCCTTCGAAGAGATCAGATACGCCACCACCCGGTCCGAGGTCCCGTTCTCTCCAGTCCAGACCTTCAC
>REBS01000152.1 GCA_007692605.1 Gemmatimonadales bacterium
GTGTCGATCTCGGTGATTCCGACGACCCCATGGACTTCGAGATACTCCTCGAGCCCTCCTTCACTGCGCCACGAGGACGCCACGCGCGACACCTCCCGCACGATGAAGCCACTCGCTGCCGGTCCTGAAGACTCTTCGTCCCCGGGGTTGACCCCGTAATTCCCGATCAGCGGATAGGTCATGGCGACCAGCTGGCCGGTGTACGAGGGGTCCGTCAGAATTTCCTGGTATCCGGTCATCGACGTATTGAAGACGACCTCACCCAGCGCCAGACCCCTGGCCCCCAGGACGGCGCCGTCGAAACGGCGCCCATCTTCGAGAAGCAGGAAGGCAGGATCACGGTCGAAGGCTGACGAGGACAAGGGCATTTCCGGTTCCGGGCGAGGGATCAAGAAGTTCGGAGCGGCAAGCACCCCTCCCGACGCGACCCGTTGGCTGTCGTTGTGGTTCCGTGAAAATCTAGATCCAGCGGGGCTGAGGACAAGGGCTCCCGAGCTTTCGACCCCTCGGGTTCCGATCACGGCCACCGAACCCTACCTTATCGGAGGTCCAGGTCGCGGTGCGCCAGCCCGCTTGTCCCTCGACTTCCGACGGGACCCGACCCTGCGTGGGGGACGACCCGCGAGTCCCTGATTTCCCTCAGCCCCGCTCTTCCCGATGTCATCCCTCCCGGAATCCACTGCCAACGACCGAATGCAGGTCATCATTCACGCCGACGAATCCTGCCTGGGAAACCAGTTCAAGGATCGCAGCAACCCCGGAGGTGCCGCCGGCCTGGTGGAGTTCTGGACCGGCTCGACCTGGAAGCGTCGGGACTTCTGGATCTCGGAGCCCGGCACCACCAACAACCGGATGGCGATCCGAAGCGCGATCGAAGGACTGACCGGACTGAAGCGACCCTGCCGGGTGCGGTTCGTCTCCGACTCCCAGTACCTCGTCAAGGGCATGAGCGAGTGGATCCATGGATGGAAGAAGCGCGGTTGGAAGCGGAAGGGGGGCGCCATCGAGAACGTGGAACTCTGGAAGACGCTCGACCGTGTGAGCGAACGCCACGAGGTCGAATGGGAGTGGGTTCGGGGTCACGATGGGAACCCACGCAATGAATACGTGGACTTCCTGGCCGTTCAGGCGGCCCGGGATCAAAGTGAATCCGGGGGCTTCGTGGCGTCGGGCTTCGAGGCCTGGCTCGAGGCCCAGCGGGAAGAGCGCGGCCGCTACTTCGACTTCTTCGAGTCGGCCCCGCCCTCCGGGATCCGCTCGGAATCCGGCTGACCGTCGAAGGGCTCTGGACGGCGCCCGAAGGTCTCCGCCATCGCCTCCGTGACTCGATCCATCACGAGGTCCATGGAGACCGGCCGCCCGAGCAACTCCTGGAGTGAGGTCACGGACCGCTGCTCGAGGCCACACGGCACGATCGCACTGAAATACTCCAGGTCAGTCGTCACGTTCAGCGCGAACCCGTGGGATGTGATCCAACCCGACGACACCCGCACACCGATCGCCGCCACCTTGCCCCGCTCGGTCCACACTCCCGTGAGCCCTGCGGCTCTGCGGGCCTCGATCCCGAATGCATCCAGGACGAGGATCAGGGCAGATTCCAGATCCCGCAGATACCGATGCAGGTCCTTGCGGTCGGGTTTCAGGTCGAGAATGGGGTAGCCCACAAGCTGCCCCGGGCCATGGTAGGTGATGTCCCCGCCGCGACCGGAATCGAAGAGTTCGATCCCCCGATCCACCCGCTCCCGCTCGTCCGCGAGCAGGTGGGACGGATCCGTACCGGTCCCCATGGTGATCACGTGCGGATGCTCCAGAAGGAGCAACTGGTCGGGCACCCGTCCCGCCCGACGGTGCCCGACCAGCTCTTCCTGCACCTTGAGCCCCTCCCCGTACGGAACGAGGCCGAGCCTCCGCACCTCAAGAGGTCGGAGGGATGCCGTTGGCGGGCGTTCACTTCCAGACCGCTGCATGGCGACGACCGCTCGGGCTCCCACGCCTTCCTCAGGCGTCCTCGGGAAAGCCTTCGAGCATCTCCTTCAGCGCATAGAGGAAACGCGCTGCATCCGCGCCGTCCACGATCCGGTGGTCATAGCCGAGAGAGAAGATGGAACGCTTGCGGATGGCGATGCTGTCTTCACCCGTTTCCGGGTCCTCGACCACCACGACACGCTTCTCGATGGCGCCCGTACCCAGGATCCCGGCCGTTCCCTTCGGAATGATCGGAAGACCCACCATCGTCCCGAGGACACCGGGGTTGGTGATCGAGAAGGTCGCACCCTGAATCTCGTCCGGAGAGAGACGACGGCTCCGGGCACGCTCCGCCAGGTCCATCACCTTGGATCCGATTCCGACCAGGGAAAGGTGGTCGGCATCCCGAATCACCGGTACGATCAGGCCGGGGTCCAGATCCACGGCGATCCCGACGTTCACGTTCCCGCGGTAGATGATGTTGTTCCCCGACGCGGTCGCGTTCACCATCGGGAAGTCCCGCAGGACCCGGGAGATCGCCCACGTCACGAATGCCGTGAAGCTCACGCGAGCCCCCTGCTCCGACCACTTCTTCTTGTTCTCGCGCCGGATCCGATCGATCCGGGTGAAGTCGATCTCGATGAAGGAATGAACGTGCGGGACGATCCGCTTCGCCACGACCATATGCTCGGCCGTAAGGCGCCGGATCTTGTCCATGGTCTCCACGCGATCCGCGTCCCTCACGGGGAACTCGGGGTGCTGGACCTCGCCATAGAAGGTCTTCCACAGCTCCGAGGGGGCCGCGGTCGCGGGACGCCCCTCGGAACGGGCCGGAGCAGCCTTCTCCTTGCGATCCGCCGCCTTTTCCTCAGCGGGCTCCTCCGATGCGTCGGGCGCCGCTTCGGCCTTCTCCATATGATCGAGGAGGTCCTGCTTGGTGACCCGTCCGGCGTGGCCGGATCCGGTCACTTCGGAGAGTTCGACCCCGTGCTCTTCGGCCATCCGACGCACCACGGGCGTCGACCGCTGCTTGAGGCGCTCCTCGGCGGATTCGGGCTCGTCCTCCTCCCCCTGGGACCGTGAATCGGTCTCGGCCTCCTTCTCGTCCTCCTTCTCGTCCTCGTCCGACTCGGGCGCGGTTTCCTGTTCGGGCGACGGATCCTCGTCCTCACCGTCAGGATCGTCACCGGCCTCGTCCCCCTCGTCGGAGTCGTCGGCGGACGACGCCTGCCCTCCCTCGGTGTCGATGTAGGCGACGATCGTACCGACTTCGACGGTCTCGCCCTCCTCGACGGCCACCTCGACCAGCGTTCCGGATTGGGGTGCGGGAATTTCCGCATCCACCTTGTCGGTCGAGATCTCGAGGATCGGCTCGTCACGCTCCACGGCGTCACCAACCTGCTTCAGCCAGCGCGAAACGGTGCCTTCGGCGATGGATTCGCCCATCTGGGGCATGGGAACTTCGATGCGAGCCACGTGGTTGTCTCCGTGCATCCGGTTGAAAGGTAGGGCGTACAAGCAACCCTTTAACCTACCCCGACCTCAGTACTTGGCAAGGTAGCGGGCGGCGGTGACGATATCGTCGACGCCGGGAAGGAAGTAATCCTCGAGGGGCGCCGCATACGGGACGGGCGCGTCGATGGCGGTCACCCGGAGGATCGGAGCATCCAGCCATTCGAAGGCCTGCTCGTTCACCCGCATCGCGATCTCGCCGGCGATTCCGCCGGTACGGGTGTCTTCGTGAACCACCAGGAGGCGTCCGGTCTTGCGGACCGAGCGCATGATCGCCTCGTCGTCCATGGGCAGGAGGGTCCGCAGGTCGAGAATCTCCACGGACACCCCGTCCTCCTCGAACAGCCGGTCGGCCGCCTCCGACGACCGGTGAACCATCATCCCGTAGGTGACCACGGTCAGATCCGTCCCGGCCCGAGCCACCCGGGCCTTCCCGATCGGGACCACATAGTCCTCGTCGGGGAGGACCTCGCGCAGGGCCGGCGATCGATACAACCCCTTGTGCTCCTCGAAGATCACCGGATCGTCGTCGCGGATCGCGGCCTTCAACAGCCCCTTGGCGTCCCGAGCGGTCGACGGGTATACGATCTTGAGGCCGGGTGTGTGGAAGAACGCCATCTCCACGTTCTGGGAGTGGAAGGGACCTCCTCGATTCCCTCCACCCACGGGCCCGCGGATCACGAGCGACTGCGGTCCACTCCCTCGGTAGAGCGAGGTCGCGATGTAGTTCGTGATCACGTCGTAGGCCGGCGAGATGAAATCCATGAACTGGATCTCCACGACCGGGCGCAACCCCATGTGCGCCGCCCCGGCGGCCGCTCCGGTGAACCCGGCCTCCGAAATCGGGGTGTCGATCACTCGCTCGGAACCGAAGTACCCGAGAAAGTCGCGGGTGACCTTGAAGGCTCCCCCGTAGCTTCCGATGTCCTCACCCATCAGGAAGACCCGGGGATCCCGATCCATCTCTTCGAAGAGCGCCTCCGAGATCGCCTCGAGGAAGGTGACGGGCTCTCCGCGCCGGGTTCGCGTCGCGTGCTCGGGCGCCCCCGGAACTTCGGCGTTCCCGGGCCCTCCCTCCGTTCGCTCCATCGAATCGCTCACCTGGTCTCCGAAGTCGAAGCTGCGTTCGCGCTCGTGGGAGCTCTGCGGCTCCCCATTCTGCCCGCGGGGTCCCGGTACCACGGAACGGTCGCATCCCGGTCGCTCAAGATCGGATGAAGCGCCTCGCGTCCCTCCGGCTCCCGGTCGTCGAGAACGGAACGCAGAGCACGATCGACCTGCTCCCCAATCTCCTCGGCCATCGCCGGGAAGAGCGCGGAAGGACCCTCGTCGTCGCTCCGTGACTCGGCTCGCGGTTCAGGGAGGCCTTCATCGCTCCCCGGCCTCCGGGACCCCCGAATCTCCACCAGTTGAACGCCCCCGCCCGCCCGGGCACGTTCCAGACTTTCCGCGACGGTCTCGTGCAGGGCGGAAAGGTCGTCGATCGGAGCGGACCGCCCACGGATCCCGTATCCGTCGCACAGGTCGAGCCACGAAGTCAGTCGGGTCGGCCGGATCCCCTGCCGGGGATCCTCGCTTGCGTCGGGTTCCGGACCTCTGGGTGGTGCGGGCGCGTCGACCACGACCACCAGGGGGCACCGACGCACGGCAGCGAAATTCAACCCTTCGTGCCAGGCGCCCGTCGCACACTCCGAACCGTCAGCGAGTACGAGACCGACGCGATCCTGTTTCCGCATCCGGAAGGACAGCGTCGCACCGGCCATCACCTCGAGGGAAGTCCCGGGAGGGCGGATCGGGCCCAGAATGCCCCGCTCCAGATCGGACCAGTGGAACTGTGGGCCGCGGCCGCCGTCGGGAGAACGGCTCCGTCCGAGCGCTTGCCGCAGGTACTCCTCGGGCTCCACCCCCATCGCAAGAACGGCCCCGCGAGAACGACTCGCGGGTGCGAGCAGGTCTCCGGTGCCGTCGGTGCGTCGGCGAAGCGCCAACGCGGCGCAGATCGCGCTGGTCGCCCGCGTGCGCGATGCTCTTTCGCGAGTGGGACCCTCCGAATCGGAGGGAAGGATGTCCCCGAGCGCGCGGTCCAGCTCCTCAGCCAGGCATCCAAGGCGTTCCCACTCGATGGGCCGGACCACGGATACCTCCGCACCCGGATCCATCAACATGCCCGCCCGGTCCTCAGAGACCGTCCGGAATCACCGGGTCGGGTGCGCCACCGGTGCCTTCGCCCCCCCCCGGAATGACGGGAGTGGGCTGCTGACCCGGAAGCTGGAAATCGTCCTGAAGAATCGATCCGGGCTCCGTACCCCGCGAGGATAGAATCGCCAGGATGAGGGCAAGAACCATGAAAATGGTCCCGGAGGTCCAGGTCGCCCGTGTCAGGAAGGTGGTTGCCTGCCGCCCACCGAGGACACCCTCGGTCGCGGTGACACCTCCCCCCATCGCGGCGAGCCCACCACCCTTCCCTGCCTGAAGGAGGATGACCGTCGCCAGGAAGAAGCCGTTCAGGACCATGAGTGTCAGGAAAAAACCGAACATATCGAGATGCCACCGTGGCTCAGTGCGTATTCAGAGATCAGCGTTGAAAAATCGGGGCTAGCGGCCCCAATGTCAACGACTCGGAGTCGGACGTGCTTCCGAACCGCCCGGGGGCAACGTCCTCACGGCGCCCCGTCGATGATCTTCGCGAAGGAGACCGGATCCAGAGAAGCACCTCCGACCAGCACCCCGTCCACCCCTTGGGCGTTCAGCAATTCTGCCGCATTCGCCGGCTTGACCGATCCTCCGTACAGAATCGGAATCCCCGAGGCCCCGTCGCCCAGGAGCGATTCCAGCCGGCTCCGAATGAAGGCATGTGCGCCCGACGCGTCGGCGGGCGTGGCCGTCTCGCCCGTTCCGATCGCCCACACCGGCTCGTAGGCGACCAGGAACCGTTCGCCATCGTGGATTCGGTCTCGGATCCCCCGCGGAGACAGGGCCGCGTCGAGGTGGCGCCCGAGGACCTCCTCGAGCCGCCCGGCCTGCCGCTCCACAAGGGTTTCACCGACGCAGAGCAGGGGCGTCAACCCGGCTCGGAAGGCAGCGGCGATCTTTCGGGCGGTGTCGTCGGGGCTCTCGCCGAAGATCTGGCGACGCTCCGAGTGACCGACGAGGATGAATCGGGCCCCCGCCTCTCGCGCCATCTCGGCCGAGATCTCGCCGGTGAAGGCACCTTCCCGCTCCGGATGGATGTTCTGGACGCCGAGCCGTGCCTGGACTCCCCGGCCGCGCAGTCCGTCGACAAGCGTCGCCAGCGACACCGCAGGTGGAAAGAGCAGGACTTCGACCTGCTCCCGACCCTCCGGGTGACGAAACGCCTCGACGAACGCGCGGGCCCGGCTCGGCCCCATGTGCATCTTCCAGTTTCCCGCCACAATGCGGGCGTTCGCTGCGCTTCCCGACATCATCGATCTCCTTGGGTACCGTGGCTCTCGACCCCCTCGTCGACGGATCCGTCCACCTCGGCCGCCGGGCTCAACGCATCGACCCCGGGCAGGGACTTTCCGGACAGCAGGTCCAGGGAGGCCCCCCCTCCGGTCGAGACGTGCGACATCCGGTCCAGGACCCGGGCATCGGCGACCGCCGCCGCGGAGTCCCCTCCCCCGACGATCGTCAGGGCCCCGTGATCGTTCGCCTCGGCGATGCTCTTCGCGACCTGCATCGTCCCCTCCGCGAAGGGAGTCATCTCGAACACCCCCATCGGCCCATTCCACAGGACCGTGCGGGCATCCTCGAGGACTCTCGAGAAGATGGACCGGGTCCGCGGTCCGATATCGGCGATCCGGTCGCTCTCCTCCACCTCGGAGCGGTCCACGCTTCGGGTCGACGCCGATGCATCGATCTCGGTCGCCACCACCACATCCACCGGCAGAAGGAGCTTGTCGCCCGCCCGGTCCATGAGTTCCTGCGCCAAATCGATCCGGTCCACTTCGACCAGAGAAGCGCCGGTCTCCAACCCCAGCGCCCGAAAGAAGGTATTGGCCATCGCCCCGCCGACCAGAAGCCGGTCGACCCGGGGCAGGATCGCGTCGATAAGCTCAATTTTTCCCGAGATCTTGGCTCCCCCCATCACCGCCACAAATGGCCGGGATGGGTGCTCGAGCGCATCACTCAGGAAGCGGAGCTCCGTCTCCATCAGCGTGCCGGCGACGGCCAGCCCGCCTCGCTCCCGAATGATCCGGGCGGCACCGACATTGGAAGACTGGGCCCGGTGAGCCGCGCCGAACGCCTCTCCCACGAACAGGTCTCCGAGGCCACCGAGCGATTCGGCCAGCTCCGCGTCGTTCTCGGTCTCCCCTGGTTGAAACCGGATGTTCTCCAGGAGCACGACCTCACCATCCTCGAGAGACTCAATCCGCTGCGAGAGTTCCGGCGATCCCGGACGCTCGGTTGCGAAACCGACCTCGACCCCGAGCTCCTCCCGCAGGATCGGCACCACCGGGCCCAGCGACAATGACGGATCGGGGCTCCCGTCGGGTCGCCCCATGTGCGAGACCAGAACGACCCGGGCCC
Organism: Gemmatimonadales bacterium; assembly: GCA_007692605.1. Classification (GTDB taxonomy): domain Bacteria; phylum Gemmatimonadota; class Gemmatimonadetes; order Longimicrobiales; family Gaopeijiaceae; genus SLBA01. The sequence goes on from REBS01000152.1 coordinate 8,029, forward strand.
CCGCAGCCACGAGCCGTCGCAAGGTGGGCAGCGTGGCCGTGATCCGCGATGCATCCGACACCTCGCCCTCGGAGTTGAGGGGCACGTTGTAGTCGACACTCACGAGAGCGCGCTGCCCACGAAGACGGGAATCGGGAAGGTCCGAGAGGGGAAGGACCGAATCCATCGCTCAGCTCCCCGGCAGACGTTTCGCGACGTAGCGGGTCAGATCCACGATTCGGCTGGCGTACCCCCACTCGTTGTCGTACCACGAAAGGACCTTGATCATCCGGTCACCGATCACCGAGGTCGACGCGAGATCCACGACCGAAGAGTGTGGGTTTCCGACATAGTCGATCGACACCAGGGGAAGGTCCGATGTGCCCAGGATCCCCTTCATGGTTCCCCCGGCCGCGGTCCGGAAGGCGGCATTGACGAGGTCGACGGTGACGTCCCGTTCCACCTCACAGGTCAGGTCGACCAGGGACACGTCCGGGGTCGGCACGCGAATGGCCATTCCATCGAGCTTTCCCTCCAGCTCGGGAAGGACGAGTGCGGTCGCCCGGGCCGCACCGGTCGTGGTCGGGATCATCGAAACGGCGGCCGCGCGGGCACGCCGCAGGTCCTTGTGCGGTGCATCGAGCGTGGTCTGATCGTTCGTGTACGCGTGAACCGTGGTCATCAGACCCCGCACGAATCCGAACTCCTCGAGGATCACCTTGGCCACCGGTGCCAGGCAGTTCGTGGTGCACGAGGCGTTCGAGATCACGTCGTGCGCCTCGGGATCATAGCGGTCCTCGTTCACACCCAGGACGATCGTGACATCATCGTTCTTGGCGGGAGCGGAGATGATGACCTTACGCGCACCGGCTTCGAGATGCTTCGCGGCCTTGGACCGCTCCGTGAAGAAGCCCGTGCACTCCACCACGATATCGACCTCCAGCTCGGACCACGGCAGCGCCGCCGGATCCCGCTCCGAGAGCACCCGAACCTTTCCCCCACCGATCCGGATCCCTGAATCGGTGGCCTCGACCTCGCCCGGGAAGGTCCCGTGCACGGAGTCGTACTTGAAGAGGTGGGCCAGCGTCCGGCTGTCCGTGAGGTCGTTGACCGCGACGACCTCCAGGTTCTCATACTGTCTCTGGATAATGTCCCGCAGAACCAGTCGTCCGATGCGGCCGAAACCGTTGATCGCTACACGAGTCGCCATCTACTCAACTCCTTCGCTCAGTCGTTGCTGAAGATTCGGTGCCGGGGGCCGCTCGACGGCCCTCTCCGACATGAAAAAAGCCCGGTGGCGGCTCAAGTCCACCACGGGGATCACGGGTCCGGCCCGGAAGCGCACGGGCGAAGACCAGAAGTCGGATGGACCCGGCCCCCGCCCCGGCCAGAACTTCGGCGATCTCGCCTGCAGTCGCTCCGGTCGTGAGCACGTCGTCCACCACGATGACGGTCCGGTCTCCGGACAGGACTTCGGCCTGTTCGGTAGGCTCGAATACCCCTCGGACGTTAGCCATGCGCTCCTCCCTGTGCAAGGCGACCTGACTCCCGCCACCCCGCTTCCGGCGCAGGGCCTCGACCACGGTCCGACCGGTCCTCCGACCCAACTCTTCCGACAGTCGGAGAGCCTGGTTGTAGCCCCGGGTTCGCAACCGATCGGACGTCGTCGGTACCGGGACCAGAACGGCCTCGCGCCCGGGTTCCTCGAGATCGGGGAGGAACCGGGCCATTGCCCGCGCCATCGGAGCCGCCAACTCGGGCAACCCGCCGTACTTGAGGGAATGGACCATCCGGTCCGCCGGGGGAACCAGGATCGTGGCACTCCGCACCCGAATCAGCGCCTCGGACCAGTCCTCACACTCGCGACAGGCATCCTGCGCACGTCCCGGGCGGGAGCCGAGAGGTGCGTGGCAGCGGGCGCATCCCGGCGACGTGGGAGGGCGGAGTCGAGTCCGACAACGAGGGCAGAGCATCTCCGCGCGGCCGGTGTCTCGACAGCGCGGCCCGGAGGGTCCCCCACAGACCGCACATCCCGGCGGAAGCAGGAGGTCCAGGCCTGCCTGCACCCATCCTCCGGCGGCCATCATGGGGTGGCCTCCGACGAGTCGAGGGCCTTCCTCATGGCGTCCATCGGTGCCGGCCGACCCCACCACCGCTCAAAGGAGAGGGCACCCTGCCGGAGCAGCATCTCCCGTCCATCGGCGGCGGTCCACCCGGCCTCTCGGAGCCGTCGGACCCAGCCGGTCTCCCCCTTCGCGTAAACCAGATCCATCGCCACCGATCCCGCCGGCATCTCCGCTGGATCCAGGGGGAGCGGATCCGACTCCCGGAGCCCGAGCGACGTGGCGTTCACCACCATCCCCGGACCCTCCCCCGATCGTTCCACCCGCCCGGAATCGGGGACCGGGGTCCAGACCTCGAGTCTGGTCGGCGCGACGCCATCGGCCATCTCCTCGACCAGCCGCTCGGCCCGGCTCCGGGTCCGGTTCCGGACCGAAATCGTTGCGGCGCCTTCCCGAGCGAGTGCGAGCACGGCGGCCCGTGCCGCTCCCCCCGCACCCAGCACGAGGGATCGGCTCCCGTCGAGCGGTCGATCGAGGAGGGCCCCGATCGCGCCTCTCAACCCGTCCACATCGGTGTTGTCGCCGTGGATCGCACCGTCCTCGAGCCAGAAGGTATTGCAGGCTCCAGTGAGCCGAACCGCCTCGGTGGACACCTCGACCGTCCGGGCCGCGATCCCCTTGTGCGGGAGAGTCACATTCCCGGCACCCCCCGCGCGAGCGATCCCGCGCAGGAGTCCCGCCAGATCCGATCCGTCCGCACGAAGCGCGATATACCGGGCATCCAGATTCTCGGCCTCGAGCGCAGCATTCTGGAAGCGGGGAGAGAGCGAGTGCGCGACCGGATCGCCCAGGAGGACCAGAAGCCGAGTCATCGGGTCAGCGCTCGGGGGAGAGCATCGGGGCGAGTCGATTCAGCGCGGACTCGATCAACTCCCGAAGCTCCCGAAAAGTCGCCTCGTACAGCGCATCATCGCCCCCGATCGGGTCCTGGACCCCGTCCCCGGGTCGAATCTTGGTCTCGCCGCGGGCAAAGACCGGAAGAACGGCCGAACGGCCCTCCGCACCCAGATCGACCAGTACCTGAAGGTGCGAAGGGGACATGGTGAGGATCAGGTTGGAGTCCTCGACCCGTGCTTCGGTGAGAGGCGACGACCGATGGTGGTCGAGTTCGATCCCGTGTCGAGCGGCCGCCCGGACCGCCCCTCCGGAAATCGGAGCCCCCGGAAAGGCCGCCACCCCGGCAGACTCCACGGTCACATGGTCCCATCCCCGATCCCGGAGCGCCGCCCGCGCGATGGCCTCGGCCATGGGGCTTCGGCAAGTGTTGCCCGTACAGACGAAGAGGATCCGGAACGGCTCACCGCGAACCTCGGACTCCCCTCCCATTCGCTCATCTCTCATGGATCTCCTCCAACTCCCTCATCAGTGTTCGCATCGAAACCGCGCCCTCTCGCACGATCCGTGGCCGGTCTCCCGTACAGTCCACCAGGGTCGAGGGAGGGCTCTGCTCCAGTGCCCCGCCATCGACGACCAGCAGGGAACCCTCGTCGATGGCACCCTGAAACGAGTCCTTCACGGTCTGCGCCATGACGGCCGGCGGATCCCCGGATCGATTCGCACTCGTCGAAAGAAGGGGTCCGTCCCATCGCGCCAGCAGCTCACCGGCGACCGGATGGGGACTCACGCGAACCGCGACCCCCCCATCCGCGTTTCGCACGCCCGGGGGGATTCGGTCCCGTGGGCCCGACAGGATGAGCGTCACCGGCCCGGGCCAGAACCGCCGCGCCAGTATCCGGGCCGCGGGGGTCCAGACGAGCTCGTCCAGCCACTCCCGACCCCGGCGGTTGTCAGGAACGAGAACAAGAAACGGCCGATCCGGCTGCCGACCCTTGAGTGCACGAAGCGCCCCGACCCCTTCCTCGCTGACGGGCGCGGCGAATCCGTAGACGGTCTCGGTCGGGTGCGCCACCACCCCACCCCGGCAGAGGTGTCCGTGCACCGCTTCCCAGTCCACGCTCATCGGGGTTCACCCCCGGTGGGGCCGTTTCGGAGGCGAAAGAGGAGTTCCGCCACCTCGAGGTCCTCCGGATGGGTCACCTTGAGATTCCAGGGAGCCCCTTCGACCATCCGAACCCGTCCACCGACCCGTGCAAAGAGGGCGGAGTCGTCGGTGGCGGTCACCCCGTCATCGAGCGCCTTTCGGTACGCGTCGAGCAGGAGTTGACGGGGAAACGCCTGTGGGGTCTGCGCGCGCCACAGCGCCTCACGGCGCGGGGTCGCGAGGATCTGCCCGGCCGAGTCGACCTCCTTCAGGGTGTCGACCGACGGCCAGCCCGCTACGGCACCCTCGCCCCGGTCCGCCACCCGCAGGCAGCGATCGATGATCTCCCTGGAAACCAGCGGACGCGCCCCATCGTGCACCAGGATCACCTCGGCCCGTACGTCGAGCGCCGTGATCGCGGCGCGCACCGAATGCAGACGGGTCACCCCGCCGGCCACCCAGCGAATTCGGGGATCAAGCCCAACGAGCCACCCCGGCGGCCGGCCGGATTCCTCCGCAGGAAGCGCGATCGCGATCGAGACCACCCGGTCATGGGCGAGGAAGGGTTCCAGGGTACGACGCAACAGAGGCTCCCCACCCAGTTCGAGAAATGCCTTCTTGCGCCTTCCCATGCGGGATCCGATGCCCGCGGCCGGGATCGCCACACCCACGTCGGTCGGCTCGGCGTCCGGAGACGCGGCGCCGGTCTCCGGGTCAGAAGGGGTCATCATCGCCGTATCCCCCGCCGCCACCCGGAGGCAGAGCCTCGGCCGGCTCCGCCGCCACATCGTCGAAGCGGGTGTAGTTCTTGTGGAAGTAGAGGTTCACCGTCCCGGTCGGCCCGTTCCGCTGCTTGGAGACGATCAGTTCCGCCTTTCCCTCGAGCGAATTGCCATCCTCGTCGAGTCCCGAAGAGGAGTAGTACTCCGGGCGGTAGAGGAACATGACGACGTCGGCGTCCTGCTCGATCGACCCGGAATCCCGCAGATCCGAGAGTTGCGGGCGATGGTCGGTCCGCTGCTCGGGTCCTCGAGAGAGCTGCGACAGGCAGACGACCGGGACATCGAGTTCCCGCGCGAGCCCCTTCAGGTTTCGCGAGATCTGACTGACTTCCTGCTGACGACTCTCCTGGCGGCCCGAACCGGCCATCAGCTGCATGTAGTCGATGATCAGCAGCCCCAGCCCGCCCTCGGCCTTCAGCCGGCGCGCCTTTGCCCGCATTTCGAGCACCGTCCCCCCGGGGGAGTCGTCGATCCAGATCGGGGCGGTATTGAGCTTGGCACCGGCGGTCCCGATGCGCTGGTAGTCCGAGGGAGACAGTCGCCCGTTGCGCAGCTTCTGGGAATCGACCCGGGCTTCGGAGCAGAGGAGCCGCTGCACGAGCTGCTCCTTCGACATCTCGAGCGAGAAGATCGCGACCGGGACCTTGTGTCCGATCGCCGCGTTCTGGGCCACATTGAGAACCCACGCGGTCTTTCCCATCGAGGGACGCGCCGCCACGATCACCAGGTCGCCCTTCTGAAGTCCCGTCGTCATTCGGTCGAGATGCGAGAACCCCGAGGGCACACCGGTGAGTCCCCCGTCGCTCTTCTGGAGCGTCTCGATCTTCTCGAAGGCCTCCCAGAGGAGGTCCTTGATCCAGACGAATCCCCCTCGATCATGACTTTCGGCGACTTGGAACACCCGTCGCTCCGCCTCGTCCACGATCTCTTCGACGGAGCGCTCCCCGGGCCGGTAGACGTCCTGGATCGTCTCGGTCGAAACCTCGATCAGGCGACGCATGAGCGCCTTCTCCCGAACGATGCGCGCATGATACTGGATGTTCGCCGCGGTGGGGACCGCGTCCAGCAGATCGGCCACGTAGTCCATCCCACCGATGGACTCGAGCTCCTGCGTGCCGCGCAGGTGGTCTCCGAGGGTGACCGGGTCGATCACCACTCGCTTCTCGTGCAGATGGCGCATCGCCCGGTAGAGCGTCCGGTGCCGCTCCTGGAAGAACATCGAATCGTCGACCACATCCTCGATGCGCACGATCGAGTCGGGATCCAGAAGCACTCCGGCCAGCACCGAGACCTCGGCCTCGGCGGAGTACGGGGGAGCCCGGTCGAACCGGGGGATCACACCTGACTGTTCTGGAACGTTCACGATGTACTGCACCTGCAGTTTGAAGGCGATCGACTCAGGTCGGAGCTCCGTCCATCACGCGGCGCAGGAGTTGAAAATCCTCCCAGCACGGCCGAGTCCAGCGGGAATTCCGGAGGAGCGCAGCGGGGTGGTACGTCACCACGAGCGGGGTCCCCTCGTACGAGTAAATTTCTCCCCGGAGGCGTCCCAGGGCGATGTCCTTACCGGTCAGAAGCTGGGCAGAAAAGGTCCCGACCGCCAGTATGACCTCGGGCTTCACCACTTCGATCTGTCGTTTCAGCCACGGGGAACAGGCCGAGATCTCGTCGGGCTTCGGATTGCGATTCCCGGGCGGACGACACTTGATCACATTGCAGATGTAGACCGACTCCCGTCGACTGAGCCCCACCGAGGCCATCAGCAGATCGAGGTACTTTCCGGCCGCACCCACGAAGGGAACTCCACTGGCGTCCTCGTTCGCACCCGGTGCCTCGCCCACCACCATCAATCGGGCGTCCGGCGACCCGTCGTGGAATACCACCTGGGTCCGACCCTCCGACAGGGGGCACCGCACGCAGCCGAGCGCGAGCTCCCGAAGCGGTCCGTGATCGGAGGGCAAGTCAACCGGATCCGAGGCGGCTGTGATCTCCGACGGCCCCGAAGGCTTCCTCACGGGGCGGGTCAGGTCGGTATCACCGGCCTCCTCCCGAGATCCCTCCGTGGCGCGACCCCGCGCCCGCCCCTCACGAAGCAACCTCGCGATCTCGTCTCTCGACAGGCTCTCGAAGGCGAAGCTTCCGGCTCCGAGCTCCTCGCGTTGGCGAAGGAAGCGGGCGAGGTCGAAGAGGACCGGCCGGTCAGCCATCCCGTCCGCCCGACGCAAAGCCCTGCTCGAATCGGTCGAGCAGCTGCCACGCGATCTCCCACTTCTCGGCCCGGGGCAGATCCACGACTCCCCCCGCCCGATCCAGCAGCGTGACCCGGTTCGTCGAAGAATCGAAACCGGCGCCCTCCTCTCCCGCCGGATTCGCGACGATGAAGTCGAATTCCTTGCGCTCCATCTTCCCCCGTGCGCGATCGATCAACTCCTCGGACTCGAGCGCGAAGCCCACCGTGACACTCCCATCACCGCGCGCATCCCGGGTGTCTGCGGAGACATCCGGATTCTCGACGAGCGACACATCCCAGCTCTTCCCTGCCTCGACACCGGCTCGCTTCACCTTGCCCGGGGCACTCTCCTCAGGGCGAAAATCCGCCACCGCCGCGGCAAAGATCTGCAGGTCGTGCCCGGGAAGTGTTTCGCGCACGGCGGTCTCCATCTCTCGAGCCGTCTCGACCTCGATACAGCGGACCCCCAGAGGGCGTGGCAGAGAGGTGGGACCCGTCACCAGCGTCACATCGGCGCCACGCAGCCACGCCGCTTCGGCCAGGGCGTACCCCATGCGGCCCGAAGAACGGTTTCCCAGATAGCGCACGGGGTCGAGGGGTTCCCGCGTCGGCCCTGCGGTGATGAGCACCCGACGACCCGCCCAGGCATCCGAGATCCCAAGCAGGCGCCCCGCATGCAGAAGGAGATGTTCGGGCTCTTCCATGCGCCCCCTCCCATCCCCCTCACCGATCGCAAGCGCTCCCGTGGTGGGTCCCGCGAGGTGGTATCCGAGGATCTCGGTCAGGTGGTCGGCATTTCGACGGGTCTGCGGATGGGACCACATCCGGTCGTTCATCGCCGGAGCCAGGAGAACGGGGGCGCGGGACGCCAGGAGGATGGTCGTGAGCAGGTCGTCGGCACGCCCCAAAGCGGAACGGGCGATGAAGTCAGCGGTCGCCGGCGCGATCAGGACGAGGTCCGTCTCCCGTGCGAGTTGAAGATGACGAGCGGCCCCCTCGACCGACCAGAGCGACCGGTACACGGCCCCACCGGTTACGGCCTCGAAGGCGAGGGGGGTGACGAACCGGGTGGCCGACTCGGTGAGTACGACCGGGACTTCGGCCCCGAGTCGGGTGAGATCCCGGGCCAGCTGAATCGACTTGTAGGCCGCGATGCCTCCCGTCACACCGAGGAGAACTCGACGGCCCTTCCATGGAGGGCGGACCCCGTCCGGTCGCCGGGGCAGAAGCCCCGGAACGCGGCCCTCCACCGCCCTACTCGACGCGCCGGCGTTTACCCACCAGCCGGAACTCGATCTGTCCCGAGGTGAGCGCTTCCAGGGACCGGGTGGTCAGCTTCTTCTCGCTCGCGAGCGGCTTGAGATCGCGGGGGAGCGCGTTCAACTCCCGCGTATACTTCGATGCAACCAACACGCCCAGATACTTGCTCTGGGTCGTCGCGGCCACTTCCTTCGGCGTAAATACGCGCATTCTCGTCCCTTACTCCCAGGTGGTCAGCGGCGCGGGACTCGACATCGATGTCGAACCTCCGCCCGTCGAGTTGGGTGCCCGCAGGGGCACCGTTCAAGCTAACAGCTTTGTGGCTCCTGTCACGATCTGCTCTCATCGATCACCTCGTCGATCTCACTGCGAAGCCGGGTCACCTGACCCGGTAGGTCCAGTGCCCGATGCGGTCGATGGCTTTCGGCCTCGACAATCGTGTGGACCCTCGAGATCGCGCGATCCAGGTCGTCGTTGACGACGATGTAGTCGAACAGTGTCGCGTCTCCCAGCTCCCCCTTCGCCGCCCGAAGTCGTCGGCGCACTTCGGAGAGTTCCTCGGTGCCCCGCGCGGTGAGACGCCGCCAGAGCGCCGCCGCCGAGGGAGGAAAGACGAAGATCAGAACCGCTTCGGGCACCCGTTCACGGATCTGTTGTGCCCCCTGTACATCGATGTCGAGCACCGCGTGCTCTCCCCTCTCGGCCGCCGCCTCGAGGTTCCGGTGCGGCGTGCCGTAGAGGTTACCGTGCACCTCGGCCCACTCCGCGAGCTGATCGGTCCGGATCAACTCCTCGAAGGCATCCCGCGAAAGGAAGTCGTAGTCCACGCCATTCGCCTCACCGGCCCGAGGTGCGCGAGTGGTGGCCGACACCGAGAAGACGAACTGGGAGAAGCTCTCGACCAGCGCATGCGCGATCGTCGTCTTCCCCGTCCCCGAGGGAGCGGCCAGCACCAGCGGACAGGGACGATAGGGGAGACCGGTCCTCATTCGATATTCTCCAGTTGCTCTCGCAGACGTTCAATTTCGGCCTTGAGGGCCACCACGTACCGTGCGATCTCTGCATCGTTCGCCTTGGAGCCGATCGTGTTGGCCTCCCGCAGGATCTCCTGCGAAATGAAGCCGAACCGTTTTCCCACTCCGTCGTCGCTCCCGGCCTCGAGCGTCTCCCGGAAGTGCTCGAGATGCGAACGGAAGCGCACCACCTCTTCGTGTATGTCCCACCGATCCGCAAGGTGGGCGATCTCGCGCGCGATCCGCTCTTCGTCGACCTCGGCCCGACCCTCGAGCAGCTCCGCAATCGAGGCGCGAAGCCGCTCCCGTTCATTGACCAGTCGACGTGGAGCCCGTTCTTCGATTCGCGCTACGAGCTCCTCCATCAGGTCCAGGCGGGAAGCCAGGTCCCGTCCCATTCGTGCCCCCTCGGCCTCCCGTGTGGCCTGAACCGCGCCCGCCGCCTGCTCCAGAACCCGCTCGAGCTCCTCGACCTCGACCTCGGGGCGTTCTCGTTCGACCTCGGTCAGGCGAAAGAGATCCCGGAATCCGGCCATCGTCTGCAGGTCCACATCGCCCCCAACCCCCAGCTCTTCGGCGATTCTACGCAGGCCTTCGTGATATTCCCGCGCCCGATCCAGGTCCACCTCGACCACCGAATGGGGGTCCTCGGCCGTGCGCTCGAGCGAAACATTGACCGAGATGTGTCCCCGGCTGAACCAGCGCCGGAGGTGGTCCTCGATCACCCCCTGGTGGCGGTCGAAGCCGTTCGGGGTGCGAATCTGCAGGTTGAGGTAACGATGGTTGACCGTCCGGATCTCGACGCGAAGGAGCCCGGCCTCGCAGGGACCCTCGGCGTCGCCGTACCCGGTCATGCTCCTCAGCGGTGTGGTCGTCACGCTGCCCCCCTTCGCCATGGTGCCCCCGTCATCAATTCCACATCACCCACCGGATTCCATAGACGGCCCGCGTGGGGGGCAGCGTCCGGTTCGGAAAATCGGCCAGATCCCTCCGCACGGTGAAATTCTCCCAATGCGCGAAGACCCGCACCGTCACGACCCGGAACTGCAGCCGCCCGAACCAGCTCAGCGAGGAGGGAGCCGTCTCGAGACCCCCATCGGGTCCGGCGAAGGGGAGCGGCATCAAGTCCCGTCCGCGAGCCCCGACATCGAGCCAGATCTCCAGGTTCGAATCGTATCCCAGGTGATGCCAGTTGAGCGCTCCGGCCCAGCTCCGGTCCGGGGCATACCGCCATGCGGGCGCCTCCTCCCAGAACTGGGCGTGCCCCGACACCGACAGTCCCGGACGGATCGGAGTGAGCGGGATCCGGGCCTCGATCTCGAAGCCCGAACGCTCCCCCCCTTCCACCACCTCTCCGTCGCGATCGAAGGGCAGTCCCATCGGGAAGAGACTGTCGGCCTCGACCCGCAGGAGGGCAGCGCTCAGGTCCAGGCCACCCAGCCGACCCCGCACGCCCGCCCGAATCCCGCGCCGCTCCCCGAACCGGAGCAGATCGGAAGCCGTCGGACGATCGAGCCCGTTCTCGTCGTCGGTGTCATGCTCGTCGCGAATCCCCACCCCGAACTCCCCACCCTCTCCGTTCCCGTTGTCGGCGTCGTCATCGTCCTCGTCCGGAAGCTCCGGCGGAATGAAGAACGGCACGCCACGCCGGGAATCCTGCGCATCGGCGAAGGCCGAGAGCCCCCAGCGGGGCTCCGTCCAGATCGATCCTGCCAGCGAACGTCCCGACTCGCCTCCCTCCCACCGGTCGGTCTCGTACGCCATCGCCACCCCCCCCAGCCCCTCGAGCCGTCCACCCACCTCGAACCCCAGTATGGTCGAGGGCCACCCGTCCCCCGACTGGATCCGGGCG
>REBS01000090.1 GCA_007692605.1 Gemmatimonadales bacterium
GCGCCCATTGGCACTTCCTGGAACGGGTCGTGGACCTGCCCTTCGACGCGGTGAACCTCTCGGATGCCGGCTCGATGGACCTGTCGGCGTGGGATGTCGTGATCCTTCCTTCGGGGAATCCCCAGAGCGGGCTTGGATCGGGCGGCATGGAGCGCCTGGAGAGCTGGGTCCGTGCGGGTGGTACCCTCGTGGCCGTGTCCAGCGCGGCGCAGCGGATCGGAGCGGGGTTCGCCGAGGTCGAGGAGAGGGACGCGCTCGACGAGGACGAGCTGGAGCGTGACGAGCGACTCGAACGGGATCTCCGGACACGCGAGGAACGCGAGATGGAGCGGTGGATGGAGCGGGTTCCCGGGACGATCCTGCCGGTCGTGATGGACCCCGACCATCCGCTCACCTTCGGGGCCGCCGTCGGGGGGGCGCAGCCGGACCGTCTCTTCGTTCTTTCGTCGGGGGTCGGGTTCGAACCGTCGTCCACTTACGAGACTGTGGGGTACTTCCCAGAAGGGCTCGACCGGATCTCCGGGGTGATCTCGGAATCCAACCTCGAGCGACTGGACCGGAGTGCCTGGCTCGTGGAGCGTCGGCTCGGGAGCGGACGAGTGATCCTCTTCGCCGACGATCCGATCTTCCGGGGCTTCTGGTACTCGGGCTGGCCTCTGTACATGAACGCGATTCTACTTTCACCGAACTTCTGACCGGGGACCCACCCTACGATCGACGGGAGCCTCGGGTGGGAGAAAAGGCTTCTTGAGCGATGCGAACCATCCTCTTATTTCTGACCCTGACCCTGATCGGCAGCGGCGTGACCTCGTGTGTCGTGAATCCGGTGACCGGTCAGCGGCAGTTCACCCTCATCTCCGAGGCCCAGGAGATCGAGATCGGCCGCGAGGCCGACCGCGACATCTCCCGCTCCCTCGGGGTCTACGACGATCCCGAGCTGCAGGCCTACGTCCAGGAGCTGGGCGAACGGATGGCGCGCGACTCGGAGCGGCCGGATCTGCCGTGGACCTTCCGGGTGATCGACGACCCCGTGATCAACGCCTTCGCGCTCCCCGGGGGCTTCATCTACGTGACGCGTGGGATCCTGAGCCACTTCTCGTCGGAGGCGGAGCTCGCCGGAGTGCTGGGCCACGAGATCGGCCACGTCACGGCGCGCCACGGGGTGTCGAGGGTGAGCCGGGCGCAGCTGGCGCAGGTGACGCTGGGCGCCGGATCCATCCTGGTACCGCAGCTCGAAGGGATCGGGGGTGAGCTGGCGAGTTTCGGGGTCGGGCTCCTCTTTCTCTCGTACAGCCGCGACGACGAGCGTCAGGCCGACGATCTGGGCCTGCGCTACATGACCGACGAGGGGTACGATCCCCGCGAGATGGCGGCCACCTTCGAGATGCTCTACAACGCCTCGGGAGCCGAAGAGGGAGACCGGATTCCCAACTGGCTGTCGAGCCACCCCGACCCCCTCAATCGACGGGACCGGATCCTCAGCCGGATCGAGTCCGGTGAGGTCTCCGGCGAGCGGATCGAGCGCGAGAGCTACCTGCAGCGGCTCGACGGAATGACCTTCGGCCCCAACCCGAGAGAGGGCTTCTTTCGCGATGACGTCTTCTATCATCCCGATCTCGCCTTCCGCATGGATTTTCCCGCCGGCTGGAATCGCGTGAACCAGAGGGAGGGCGTGCAGGCGATCAGCCCTGAAGAGGATGCGATGCTCCTGATCACCTTCGCGTCGGAGTCGAGTGCCACGGCCGCCCGGACCGCCTTTCTTTCCGCCGACAACGTCACCGGATCGAACCTGCGCCAGGAGCCTATCAACGGCCTCCCCGCCGCCCGGGCGGACTTTCGTGCCGTGACCGAGCAGGGTGTGCTCCGAGGAGCCGTGGACTTCGTGGAGTACGGGGGGGCGGTATATCGTCTCCTGGGGTACGCCGTGGAGGGTCGATGGGATGCGCGCGCCTCCACCCTGCGCGGGGCGACCGGAAGCTTCCGGCAACTCACCGAGTCCCGCTTCCTGAACGTTCAGCCGCGGACGCTCGAGATCGTGCGGACCGACCGGACCCATACCTTCACCTCTTTCATCGAGACCTATCCGTCGACCGTCTCCAACGACGTGATCTCGACGATCAACCGGTTTCGCCCGGGTGACACCGTTCCCGCGGGCACCTTCATGAAGCGCGTGGTCGGTGGTCAGCTCCCCTGAACGGGGTGGATCCGGGCCGGCGACGTTTCGGCTGGCCCGGATCTTGAGTTGATATACGGGGAACCGCCGCGTATCGAAGGCCAGGGTCGGCCATTATGGCAGGACGGGGTCGCCCCGTCCCGCAGCCCCGGCTTCAGCCCGAAGGAGTAGACCGAAGTGAATTTCGAGAAACTGACGATCAAGGCTGCAGAAGCGCTCCAGGAATCGGTTTTCCGGGCCCGGTCCGGAGGACACCCCGAGGTCTCGGGGGTGCACCTGTTGTCCGCCCTGCTCGACCAGCAGGAGGGGATCGTACGTCCCGTGCTGGAGAAGTCCGGGGTCAATCTGTCCCGGCTGGGCGACCAGATCGAGGCCGCGCTGGGCCGCTACGCCCGGGTCGAGGGAGGCGCCGACCCGAGTCTCTCGAGGGACCTCAGAAAGACGCTCGAGGTTGCCGAGAAGGAGGCCCATTCGCTCGATGACGAGTATGTGTCGACGGAGCACCTCCTGATCGGACTCACCCAGGAGAAGGATGACGCCGGACGACTCCTCCGAGAGGCCGGTGCGGGCTCCGACGTGCTTCGAAAGGCACTCGAGCAGATCCGGGGCTCCCACCGGGTGACCGACCAGAGCCCCGAGGACAAGTACCAGGCGCTGGCGAAGTATTCGCGCGACCTGACCGACCTCGCCCGCGACGGCAAGCTCGATCCTGTGATCGGGCGCGACGAAGAGATCCGCCGGGTCATCAAGGTTCTCGGACGCCGCACCAAGAACAATCCGGTGCTCATCGGGGAGCCGGGGGTCGGAAAGACCGCCATCGTCGAAGGGCTCGCGCAGCGGATCGTCGAGGGCGATGTGCCGTCGTCGCTCTCCAACAAGAAGCTTCTGGCCCTCGACATCTCGGCCATGCTCGCCGGCGCCAAGTTCCGGGGGGACTTCGAGGAGCGGATGAAGGCGGTGCTGAAGGAGATCACCGATTCCGAGGGGCGCTTCGTCGTGTTCATCGACGAGCTCCACACGATCGTGGGTGCCGGAGCGGCCGACGGAGCGGTCGACGCCGGCAACATGCTCAAGCCCATGCTGGCGCGGGGCGAGCTCCGCCTGGTCGGCGCGACCACCCTCGACGAGTATCGCAAGCACATCGAGAAGGATCCCGCTCTCGAGCGACGCTTCCAGCCCGTGTTCGTGGCACCGCCCTCGGTCGAGGACACGATTGCCATTCTGCGGGGACTCAAGGAGCGATACGAGGTGCACCACGGGGTGCGCATGAAGGACGAGGCCCTCATCGCCGCCGCACGCCTCTCGGACCGGTACATCGGCGGCCGCTTTCTCCCGGACAAGGCGATCGACCTGATCGACGAGGCGGGCAGCCGCCTTCGGATCGAGATCGACTCGCTTCCCCAGGAGATCGACGAGGTCGAGCGTCGAATCACGCAGCTCGAGATCGAGCGCGAGGCGCTTCTTCGCGAGACCGACCGGTCGGCCACCGAGCGCCGGGAGGCGATCGAGGGGGAGCTGGCGGAGCTCCGCGAGAAGAGCTCGGGGATGAAGGCGGAGTGGCAGGCCGAAAAGGAGGCGATCACCCGGCTCCAGGAGCTGAAGGAGCGGATCGACGAACTGCGCTCCGAAGCCGAGCGGGCCACGCGCTCGGGTGACCTCCAGCGTGCCGCCGAGCTCCAGTACGGCGAGATCCCCCGGACCGAGGCCGAGGTCTCAACGGCCGAGGAGCGCATTCGCGAACTCCAGTCCGGGGGCAAGTTCCTGAAAGAGGAGGTCGACGCTGACGACATCGCCCTGGTCGTGGGGGAGTGGACCGGGATTCCGGTCTCCCGTCTCCTCGAGTCCGAGCGGGAGCGACTGACGAATCTCGCCGACCTGCTCTCGCAGCGCGTGATCGGTCAGCGGCCGGCGGTCGAGGCGGTCGCCAACGCGGTCCGCAGGGCGAGGGCCGGACTCCAGGATCCGAATCGGCCGGTCGGTTCCTTCATCTTTCTGGGGCCCACCGGGGTCGGAAAGACCGAGACCGCCCGGGCCCTCTCGGAATTCCTCTTCGACGACGAACGGGCCATGGTCCGGATCGACATGTCCGAGTACATGGAGAAGCACGCCGTGGCCCGCCTGATCGGTGCCCCCCCGGGGTACGTCGGCTACGAGGAGGGCGGCCAGCTCACCGAGGCGGTCCGGCGTCGTCCGCACGCCGTCATCCTCTTCGACGAGATCGAGAAGGCCCACCCCGAGGTCTTCAACCTCCTCCTGCAGATCCTCGACGACGGGCGGCTCACCGACGCGCAGGGCCGCACCGTGGACTTCCGGAATGCCGTGATTATCCTCACCTCGAACATCGGGAGCCAGTACATCCTCGAGGCGGGCACCGAGGGGGCCGAGGGGCCGGGCTGGAGCGAGGTCGAGAGCCGGGTGCAGAAGGAACTCCACCAGCACTTCCGCCCCGAGTTCCTGAATCGGGTCGACGACGTGATCGTCTTCCGCCCGCTCGACCGCGAGGACCTGAGGAAAATCGTGGATCTCCAGCTGGCTCGGATCCACGAACTCACCGCAGAGCTGGGGGTCACGCTCGAGGTCAGCGACGCCGCCAAGGACCGCCTGGCCGCCGAGGGGTACGACCCCGTCTTCGGGGCTCGACCCCTCAAACGGGTGATCCAGAACCGGATCCAGAACCCCCTGGCCCTCCGGCTTCTCGAGGCCGAAAGCGAGGAGGGCGTGACGGTTCGGGTGCACCCTTCCGAGGAGGAGGACGGGGGAGCGCTGGGCTTCGAGTTCATGCGCGCCCCGAGCGAGGGTCGTTGAGCGCCGTGTGCGGGTTGACGGCGATTGCGGAGGCCTCTACCCTCCGGCGGTGGGATGACGTATCTGCGCCCCAGCCGTGTCAGGGTCCGGAGAACCTCTCCGGGATCCCTGCCCTCACCCCTCTCCAGGGCCAGCGGACATGACCAATGCGCGTCGGAGCTTCGGGATCCTTGGTTTCGCGGTGCTCCCGTTTCTCATCTGGGGATGTGCTTCGGGGGGAGCGCCCTCGGGCTCGTCCTCGTCGATGGCCGCCACCAGTCCGGTGGTCTCGGTGGAGCGGTTTCTTCAGGCCGTCAACGTGCGGGATCTGGACGCGATGTCGCGCATATTCGGGACGACGAACGGACCGGTGATCGACCAGACGGGAAGCACGCTCGGCTGCGCGTTCAAGCGGATGGGGTCGTGGATCTCGCTTTCGACCCGGTGCCGGGACCGCCAGGACGTCGAGCTCTCGATGGACATCCTGGCCAGTATCCTGGAGCATGACGAGTTCCGCGTGCGCTCGGAATCGAACGTGCCGGGCCGGTCCCGACCGGCGATCCGGGTCGGAGTGGACCTCATCCAGGGCCAGGTGGAGCACGCCGATGTCCCCTTCGTGCTCGTGCAGGGCAGGGATGGGCGATGGCTGGTCGAAGAGATCGCGGTGACGCGGATCACCGGGGAGGACTGAATCGGTTCCCTCCCGGTTCGGGCGGCCTCAGACCGGTCCCTCGACGAGCTCGATCAGCGTTCCCTCGGTGCTCCTCGGGTGCAGGAAGGCCACGAGGTGCCCGCCCGCACCCCGGCGCGGGGTGCGATCGATCAGCTCCAGCCCTTCGCCGGCAAGGCGGTCGAGTGCGGCCTGCAGGTCGGGCACGCGGTAGGCGATGTGATGCAGGCCCGGACCGTTACGGTCCAGGAATCGGGCCACGGTGGTATCGGGGCCCAGGGGCTCCAGGAGCTCCACGTCGCCGACGAAGGCGGTCCGGACTCCCTGTTCGGGAAGTTCTTCGGGGGGGGAACAACGATCCCCGCTCAGGAGTTCGTAGAGAGTAGCCGCCGTTTGCAGAGATCGGACGGCCACCGCGATGTGGTCGATCGGAAGAGACGGCACCAGTGGAATCCTCAGGCTCGGGTGAATGCCCGGGATCGAGGGGCCTCAATCACGAGGCCCGCGGAAGGGATCCGATCTCGGGTCCCGGCGGGCAGAATTAAGGAGTAACGAGAATGTCGACGGACGCAAAGACGGTGACGGTGACCGACGATACCTTCACCGAAGCGATAGAGGACCGGGCAGGTCTGTCCCTGGTCGATTTCTGGGCCGAGTGGTGTGGGCCCTGCCGGATCGTGGGACCGATCGTCGAGGAACTCGCGGGAGAGTATGCCGGCCAGGGCGTTGCCGTGGCCAAGGTCGACGTGGACCAGAACCCGAGGACTGCGAGCCGGTTCGGGATTCGCTCGATCCCCTCGATCCTCTTCTTCAAGGATGGCGACCTGGTCGACACCGTGGTGGGAGCCGTGCCGAAGGCGCACCTCGAGAAGAAGATCAAGGAACACATCTGAGAGTCGACCGGCCCCCGGGATCACGGTTCCGAAGCGTCCTGCGGGCGCTTCTGATCCGCTCGTGACTCCTCGGTTCGTTCCCGACCCTGCACTCGACCCGTCCGGCAGCGCGCCGGGCGGGTCGTTTCGTATCGATGCCCCTCCTGCCTATCTTCCCGCCCATGGGCACCTTCTATATTGTCAGCACGCCGATCGGAAACCTGTCGGACCTGTCCCCGCGGGCCGGTGAGGTCCTCGAGCGGGTGGCGCTACTCCTGGCCGAGGATACCCGCCGCAGCTCGATCCTCCTGACGCACCTGGGGGTTCGAACTCCGTTGCGCTCGTGTCACCGACACAACGAGGCCCAGCGAATCCGGGAGGTTCTGGACCACCTGGCGCAGGGGCACGATGTGGGACTGGTCTCCGATGCGGGTACCCCGCTCGTCTCGGATCCCGGCGAGCGCCTGGTCGAGGCCGTGATCGAGGCGGGCCACGAGGTCGTCCCGATCCCCGGGCCCTCGGCGGTCATGGCCGCGCTGGTGGCGTCGGGGCTGCCCGCGCTCCCCTTCACCTTTCTCGGGTTCGTCCCCCGCAAGGGGCGCGAACGGGCGGAGTTTCTCGAGCGGGTGGGCTCGAGCCGGGAGACGGTGGTGCTCTTCGAGTCCCCCGAGCGGCTGGCGGAGCTGCTGGCCGAGCTGGCGGCGCGCGAGGACGGGTCCGAGCGGCGGGTTTCGGTCTCGAGAGAGCTGACGAAGCGTTATGAGGAAACCCGAAGGGGAACCATGGACACCCTCGCCCGCTACTATCAGGAGTCTCCCCCACGAGGTGAAGTCACGGTGGTCATCGAGCCCGCGCCCCTGCCGGGCGATCGCGCCGACGTGGACCGTGAGGCTGCGAGATCGCTGGGCTCGGCGCTCCTGGCCCGAGGCACGTCGCCGTCGCGCGCCGCCCGCGAGGTGGCCCGCAGGCTGGCGATTCCCAAGAACCAGGCGTACGACCTCATCCAGAGCCTCAAGAATGAGCCGCTCACCGGCGGCGCGGGGCTCGAACCGGAGGATGAATCCATGGATCACGAGGGATCATGACGACGGCCGCCTTCCTTCTGGCGGCCCTGATGACCGCTCCCGGCCTCGGCGTATCCGGGCCCGGACCGACGGTCGCGTCCGGCCACGCCGAGGACCCGGACCCCCGGTTGACCGTGGCGCGGCTCCAGTACGGCGGTGGTGGAGACTGGTACGCGAACCCCTCCTCGCTGCCGAACCTGCTCGAGGCGATTCGGGAACGGACCGGGATTCCGGTGACCGAGCGCGAGGCGGTGGTGAGTCCGATGGATCCCTCCCTGAACGATTACCCCTTCCTGCACATGACCGGGCACGGGAACGTGGTCTTCACCCCGCAGGAGCGGGAACGTCTGCGGCGGTATCTCGAGGGCGGCGGATTCCTGCACGCCGATGACAACTACGGGATGGACGAGGCCTTCCGGCGCGAGATGGCACTCCTCTTTCCGGATCGGGAGATGGTGGAGCTCCCCCCCGATCACCCCGTGTACCACGCCGTGTACGAGTTTCCCGAGGGCCTGCCCAAGATCCATGAGCACGACGGGCATCCGCCCCAGGGCTTCGGGATCTTCCACGAGGGACGCCTCGTGGTGTTCTACAGCTACGAGACCGATCTCGGCAACGGATGGGAGGACGCCGAGGTGCACGACAATCCGCCCGAGAAGCGCGAGGAGGCCCTGAGGATGGGCGTGAATCTCTTCGTCTTCGCGCTGAGTCAGACGGCGCCATGACCCCGCTCGACACCACCAGCCTTCTGGAGCTGGTCGCCGCGTGCCGCTCCGCGCTTCGCAGGCGGGCGGGTGGGGGCGCTCTGCTCGTCGCGCTCGGTACATTGGGGCTCGTCCTTCCCGCGGGGTGGCTGATGGTTGGAAGCGACGGGTGGCGGCCCGGATCTCCGCTCCCGCTGGTTGCCTGGCTGGCGGTGGTCGTCGGCGCGGCGGTCCTGGGGCTGTGGAGCTGGCGCCGGGTCTCGCGGTGGAGCGAGGAGTCCCGGATCGCCTCGCAGATCGAGCGGAGTTCGTCGCTCCCGGACGGCGCGGTGCGGGCCCAGATCGAACTCGGCCGGGGGACCGGGCCCGGAGCTTCGGAGACGCTGGCGCGAGCCGGAGAGCAGGCGCTCATGGCCCGGATCCCACGCCGGGTCGATCATCTGGCCCATGACGGACACCGGGACACTTCCAGGCTGTTGAGGGGAGCCACCCTTCTCGTGGTCGCCGCGATCACGGTGACGGTGGGGCTGTACCTGACGACGCCCGAGCGCACCCGTGCCGCATGGGCGGGACTGGCGTCTCCGATCGGTGTCCTCCTGCCCGAGCCCCTGCCTCCTCTGCGGGTCACCCCGGGAGACGCGGGCGTACCCCGCGGCACCGAGGTCGAAGTCGGAATCGAGGCCGACGGTCGCGATCGGGTGAGCCTCCACTGGGAGAGCCGGGGCCGGATCCCCGAGCAGCGCACCCTGCCGGTCGAAGGCGGCCAGGCCTCCGCGGTCCTCCCTCCGCTCGACGCCTCGATCCGCTACTGGGTCGTCGCTCCCGATGGCGCCCGGTCCGAGGACTTCGAGCTGCGTCCCGAGGACCCGCTCCTGTTCAGTGACCTGATTCTCGAGATCCGGTTCCCGGCGTACACCGGTCTCCCCCCGGAACGCCACGCCTCGCTGCCGACGGATCTCGAGCTCCCCGCAGGGTCGAGCCTTCGGGTTTCGGGTCGGATCGCGGGTGAGGCGGAGGCGGTGGAGCTCAGGGGGCCCGACGGCGAGACCGTGCTTCGGGCTCCGCTCGACGGCGGTCGCTTCGAGGGGGAGTGGCGCCCGCGAGGGTCGGGGGCGTTCGAGTGGGAGCTCGTGGGGGAGATGCCGGCCGGGGTCCGTCTGCCCGCCCCCCTCCGGATCGACCTGATCGCGGACGAGCCCCCCCTCGTGCGCCTCGACACCGATGGGGGCGTGCGGGAGTTTCCCGCCTCGCTCCGTCTCCCGCTGCGCATCGTGGCGACCGACGACTGGGGGCTGGACTGGGTCGAGCTCGAGGTGGTGACCGAAGGACCCGATGGGCGGAGGTCCGAACCCGTCCGAAATCGAACCGAGACCGAGGATCGGCGCGAGGTGCTTCTGCAGCCGCTTCTGGATCTCTCGGAGTGGGGACTGGAGCCGGGCTCGGTCGTTCGGGTCGTGGCGCGCGCGGCCGATCGGGCCCCCGGTCCGGGGGTCGGGACGTCGGAGGAGCTCGTGCTCGGTCTGCCCGATGCCCGGGCACTCAGGGGAGGCGCCCGGGATCGCGTCGAGGAGGCCGCGCGCGAGATCGAGGCGCTGGCGGAGCGGGCGCGGCGGGGAGAAGAGGAGCTGCGTGATCGGGCCCGCGAGGCCCGGGCATCGGGCCGAACGACCGGCTCCGGCGGGACGGAGTCCCGGGACTACGAGTCCCGCGAGGCCCTCCGGTTGACCCTCGAGGAGCAATCCGAGCTGGCGCGCGATGTCGAGGCGCTCCGCGAGGAGCTGGCCCAGACCCGGGAGAGTCTCGAAGGAGGGGGCCTCGACCCGGGCCTCCAGGACCGGATGCGGGAGCTGGAGCAGCTCCTCGAGGAGGCCGGGGGCGAGGAGGCCGCGGCACGAATGGAGCGCCTGATGGAGCAGTGGACCGAGGGCGCAGAGGACCGGGTGCCCGCGGAGTTCGATCCCGCCGAGCTGGCCGCCTGGCAGGAAGAGCTGCGCGATCGCCTCGAGGAGGCGGTCGAGCGGTTCCGACGGGCCGCGCTCGAGAGCGCGTTCGAGGGGATCGAAGAGGAGGCCGGATCACTCGCCCAGGCCCAGGACTCCCTCCAGGCGGAGCTCGAGGTCGGAGCCGAGGGAGCGGCCGAGGCCCAGGACGCGCTCGAGGATCGCGTCAGCGATCTCGATGAGCGTCTCGAGGAGCTCGGGGACCGGCTCAGGGACGCCGGCGACCAGGGAGCGGCCGAGCAGACCGAAGCGGCCCGCGAACGGCTGGAGCAGGCGCGAGAGGCGATGGGGGAGGCGGCGGAGGCGGCGCGCCAGGGCGACGAGGCCACCGCGGGGGAGCGCGGGGACCAGGCCGCTCAGGATGCCCGCGAGGCCGCCGAGGCCCTCGAGTCCGCCCGAATGGAGTGGCTCGACGAGTGGGAGGACCAGGTGCGCGACGCACTGCTTCGGGGCGCGCAGGATGCGCTCTCGCTGGCTCGGATCCAGGCGGAACTGCGCGAGGAATTCCGCACCGCGGGATCCGGTCGGCGCGCGGAGCTTCTGGCCCGCGAGGTCGTGCTCATCGAGTCGGTTCGGAACCTCGGGACCTTCCTGGGGCTCGCGACTCGCCAGGCTGGACGGGTCGGGCGGGAGCTCTCGGTCGCGGTCGGCGACGCGCTCGCGGCCGTGGAACGCTCGGCCGAGGGGCTCCGAGGAGGCGCCACGCCTCGGGCCGGCCCCTTCGCGGCTGCCGGACAGGCACAGGCCGCGCTCAACCAGGTGGCGCTTCTGGCGCTGGCCGGGATGGAGCAGATCGGGGAGCCACCCCCTCCGAGCGAGGCGCAGGAGCTGGCCGAGGAGCTCGAGGGGCTCGCCGGTGATCAGGAGTCGATGAACCAGGAGGCCTCGTCGCTCTCGCAGGACCAGGGAGGCGAGGGCGCGGCGGCGCGCACCGAGGAGCTTGCCTCCGCGCAGGAGGCGATGGCGGGGGCCCTGGGAGACCTGGCCGACCGACTCGGTGGAGAGCAGGGTTCCGATGACCCCCTGCGCGAAATGTCCGAAGAGGCCCGGCGGATCGCCGATGCGATCGGGGAGGGCCGCATCGACGCCGAGGTACTCGAGAGCCAGGCGTCGCTCCTGGAGCGGCTGCTCGAGGCCGGACGAAGCCTGGAGCGCGACGGGCCGACCGAGGAGCGGGAGGGAACTCCGGCGGGCGCCTTCGAGCGCCCCGAGGTCCGGGCCCTGCCCCCCGGCCTCCTGAGTGGAAGCCAGATCCCCCTTCCCTCGGCGGCCGCCCTCGAACGGCTCTCTCCGGCCGAGCGACGGCTCGTCTTCGAGTACTTCGACCGGCTGAATCGTCGCGGAGGAGATACCCCGCCGCCCGCGTCCGACCCCGGGGGAGGCGGACGGTGAGATCTTTCTGCACTCCGACGGCCT
The DNA here is from genome assembly GCA_007692605.1 of Gemmatimonadales bacterium. Classification (GTDB taxonomy): domain Bacteria; phylum Gemmatimonadota; class Gemmatimonadetes; order Longimicrobiales; family Gaopeijiaceae; genus SLBA01. The sequence goes on from REBS01000090.1 coordinate 11,684, forward strand.
CGGCCCCGGTTTCCGTGGCTGGTTCCGTTCCCGGTTCCGTCCCCGGGTTCCTCTCCGTCCTGGTCCTGGGGCTGCTCCTGGGGTTGGGGCCGGGCCCGTTGGTGTCCGGCCTGGCGGCGCAGGACGTCCGTGACGGGGGTGCCACCGTGCGGGCCGACGAGGAACCCTTCCTCCCGGCCGATGTGGTGGCGCTCCTCGAAAACGAGGACACCCGGGACCGTGGTGTGCTCGAACTCGCCCGGCTGGCCGGCACCCTGCCCCCCGATCTCGCGACGCCGTGGATTCAGCTTCTCGCCCTTTCCCGGGGGGTTCCGGGGGAGTGGGTGGGAGCGTCGGCCCGCGCCGTGCTGAAAAGCCACGACGGGGCCGAGGCCGAGGCGCTGGCGGAGATCCGCGGACTGCTGGTCCGCGTGGAGGCTGCGGCGGACTCCGATCCCGGGGTTGACCCCTCGGGTACCGGCGGGGAGCCGTCGATCTCGATCGCCCCCCTCCTGGCGCTTGCCGCCGCGCTGGCGGACCCCGTCGATTCCGAGGCGGGGGGCGAGCTTCGCGACCGGATCGTGCGGGACTGGCCCGACGCCCGGGAGTTTCCCGAAGCCGCGCTGCGCCTCGCCCGCCATCTCCTCGCGGATCCCGAGCGGGCCCCCCGGGGTCTCAGCATTCTCGAGGAACTGGTGGTTCGCAGGCCGTCCCACCCGGTGGCTCCCGAGGCCCGGAGGCTCCGTCAGGAGGCTCTCGCCCGGGGGGTCACACCCGGCGACGCCCCCGAACCGAATCTTCCCGACCTCCATGAGTGAGTGCCCGATGATCGACTCCAGCGCCGGCGGTGACCGATGATCCGCTCCGTCCTGTTCGCCTGTCTCCTCCTGCTGGGAGCCCCGGGGGGCCTGTCGGTCCTCGGAGGCGGAGCCGGAGCCCTCGCAGCGCAGCACCTCCTCGTGCCCATGGATCGGGACCAGGCGAACCACCTTCGGGCGTACGGGCTGACCTACCACGTGATCGACGGGGGACTCGAGGCCGAGTGGCTCCTGAACTACCGCGGGGGCAGCTTCCTGCTTCCCGACACCGAAGGGGTCCGACGCGAGGCCGCCCTGCGGGGGGTGAGCGTCACCCCGATCGAGGGCGGGGAGCTCGCCCGGATCCGCGCCCGGATCCAGAACGAGAACATGGAAGCCGTACCCCTCGAGACCGCCCCCCGGGTGGCGATCTACACCCCGCCGAACACCCCTCCCTGGGACGATGCGGTCACCCTCGCGCTCGAATACGCCGACATTCCCTACGAGACGGTCTGGGACGGCGAGGTGCTCGAGGGACGGCTCAACGACTTCGACTGGCTCCACCTCCACCACGAGGACTTCACCGGCCAGTACTCGAAGTTCTTCCTCACCTACGCCGGGACGGGTTGGCTGCAGGACGAGGTCCGGCGCAACGAGGAGATGGCCCGGCGGTTCGGCCACCCCGACGTGCCCGAGCTCAAGCGCGCCGTGGCCGAGCGGATCCGGAGCTTCGTCGTCGAGGGGGGATTTCTCTTCGCAATGTGCTCCGCGACCGAGACCCTCGATCTGGCCCTCGCCAGCCACAGCGTCGACATCACCGCCTCGTACGCGAACGGGCGGTCCCCCGACCCCGACGCATCGGAGCGGATGGACTGGGACCGAGCGCTCGCCTTCCAGGGTGCCGACATCCAGACGTCGGCCTCGATCAACGCCTTCTCGGACATCGACTCGCACCAGGTGAACACACCGTGGCGGGAACCCCTCGGCGCCTTCACCCTCTTCGAGTTCAGCGCGAAGATCGACCCCATCCCCTCGATGCTCGTGCAGAACCACGAGTCGGTGATCTCGGATTTCTACGGGCTGACCACCGCATTTCGTGCCGATCGCCTGAAGCCCGGCGCCACGATCCTCGCCCGCGAGGGCAACCGGGTGAAGTATCTGACGGGGATGGCCGGCGAGGGCTCCTGGACCTTCTACGGGGGGCACGACCCGGAGGACCCGGAGCACCAGATCGGTGACGCGCCCACCAATCTGGACCTTCATCCCAACTCTCCGGGGTACCGGCTGATCCTGAACAACATCCTCTTTCCCGCGGCCAAGCCCACGCCGCTCAAGACCTGAGCTCGCCCGACCCCCTCTCCCGGCCGCGCATCCGCCTCCACCCCGAGGCCTCCCGCACCCTGCGCGACGAGGTGGAGCGCGCCGGGGGGCGCGAGGTCTGCTTCCTGGTGGAACTCACCCCCGAGCGTGAGCTGGTCCGCCCCCGGGCCGTGGCCCGGGGCAACCACCACGCCGTCCTCGCGGCGGCCCGCGACGCGAAGGCGGGCGAGGTGATCGTGCACAACCACCCGTCGGGGATCCTCGAGCCCTCGGACGCCGACCTCGCCCTGGCCGCTCGGGTCTACGAGGCGGGCCTCGGGACCGCGATCACCGACAACCGGGGAGAAGAGCTCTACGTGGTCGTGGAGCCCCCCGAGCCGCGGATCCGCGAGACCCTGGCCCTCGACGACCTCGACGCCATCCTCCGGCCGGGGGGAGAGCTCAGCGAACTGCATCCGGGCTTCGAGGACCGACCGAGCCAGCGGACCATGGCCCGCCAGGTGGGCACCCGCTTCAACGAGGGTGGGGTGCTCGTAGCCGAGGCGGGGACCGGGACGGGGAAGTCGCTCGCCTACCTGCTGCCTGCCGCGCTCTGGGCGCTCAGGAACGGGGAGCGCACCGTGGTCTCGACGAACACGATCAACCTCCAGGAGCAGCTCGCCGGAAAAGACCTTCCCCTCGTCCGTCGACTCGTGGGCGAGAAGCTCAGCTGGGCCCTCGTGAAGGGTCGGGGTAACTACGTCTCGATCCGGCGCCTCCTCCTGGCCTCGGAGTCCGCGCCCACCCTCTTCGAGGACGACCGCTCCGAGGAGCTCCAGAGCCTGCGGGAGTGGGCCGAATCGACCGCCGACGGCTCCCTGGCCGATCTCGCTGCTGCCCCCTCGGCCGAGGTCTGGGACGAGGTCCGCTCCGACGGAGACATCTGCCTGGGCGCGCGCTGTTCCTTCTTCCAGCAGTGCTTCTACCAGAGGTCCCGGAGGACCGCGTCGTCGGCCGACGTCCTGGTGGCGAACCACGCGCTTCTGTTCGCCGACCTGGCCCTCCGGCGCCAGACCGACAACTGGGGCGCCCCGGCCGTCTTGCCCCCCTACCGCCACGTGGTGCTCGACGAGGCCCACAACGTCGAGGACGCCGCCACCTCGCACCTGGGAGCCGAGGCGTCGCGCACCGGCCTCTTCCGGCTCCTGGCTCGCCTGGATCGGAACGGAAAGGGGGTCCTGGCCGCGATCGAGTCCGACCTGCGCGCCGAGTCGCCGGCCGACGGAGGCTCGGCGGTGCTCGACCGGATCCGTGACCACCTGCGTCCGGGGGTGAGCCGCGCCCGCGAGGCCCTCACCGGCTTCTTCGACGCACTCGAGCCCCGCGTGCCGGGCCCGGGCGACGATCCCCTCCGGCTGGGGCGCGGCGATCCCCGGGACCCCACCCGCGATCCCGCGATGGTCGAGCGTCTGGACCGACTCCTGGCCGCCTTCGGTCGACTCGGCCGCGAGGTCGAGGAGCTGCGCGTTCGCATCGAGATGGTCGAAGAGCGCCGCCACCGCATGGAGGGCCGACTCCTCGACCTGCGCGCCGTCGAGCGGCGACTCGAGCATTCCCGGACCGCCCTCTCGCTGGTCCTCGACCCCGGCGACGAGGGCGATCGGTTCGTGCGGTGGATCGAGGGTCGGGGTCGCCCCGGGGAGCCCCTGCGAAACGTGACGATGGCGGCGGCCCCGGTCGAGCCCGGGCCCCTTCTGCGCGCCTCGCTCTTCGAACAGGTCGACACCGCGATCCTGACCTCGGCGACGCTCTCGGTGGGCGACGGGGACTTCCGCTTCATGCGCGGCCGCCTCGGGCTGACCGACGCGCCCGCGCCCGACGATGCCCAGTCCTCGCTGGTCGACACCTTCAGCGACGGCAGCCCGATCCCCGGGATCTTCGCCGGCGAGTCCCGGGGTGGAGCCGACGGCGTCGGGTCGGCGGACGCCGCCTCGGCCGGCGCCGATTTCGAGGTCGTGGAGGCCCTCCTCGAGTCTCCCTTCGACTATCGGAGCCAGACGCTCCTCGGGGTCCCCACCGACCTTCCGGAGCAGCGCGACTGGCGGCCCTTCCAGGAGGCGACCGCGCGGGTCGTCGGTGACCTGGTCACCCTGACCGACGGCGGCGTCTTCGTGCTGTTCACCTCGTACCGTGCCCTGGACACGGCGGCTGCCCACCTGCGCGCCGCGGGGCTCGATCGTCGCTATCCCCTCCTGGTGCACGGCGAGGCGCCCCGCAGCCGGCTCCTGGCCGACTTCACCCGCTCGGGTCGGGGCGTCCTCCTGGGGACCTCGTCCTTCTGGGAGGGTGTCGATGTGCCGGGGGACCCCCTGCGTGCGCTCGTCCTGCAGAAGATCCCCTTTCGTGTCCCGACCGAGCCGATCACCCAGGCGCGCTCCGAGGCGATCGAGCGGCGCGGGGGCAACGGGTTCATGGGCTACCAGGTACCCCTCGCGGCGCTCCGGCTCAAACAGGGCTTCGGGCGCCTGATCCGGTCGCGCGCCGACCGGGGCACGGTCCTGATCCTGGACCGACGGATCCTGACCGCGCGCTACGGCCGACGGCTCCGGGCAGCGCTCCCGGACGCCCCCCTCGTGAAGGGTCCGTGGGAGGAGGTCCGTGGGCGCCTCCGGAGCTTCTACGAGACCCCGTCGACCCCCCCCGACCCCAGGGCCGGGGCCCGAGACGATTCCGCCCCCGGTTGCCCGCCCACGCCCGGGGAATAGATTAGGTGGGACCGGCCCCTTCGGCCGGCCGGCTGCCGGGGGGATTCCCCGGAGTCCGTTCGAACCCGCACCCACGTGCTCATGTCCCGCATCTTCGGATTCGTCATCGGAGCCATCTGGATCGTATTCGCCCTCATGGCCTTTCGGGCGTCGTCGGCCGGCAGCGCGGCGGACCAGCCCGACGCCGCCTTCTGGTGGATCATCATCATGGCCTTCTACTCGATCGCCGCCCTCGTGGCGATCATCGGAACCGCGCGCCACACCTACCGCGGGCCCACCAAGTACTCTCCCTGACCGACCGGCCCGCCCCGGTGGATCCGCCGCCCGGACCGCCCACGAAGATCATCTGCGTGGGCCGCAACTATCGGGAGCACGCCCGTGAACTCGGGAGTGCGCTGCCCACCGAGCCGCTCGTCTTCCTGAAGCCCCCGTCCACCCGGATCGGGAACGGGGAGCCGATCGCCCTGCCCCCCGGGGCGGGGCGGGTCGACTTCGAGGGGGAGATCGGGTTCGTGGTCGGGCGCCGGTCCAGGCACCTGACCCCGGAGACGGCGTTGACGGCGCTCTCCCACGTGGTCCCGATCAACGATGTGACCGCCCGCACGCTACAGCGGCAGGACGATCAGTGGACCCGGGCCAAGGGGTTCGACACCTTCTGTCCGGTGGGAGAGCCGGTGCCCTTCGAGCCCGTCTCGATCCTTTCGCTCACCGTCGAGACCCGGGTGAACGGCGAGCTCCGGCAGGCCGGCGCGCTCACCGACTTCATCTTTCCGCTCGGCGACCTCGTCGCGTGGATCTCGCGGATCATGACGCTCGAGCCGGGGGATTTGATCGCCACGGGGACCCCGGCGGGGGTCGGACCCCTCGAGGCCGGAGACCGGGTCCGGGTGGAGATCCCCGGGGTCGGGGCGGTCGAGAACCCGGTCGAGACGGGGATCGGGCTGTCCTGGGGCGCGGAGGGCGCCGAATGACCGCCCCGAGCGACGACGGGCCACGCGAGTCCTCTCCGGACACCCCGGACACCCCGGTGACCCCGGGCACCCCGGATACCCCGACTTCGCCAGCCTCCCCACACCTGGGACCGACGTCGGATTCCGATGCACGACCAGAGTTTCCCCCCCGGTCGCGTGCCCTCGACTCGCTGCCCGCCTACCCGATGGCCGGGATCCCCGAGCGGAGGCGTGCTCTCGAGGCGGAAGGGGTCGATGTCATCGACCTGGGGGCGGGCGACGCCGACGAGGACCCCCCGGCCGAGGCGGTCGAGCGGCTGCGGCGTGCGGTCGGGGAGCGTGCCTTCTCGCGGTACCCCTTCCAGCTGGGGCACCCGCCCTTCCGGGAGGCCGTGGCGGGGTGGATGGAACGGCGCTTCGGGGTCCGCCTGGATCCCTTCCGGGAGCTGCTGCCCCTGATCGGATCCAAGGAGGGGATCGCCCACCTCCCCTTTGCCCTGCTCAACCCGGGAGACGTGGCGATCATGCCGGATCCCGGATACCAGGCCTATCGGGGGAGCGTGGTCCTGGCGGGCGGGGAGCCGTACCTGGTCCCCCTGCGTCCCGAACACGACTTTCTCCTCCCCTTCCGGGAGCTTCCGTCCGAGATCGTGCGTCGGGCCCGCATGCTGATCCTGAACTACCCGAACAACCCGACCAGCGCGGTAGCCCCCCTCCGGTACCTGGTCGATGCGGTCGCCTTCTGCCGCGAGCACGGAATCCTCCTGGTCCACGACCACGCCTACTCCGAGATCGCCTTCGACGGCTACCGCCCCCCGTCCGTCCTCGAACTCGAGGGGGCCCGCGAGGTGGCGGTGGAGTACCACTCGCTCTCGAAGACCTACAACATGACCGGCTGGCGACTGGGTTGGGTGGCCGGCAACGCCGAGGTCCTGGGCCTTCTGGCGCGGGTGAAGACCTTCATCGACACCGGGGCGTTCCTGGCCGTTCAGGAGGCCGGGGTGGGCGCGCTCGAGGCCTGGGAGTCGTGGGTCCCCGAGCAGGTGGAGCGCTTTCGCAGCCGACGCGACGCTGCGGTGCGGGCCTTTCGGGCGGCCGGCTTCGAGATCGAGGCCCCCCGGGCGACGATGTACCTGTGGATCCCCGTGCCGGTCGCCGACGGGGAGCCCGCGGGCTCGGGGGACTCCATGGCCTTTGCCCGTCGGGCCCTCGACGAGGCCGGCGTGGTGATCCTTCCGGGACGGGGGTTGGGAGAGGGCGGGGAGGGCTTCTTCCGGGTCGCCCTCACCGTCGACGAAGCGCGGCTCGAGGCTGCG
>REBS01000035.1 GCA_007692605.1 Gemmatimonadales bacterium
GGTGCCGGGTCTGTCACCTCGAGTTGCCCTTCGTACAGCGGTTGCACGAGGAGTGGGGCGACACCGACGAGGTCCAGATCGTGGGGCTGTCGATCGACCGCATCGGAACCGATGCGGTGTGGACGCATGCGCAGGAGCAGGGCTTCACTTTTCCGCAGGCGCTGGCCACATCCGACCTGCGTCGTGCGCTGGGGGCGGCTCGAGCCGTTCCCACGACCGTGATCGTGGATTCCGATGGCCGGGTTCACCACGTGCTGGTCGGGGTGAGTGGCCCGGGTACGCTGAGCCGCGCGGTGCGGCGGCTGGTGGATCGGGAGCCGGGGGCCGACGACTGAGCTCGTCGGTGCTTCCGACGGTGGCGCTCACATCTATTCAACGGTCTTCCTGCTTGGGAATGATCCTGCGCTCCACCGCGTCGCCGATCTTTTCGACCAAGACCGGCAACGCAAACGCCCGACAGCCCGTACACCTGAGCATAAGGTTGGGCGGTGATCCTGAAAGGGAAAGCGGGGCGGGCAGGACTCCAGCTCCGTCGGGACATCGTCCGGTCACGGACTCGATGCCCCAGGCTGGCTGTTCATCGAGTGAGTCACGGGCCTTCCCGGGGAACCGAGTCGGTGCGGTGGGGTTCGCCCGCAGGCTTCCCGAGGAAGGCAACGGAGTTCACGAGAGAACGGATGATCATGGAAGACCTGATGTCCCGCCGGCCACCTTCGTCGCACTGGCTCCGCGTGCGACTTCTGCTCCTTGCGTCCCTGTCTCTCCTGATCGGCGTTGCCGGATGGACACAGATTCCCGAAGAGATACCGGTGCCGATGACAGTCTTTACCTTCGAGCAGAACGACGAGGCCGAGTGGAACGTGGTGAACGACGGCGTGATGGGAGGCCGCTCCGAGGGTTTCGTGACGGTTGAGGATGGCACCCTCCGCTTCACCGGCACGCTCGTCACGCGAGGGGGTGGCTTCACCTCGGTGCGGGCTCGGCGCGTGATCGATCTATCGGGGCAGGTGGGGCTCGAGCTACGGGTTCGCGGCAGTGGACGCCAGTTCGAGATCGAGGTCGGCGATGGACTGCGAAGCTTCGGAAGAAGCGTGTCGCGTCGGGCTCCGTTCGTGGCCTCGGAAGAATGGTCGCTGGTGCGCGTGCCCTTCAACATGCTCCGGAGCACCATCTTCGGGCAGGCGGTGAACGCGCCGCCCATCGACCTGGCGCGCATCGAGAGCATGGGGCTCTACATTGCCGATGGACAGGACGGGCCCTTCCGTCTGGAAGTGGACTTTATACGGGCGTACGGCGTCGAGGATCATCGGCGAGCGGCACGCCAGGCTCTGGGCGAACTGGATCCTCCTGAAGGAAGGTGAGCCCGCCATCGACCATGGCCAGAGGGAAGAGTGGAATGTGCTCCAGGAACTCCGGCCGGCCGAGCGGCGGGAGCAGATGGCGCTCTGCCAGCACCAGCCCTTCCAGGAGGAGCCATCCCTCGCCGATGCGACCGCCACGGCTCCGAGGTGGATGGAGAGGGTTCCAGCGCCTGATCGGCTTAGCCAGGGCCGTCCCCTCTCCTTCTCCCAGATCTTCCGAGGTGGTGCGATCGTCTGGCCCAGAAAAAGAATCGCGAACACCACGCTGATCAGGGTTCCCGGCATGGCGGACCAGATATCCAGAATCGACTCGTTCCACAGACCGTTGGGGAGGTAGGTAATCCGGCCGAGCCCTTGGGGCCTGCCAGGAGGGCCAGGAACCCTGCGATGATGGCGATGGGGAGGTAGAGACTGCGGAGGATCCCGGAGCTTCGCCGGACCCACTTTCCCAGGAGGATCAGACCGGCAATTACGAGAACCGCGCAAAGGGTGGAGTCTGTGGCCACGGTACTCCCGGGGCTCGAGTAGAGATGCCTGGTTCAGACTTGCTGGCCTGCTCACAGCGGCGCGGGTCAGTCGCCCCGTTTTCGATGCAGAAGGACATATCCGGCGATAGCCACCGTGGCCAGGCCGATCAGGACCGCCAGAACCGACAGCAGGGCCGCACCCATGACGGCGGCGAGGGTGTCCCAAAAGCCGATCGTGGCGATCAGGATGACGAGAAGAACGAAAAGAAGCATGCCCATGAGTGAATCCCTTTGAAAGACGTGGAGGACCCCAAGGTTCAACAACAATCGACTTCAAGTTCGGTCGATCAAGACGCGGAAGCCAGTGCGGGGCTGTGCTCCAGTTCGCCGGTCTGGCATCACGCCGGATGCGAGAGGGGAGATACCTTGGAGCGTGCAGGTTAGATTCGGATGCCTTCCGCAGTGTGCCGGGGGCGTCATCGAACAGGGGACAACGATGAACACAAATACCCTCTCGAAGATAGGCCGCACCCCGGCGAGGGGATCCGTCTTCGCCTCCCCACGAGCGATCGGTGCCGGGCTCCTTGTCCTCGGGTTGCTGGGTGGTTCTGTGAGCTCAGGGCACTCCATCGACTCGCACACGAAAGGAGGAGCCGAGGTCATTTTCGTAGAGGTCAGCCATGATAGCGGAGTGTACCACGTGCGCTCGAGCGCTCATTTCTCGGCGCCGCCCGCTTCCGTCTGGGCTGTTCTGACCGATTACGAACACCTGACCAGTATCTCGGAGATCGTGGTCGAAAGTCGCCTTTTGGAGGAATTCGCAGAGGATGGCTCGCTCCGGCTTCACACCCTCTTACGGGGATGCGTTTCGTTCTTCTGCCGGAATGTCGTGCGGGTTGAACAACTCTCATCGGTATGGGAACGGGAAATCGTCGCGCTCGTCGAGCCGGAGCACAGCGACCTGAAGGAGGGTTTCACCGAATGGCGCTTTTATCCGCTGGAAGATGGTGGGACCCGGGTCGATCTAGAGATGCAGGTCGTACCGGATTTCTGGATCCCGCCGCTTATCGGACCAAGGGCGATGCGGCGGAGGCTTCTGCAGGATGGGACCGATGCGGTGGGGAAGATCGAGAAACTGGCGCTGGAGATTGGGGCTTCCGGGGCTCTCGGAAGCGGGAACTGAGCGAACCGCTCGACCGGGTCATCACGATCGGACCCGAACGGCCAGGCCCAGCAACGCGCAGACGACAATGTCGCAGACCTCTCTCGCCCAGATCAGGTCCATCACCTCTACGACACGCTGACGAACGTGATCGAGCCGCGTCTGGGTGGCTCCCCCCGCGTACGATCGCCCGGCCATGTGGGCACGCAACTGGCTGCAAGGAGTCGGGCTCGCCGACGCGCGGCTCGAGGCGTTCGAGTTCGGACGCCCCGTCTACCTGTGTGACCGCTCCCGTGACGGGATCGAAGTCCTGGGCGTCTCGCTCCACGATTCGATCGTGCTGGCATAGCAGCCGCAAACGTTGTTCGCGCGGGCCGATCGTCCACAACCCACGGATTTCGAAGAACCGGTCCGCACGGCAGCCCCCGCTCGGTCTTCCGGGGAAACCGGCACGGCTGAAACGCCTTTGGGCCAGATGCTGGTTCTCTTCGAAGCGGATCTCTCGCCAGGGAGCGAAGTCGGAGCGATCGTCGGTGGCCAGACCGAGGATGTTCGGTCCAATATCTTAAGCGATTCCGAGGTCTCGCCGACTCCCGGGCTCTCCCCGGGGATGCGGAAGTAGCGCACCTTCACGGGGAGGTGCCACCGGTCGACCAGGATCTCCTGGAGGGTCCTGTCCCGCTCAGAGTCAGGAGACACAGAAGCGCCACCACGTCGATGCGGAGAAGATCGAAGACCAGAAGAAGGGTGGTCCCGGAGAGGATGGCCAGGACGATTGCGATGGCTGGAGTCAATCGGTCAGGGGAAGGACCTCATGGAAATCAGGGATCTGGGCCGGCGGGTCGTTCGTCCGACCCGGGAGGGGAGGTCGATTCACATCATTCCCACTTCACTTCACTTCAATTCACTTGAAGTGGGACTTGAAATATTTGAAGGAATTTTCGAAAGCCTTCCAGCTGTCCTCGACCTTCCTCTGGATCTCTCCCTTCTGCTTCTCTCCGGCCGCCCGCATTTCTGCCACGTGTCCGGCGAGCGTCTCGCGCTTCTCTCGCATCTTGGCGAGCTGAGACTGGAGTTCACCGCGGGCTTCGTCGCTGGTCTCATCCACCTTATCCTGGATCCTGTTCATTTCGGCATCCAGCGTGTCAAGGCGTTCCTTCATGCCATCAATGAAGTCGCTCTTGTTGGTCTGGTCGGTCATCAGTCTGACTCCTCTCGGGGGAAATGGGACACTCTGACGAGTCCGGGCGGTCCACGAATCGGACATGCCGAATCATCAGGCAGGGCTCGTTCGCTTCTTCTACACCTT
>REBS01000007.1 GCA_007692605.1 Gemmatimonadales bacterium
GCCGCCCCCACGGCGTGCGCGAACTCGAGCGCCGACCCGAAGCGGTCCTCGGCCCGGCGCTCGAGCGCCCGCCGCAGCACCGCCTCGAGCTCCGCGGGAAGCCCGGCATCGGGCGCGGCGTCCATCAGGGCCATGGGGTCGACGGTGAGCCGGTTGACCATCACCTCCTGCGCGGTCCCCCCGTCGAAGGGGAGACGGCCAGTCAGCATCCGGAAGTAGACCAGCGCAAGCGAGTAGATGTCGCTGGGCGGCCCCAGGGGGTCACCGGTGAGCTGCTCGGGACTCATGTACTCGGGGGTGCCCACCACGTAGCCGTGCCGCGTCACCCGCGCGCCCTCGCCGTCGGGGGGGCCGAGCGAGATGTCGAAGTCCACCACCTTCACCAGGTCGGAGCCGTCCGACTCCCGGGCCAGCATGATGTTGTCGGGCTTCAGGTCGCGGTGGATGATCCCCCGGTCATGCGCCACCTGCAGCGCCCCGGCGGCCTGGTGCAGGATCGAGGTCGCCCGGGCCATCTCGAGCCGCCCCCCACCCTCGATGGTGTGGGTGAGGTTGCCGCCCTCGACGTACTCCATGGCCAGGAAGTGCAGCCCCTCTTCGGTGGTCCCGAAGTCGTAGATCGCACAGACGTTCCGGTGTCGGATCCCCGAGGCGTTGCGGGCCCCGCGGGTGAAGCGGGCGATCGCCTCCTCGTCGCGGGCGAGCGAGGGCCGCAGGACCTTCAGGGCGTCGCGTCGACCGATCTTCAGGTGCTCGCCCAGGTAGACCGCGCCCATCGCCCCCTCGCCGAGCAGCGAGAGGATGCGATAGCGACCGGCCAGGATCGTCCCGATCCGGTCGTCGCCCCCGCCACTCACGTCGCCCCCGGAACCCGTCTCGTCGGGACTCATGGCAGCTCGTCGCACTCCGCCTGGGCCGTGCGCTCCACGAACGAGACCCGTCCCGCAAAGCGGGGCAGCCGCACGATGGTCAGCGGGTGAATGTCGGCCACCATCCCGCCGCAGCCCTCGACCGTCCGCACGATCACCTCGAAGACCTCCTCCTCGTCTTCGGTGGTGCGCTCCGTGCGCACCCCCGCGCTGTCCACCTGGATCCGGTCCCCGGGGCTCATCCGCCCGGCCGCCGCGACGAGCACCATGTGGGTCTCGAAGTCGATCTCGGGCCGCGGGGGCGGCTCCGCCCGCCTCGAGGTCGCCCGGTCCCACTCCTCGATCCAGTCCCCCTCACTGCGCACCACGACCAGCGTCGACTCGGTGATTCCACCCCGATCGTCGTAGTAAAGCACCGCCGAGGAGGGCAGCGGGAGCATGGGGTTCTCGGGCGCCGGCGGTGCCGGCGGCTCCCCGCCCCCCCCGCATCCGAGAAGCAGGATCGCCAGGATCGCGGCGGGCAGGGTCCGCAGGTTCAGTGTGCCGAAGGCCATGGGTGTGGGAGTCCGATTCAAGGTTGAGGGCTCAGGGTTCACGGTTCAGGGTTCAGGGTCGAGCGTTCACGGTCGAGGATTCAGGGTCGAGGTCTCATCGCACGATTTCGGAAACACAGGTGGGGGCCGCGAGCACCGCCGACCGGAACACCGGGACACCCGTCCCGGCAAAGTTGATCTCGGCGCTGACCTGGGTCCCGGCGCCGGGCACGCTCCAGGTCACCCGATGGGTGCCGCCTCCCAGGTCCTCCCAGCGGTCGGCGCCCCCGAAGAGCCGGAAGACGCCCCAGGGTCCGCTCCCTTCGGCCACCGTCACCGACGACCCGTCGACCTGGGCCACCAGGCGCGCGGTCTGGGCCCGCTCGCCCTCCCAGACGAAGTCGCGGGTCGGTGCCTGGGTACGCGTGTAGACCTGCGACTGCCCGTCGACCTGGACCTCGACCTCGGGCACCCGCTCCGAGGCCTCGACCCGCAGGAAGAACCGCACCCGCGGCCCCTCGCCCGACGCCTCGAAGAGTGCGTCCGAGACCCGGAAGGCCTGGTTGTAGAAGGACAGGAAGGCCCCGGTGGGCGCGGGCGACACCCCGGAGCGGGCCTCCCAGCGCCCCCCCTGGCGCACGACCAGGTCGTCCATCACCTCGTCGTGGAAGGTCGCCAGCCGGCTCTGACCGGGCTGGAAGAAGGCCTTCACCTCGTCGATGCTGGCGTCCGAGGTCGATCCGGGCGCAAAGGGGAATCCGGCCACGGCATCGGCGAAGCGCGAGCAGAAGGCCCGCCCCTCGGCATTGATCTCGCCCGCGGCCTGCGTGGACTCGTATCGGCTCAGCAGCCCGGCCGTGAACTGCGCCGGCTGCTCCAGGAGCCGCTCCACCTGGTCTCCCACGATCCGCGCCTCGCCCTCGCGCTCGAAATCGCGCGTGAGCCGGGCGATCGTGGTCCGCACCTGCCCCACGTCGCGCTCCCCCTGGATCACCCCCTGCTCCAGCCGCGCCCCCGTGGCGCCCTGCAGCTGGTCCAGCGAGGCCTGCAGCACCATCAGGTCGTCGAGATAGTCGCGCACCGCACCCGAGCCGCCACCCTCGCCCCCGTCGGGGGGCACCAGCTCGTGCACCGGCTGAAAGGCCCGCCGCACCTCGTCGCCGTCGACCGCCGTATTCCGGCTCGTCCGCTCGAGCACCCGCGCGATCGGCGAGTCGTTCCCGCTCAGCACATGCAGCGCGTCGGCCGCCTGGTTGATCGAGGCGAACGACCGCACCGAGGTCGTGGCCAGCAGCTCCCGCCAGTGCCGCACGTAGTCCTGCCGGTAGCGCACCCCCAGCTCCTCGGCCAGCGCCACCCGCTCCTCGGGGCTCACCACCTGTTCGCCGACCACCCACTCCTCGGAGACCAGCAGGCTCTCGGGATCATCCAGAATATCGTGCACCACCCGCCACCCCTCACGGGTGAAGGCCCCGGGCATCTGCAGGTCATTCGCCAGAGCCGAGCGGGCCCGGGCGTCGCCATCGAGGATCGAGAGCATCCCCAGCTCCGCCGACACCCCCGACACCAGCGCCTGGTAGAACCGGTCACGCGCCGCGAACTCCCCCAGGAAGTCCCGCGTCGACGCCACGAGCCCCTCGTTCGCGGGCTCGTCGAAGGGCGGATCGATCCGAAGCTCCCGAGCGAACCGGTCGAACTGCGCCCGCAGCAGCCCCGCCGTCTCCTCGTCCTCGACCCCGGGGTACCCGAAGGTCATGAGCGCGGGCGTCAGGAAGCCCGAGACGGCCTCCTCGGGATGCCGGGTCGTCATCAGGTGCGCCTTGAGGGCGTTGTAGGTCCGCTCGTAGTCCGAATCCTCGTCGGGCTCCGGGGGCAGCGCGACCAGGTAGCCGGCCACCCGAGACCTCGTATTGTCCCAGAGCAGCTCCCGGAAGCGCTCGAAATAGGCGGCCCGCACCGGAGGCAGCAACTGGCTCCCCCGATTCAGCCCCCACCGGTAGCGCAGCGACGGCCGACCCTCCTCCCAGCTCCGCAGCCGGTCCAGCTCCTCGCCCAGCGCATCGAGCTGACGCAGATAGGATACGGGGAGGCCCTCGGGAACCCCGACCGACTCCGGCACCCCAACCGCCCCCAACGGCGTCTCGCCCTGCCCCCCCCCCCCGGCCCCCGCCCCCCCCCGCCCCCCCCCCCCCCCCCCCCCCCCCCCGACGCAATAGACACACACACCGCTCATCAATCCAGTCAGCCAGACAAAAAGTAGTCAACGCAATTGCTTTCCAGAGGGCCACAAATAGCTGGGGCAGGACTCACCGGAAGCGCTCGGAGCCGACCGTAATCACCTGCCCATCAGGGAGCTCGTACGTCTTCTCAAGCGTGCTGCTGCTCATGCTCGTCGCCATCTCCTGCTCGTAGTCGAGTGCGACGTAGCAGAGCTTCTCCTTGATGTCACGCACAATTTCCCGTTCTGCACTCGTCGTGAAAGAGTACCCGCGGTCTGTAAGGATGCGCATCATGTACTCGGTGAGGTCGCGGCCCGCCAGGTCCAGGCGCTGTATGGCGTGGGGCAGCGCATAGCCCTCATAGATTGGAACCGTGTGGCTCACGCCGTCGCCACAATCGAGGACAATTCCGGTCGTGCGCCCAGAGGCGTACAGAGAGAGGACAGCCTGAATGGAAACGTAGAGCGCGGGGGCATTAAACGTCTCGAACATGATTTGAGTCATCTTCTCACGGTTGACCTTGGGGTTGAGTGGCGCCTCAGTGAGCAGGTTGGGGTGCTCCTGCGTATCGAGGGCGGGCTCATTGAAGCCATTTAAAAAAACACGACGTAGTAGATGTGCTTGGCAACAAATGGAGGGGGGGGGGGCAAAAGGCGGGGGGTGCCG
>REBS01000156.1 GCA_007692605.1 Gemmatimonadales bacterium
CTCAGGGACAGCGGGACGCCTTCATTCAGCGCCAGAAGGACCTCCAGCGGACCGTGGACTATCTGTTGACCCGCGATGACATCGACCCGGAGCGCCTGGCCTACTTCGGCATCAGTTCGGGAGCGAATGCCGGGTCGGCGGCCACCGCGATCGAAGACCGCTTCGCCGTCAGTATCCTTGTGGCGGGTGGGCTGATCCCGAATCCGGACCTGCCCGAGATACACGCTCCCAACTTCGCACCACGGGTCCGGGTCCCCACGCTCCTGATCAGTGGGCGGCAGGACTTCATGATCCCGTACGAGGCGTCCCAGCGACCCCTCTTCGAGTTTCTCGGCACCCCCGAGGAACACAAGGCGCTGAAGGTGTTCGAAGCCGGCCATGTCCCCGACAGCCGCGACATCATTCGGGAGAGCAACGCCTGGCTGGACCGCTACCTGGGCCCGGTGCGGCGCTGAGTTCGGACGCGGTCCGGGCGTTCGGCAAGGGATGCCATACACGACCCCACGATCGAGCGATTCGCGAAGCGGGAGCGCACCGCCTTTTGAGAGACCGCTACTCGCCCCTGCGCAGACTGAAATCTCTACCGGGCCCAATGGGGCCGGGTCAATGCACACCCGTGTCCTATGAGCCCTGGCGAGGCTGTTCGGCGTCCTGGTCGTTGTTTCATGCGGCACAACGCCAACTCCAGGATCCGGAGTCGGTGGAGACGTGAGTCGGCAAGCATCATGGCGCCCCTCCTCCGGTTATCAGGAGATCCAGTCTACTCCGCACCACCGGGCGTTCCATTCTCCATCCTCCTGCGAGTACTGACATGTCCATCCTTCTGCCCGGCGTGGGCCCATGTAGTAGGAGCTCCTCGTCTTGGCGCCATCCGCGCTCTCCTCGAGTGAGTACAGCCTCACGCCACGCGCTGGAGAGCCGCTCGGGTGGTGGGTGAGCCAGCGCCGGTGCCCCTCTCGAGCCGAGGGGCCTCCGACAACCCGCATTCGGTCGCGGAGGCCAGTGATGGGATGCGCCGTTCAAGCACCTGGCGGACCCGCTCGCTTCCCACATCCACACAGGGGACCCAGTCCGAATCCGAACGCTGCCCGGCCAGAGCGATGCTCGTCCTCCACGCCGCCTCTTCGAGCCGCTCCGACTCGGTCAGGTCGGCCACGAGGGCGGGGGCCGGCCGAAGGAGCGAGGCACACCGCTCGATCTCCAGGCAGTCCGCCGCCAGGTTCTCGGGGCGAAGCCGCAGGGTGAGTTCGACAACGGAATCGGCACGCATCTCAACCTCGACCGGCGCGAACCTCCGGTGACCGAGACTGCCGACGCCGAGGCGGTGCTGTCCCGAAGGCACGCGCTCGATCTCGAAGCGACCGAGGGAATCCGTCACGGCCATACAGCGGGTCGATTCCACCAGGTGCACCCCGCGCCGAGGGAGCGGCAGACCCGTGGAATCGTTCAGAAGCACGCCTTGGATGGCACCCCCGGTGGAAACTGCATCGCAGCTCAGGCGAGGCTCCGGCACGCGGTGTTGCGCGGCGGCCGGCACCACAGCCTTGATGAGGAGGATCAGGGCCCAGCGGGTTGCCACTCTCATGCGTTCCGCCTCGTGTGTGGTTTCGATCCGGCAGAGGCACCCACTGGAACCGTCCGGCATTGCAGGATCGGGATGGGCGTGGGATCTTGCGGAATTCTCCCGGGCAACCCTGAACGGTGGAGGGTGGTGCGAATGGCGAGTCGACGCGGCGGACAACAGCGGGGAAATCTCGCGAACCTGATCTCGCCCATGATCCTCGGGGTGGCATTCATCCTCATGTCTGGCTACGCCCTGAACGAGGTGTTCGGAACGTACTGGCCCCCCGAGGTACTCGGGCTGTGGGGCACCCTGGACGATCCCGGAGACCAGCTCTGGATCATCCTCTTCTCCGTCTTTCAGTTTCTGGGTGTGTTCATGGTGGTGACGGTCCCCCTCACCCTCGTCTCGCGACTGCGCCGGCGAGCCGGGCAGGCCGGAGCGCCTGAATCCCCACCCGCACCCTGGCTTCGACGCCCGGACTGGGCCCAGGGACGGGTCGAAGCAACCGGAGACGGCCGGAGTGGACTTCCCGTCCTGATTGTTCTTCTGAACCTGGTCCTCTGGCCCGGTGCGATGTGGGCGACCGGTGAGGTCCTGGCCGACGACGAGCAATGGAATGGGATCCTCGTGCTCCTGTGGAGCTTCCCCATCCTCCTTGGAATCCTCCTGTTGGGGGCTCTCCGGCGGACGTGGAGACGGGTTCGCTTCGGCACCTCGGTCTTCGAACTCGACACGCTGCCCGGTGAGGTGGGCGGGTACCTGGCCGGGCGGCTGCGCACCCGCATTCGTTCGGAGCACGCGCCGGAAGACGGGTTCGACGTACACCTGACCTGCTACCGGAGGGTCGTGACCCGTGACGGAAGCGGCTCCCGGAGCGTGGACCACCAGATCCAGTACCGGGACGAACAGCGGATCCGTGGCGTTCCGGACCCCGAGACGGGAACTCTGCAGGTTCCCGTGGTCTTCGAGATTCCTCCCGATGCCCCCGCGACGACGAGTGGAGGCTCCATCAGTCGCGTCTGGTTCCTGGAGGTCCGTGCAAAAATCCCCGGGGTGGACTACGACGCGAAGCTCCCGATGCCCGTTTTCCAGGTGCCTGAAGCCGACGCTCGGCACTCTCCCCGAGTCGATGCACCTGCGCCCCCGGCCTTTCTGGCCTACCGGGAACACCGGATCGATACCCCGGCCCCCCAGGCGGAGACCTCGGGAGAAGTCCACGGACCCTCCACACCGGGGGTCCGGGTGGTCCGGGACGGAGCGGGGGACCTGCAGGAGCTTCGCGTCGGTGCCCGGGCTGGTCTCGCGTTCGGCGTGACCCTTCTGGTGACTGGCCTGCTGTTCCTTGGCGTGGTGCCAGTGGCCTGGATTGCTGATGACGCTCCCTTCTGGGTGGTTCCGGTGTCCTTCCTCTCGGGCCTGATCCTGGTGGGGGTAGGCATCCAGAAGCTCACTTCGTCGACGTCACTTCGAGTCGATCCCGGGAGTTTCATCCTGCGGACGGGGCCCCTGGGGCTTGGGCCCTCCACCACCATCCCCTTCCTTACGCTGAAGGACGCCACCGCCCGCGCATCTGGAGGTCAGATCGGCTCCCGAGCCATGTATCGCCTGTCCCTGATCCCCCAGGAAGGCAACCCCATCCACGTGACCGACCTTCTGCGGAGCCACGCAGAGGCGCATTGGCTCGCCGGGCTCATCCGGGATCGGATCCAGAAGGGCAGGGTCGACGCCGAGCCAAAGGGGCGGCGCGTCGACCGTTGGCCCCCGTAAGGCTGAAACACCATGACCACATCGCGATCGAGCCGAATTTCCAAGGTCATTAAGGGCACGCTGACCCTGGATCTTCTGCCGCGCACTCCCCTCCGACCCCGAAGCCCATGACCAAGCCCCTACGCATCCCCCTCGCAGGCGCGGCGTGGATCGCCCTCCTGGCGACCGCAGCCTGTGGGCCCGCTGAGGCCGATTCCGACCCGGCTGCGCAGACGGAGCCGATACCCTCCGCCGCCGAAGGCCGCACCCTGACCGCCCCCCCGGAGCTCGTGGTCGGGGAGTGGTGGAGCGTCGAAGTGGACCCGGCGCTGGTAGGCGCCACCTTCCCGACCACGCTGGTGGTGACCCACCGCGAGGGTGACCGGGCGCGCATCGGCATCCCGCCCAATGACTTCTCGCACGACTTCCTCGTGCTGCACATCCCCGTGCTGGGCGACGTGGATCTGACCACTTTCGCATGGCGCGTCATGTGGGACGACTTCGAGGCCCTCCGCTTTCCTCTCGAAGAGGGACGAGAGTGGACCGCCGACTTTCACGGCTTCGACGTCGACGCCGAGGTGACGCGGGTCGAGGGGAACCGGGCGTACGTGACCATGGTCGGAGAGGGCCAGCGCATCGAACTGGTCTACGACGCGGACATGGGAATGATCACCGATTTCCGGGAAGAGGCGCTTCAGCTGGCCTTCCGGGTCACCGACCACGGGTTCGGCTACGAGGGCGAGGTGCTGTCGCCGGCAGGGATCGAGCTGGGGATGATGGTGCGCGGCCCGGCGGTATCGGCGGCGCACCATGGGGACGCCGAGACCATGGGCGATGCGGCCGGTGACACCCCCGGAAACACCTCCGAATCCGTAGAGGTCGACACCGACGGGTCCCACGGGAGCCTGAACCTGGTCGTCTGGAACCAGGGCACCGAGTCCGAGGGGGGACGCTACAGCATCACCGCCACCGCGCCCGACGGCGAAACCTTCGATGGGGTCTTCGAGGTGGAGCCGGGGTCGCCCTCGGTGCTCGTGCAGTCGTTCGGGCATGAATCGGTGCAGGGCACGTGGCACCTGGACTTCCACCGGGGCGGCCCCGCGGGACTTCTCGTGGAGCTCTTCACCTACCAGCTCGACGTGGTGCGGCCGGAGGGGAGGTGAGGGGGCCAGCTGGTCGGGGCACTGGCAAGGAGGCCCATACCGCCACGGAACGCTCAACCGGAATCCGCCCCCCCCGACTCAGAACGTGACGCTTAGCTGAACTCCGGCGCGGGGCACCGGAGCCTGTCGCACGGCGGTTTTCTGCATCACGAAGTCTGCGGCCCGGACGTCACCTGCGGGTTCGAGCCACGGGCGTACTTCAACCGCCGTGCGGCTCGTGGCCGCCCGGTAGGCCACCCATGCCGAGGCCGCGCCCACGACCAGGTTGGCGGCACCCTTCGCACGTTCGTCGCCCGAGCGGACCAGCCCGACCACCCCGAGCGCCATCGATGCGCCGCCGGCCGACATGCCCAGCGTGATCGCGTGGGACTGCGTGGTCGAGCGAGCGCGGGGCGGGACGTCGGAGCGGATCGTCGTCATGTTCACTCCCGCCGCCAACCCGCCGAGGAGCGCGTTGGCCAGCGAGACCGCTGCGTATCGCGTCGAAATGCCGTCGTCGCCTTCCTGAATGAATACCGGGTGCGAATCGAGATCGAACGCGGGCTCCTGTGCGTCCAACGGCACGGACAGCAGCAGCAGGAGCACCAGGATGAAACTGGGCGCCAGGGTCGGCATGGGACGAATCCCGGGTTCGCGTTCGAGAGTCCATCGCCTTCGATGGTTCACTCCCGAAACGAACGAGCCCCGCCGATTGTGACGCGGGCCACCGGGCACCTCGACCCGGTATGGCGACCAAACGATGGAACAAGTATTATTGAAACAGGAGCGCAGAACGGATCAGACATCACTCCATCCGCCTTCAAGAAACCCCCACTTCGAGGCACGCCGTATGACCCTCTCACCCTCGACGCGGGCATGGCCTCCGGTCCCCCTTGCGATTGCCGGCCTCTTCTCGATGACGTCCGGATGCACGCTCGGATCGGACGACCCGCGCACGATGGAGTACGAAGTGACCCTCCATGCGGAACGAGAGATCGCGCTGGAGGAGACGGACGAGGCCTACGTCGCAGGGATCGGGTCCGGAACTACGATCGACTTTCGCAACGATGGGCACCTGGCCGTGGCCGACAGAATGGAGCGGCGAGTCCTCTTTTTCGATGACGCAGGGGATCTTCTCGGGATGTTCGGCCGGGAGGGAGAGGGCCCGGGGGAGTTTCGCCACATACTCGGGATCGCATGGGATGAGCGTGATCGTCTCTGGGTATCGGACAACAGCGGACGGATCACGGTGATCGACGCCACCTTCGCGATGGACACCCTGTTCGAGATGGGGGCCGACACCGACTATGCCCGACGCCTTGGATCGTCTCGAGGAACCATGCTGGTGGAGGAGCATCGTTTCCCTCCGTCCGGAGCGGCGATCCGCGCCTACGACCTGGACGGGCGCCCCGGCCCAATGCTGATGGCGGTCCCGGAAGAGGGTGGAAGACCCTACGTACTGGGTGAATTCCACGCCTCGTCCTTTCCGCTCGGAGACACCGTGCTTCTGGCGTCGAGCGTGAACTACCCGCTACTGAAGGTCCAGGCGGACGGCACGCCGCTGGCCACCTTCGGGACCCGCCCTCCCTCGATCGGCACCATGACCTTTCCTGCGGCGGGGGAGTTCGCGGGGAGCCGGCAGATCCTCGGAGCCGAGTGGCAGCGAAGCTTCGGCACGGTGCGGGCGATCTGGGCGGTGCACGACTCGCTCATCGTGGTGGAGCACACCCGCCGTCACCCGGAGGCTGGCGGCATTCCCCCGTGGCACTACTGGATCGACGTCTATGACCGTTGGAGTATGGAGAAGCTCGCCGAAGACGTGTCCCCGCCGGGGTTCGTGGTGGGCGTGCACGACGACCTCCTCTGGCTCCTGACCGGAACGCCCCTCACCTCGGAGCCGGTCGGGGGGCCCTGGACGGTCACCGGTTTCCGGGTCGGGCTCGAGCCGACGGCCGACGCCGCAAGCCGTTGACGGGGCCCACCTCGCAGCCGCCCTCAGTCGCAGGAGACATCGGGGTTGAAGGGCGCGAACATCCCGGCCGGATTCTCACGGTGCAGCCACACATGCAGGCTCCAGTGGGCCACTCCCGCTTCCGTGAGGGGAGGCACGCCGCCGACATCGAAGGGATGGCCATCGAAAGTCGGTTGCGCCTGACCCACGTCGATCACGATGTACTCGACACCCACCAGGGTCGGATTCCCCCCGGGCCCCGGGGCGTAGAGGAGGGCCTCGGGTTGCATCGGATCGAAGGTCGGGTCGATGAGTCCCTGGTTCACCCAGTGATCCCCCATGCCTCCCAGGTCGGGGTGCGCCACGCAGTGCCCGTCCGAGACGTATCCGGCGGCGGTCGCCACGGCGGGATCCTGAAAACGCAGCGTCTCGGCCCGGACCGACTCGGCGAGGGTCTCGGACTGCGTGGTGGACTCGGAGCATGCCGCAAGGGCCAGCGGGACGAGCAGGAGGAGCAGCAGGGACTTGGCCTTCGTTGAGCTTCGCATGGACTTCGGTCTCCGTGTTCTCGAGTGAGGGGCTGGCGTGGACTTCCCCTCCTCCTGCGCGAGATCACCCGAACCGGGGCAAGAGGAGCGGGTCACGGCGAGCCCGTCGGCCGAAACGAGCCCGCGAGGTATGGTCCTGAAGACCTGACGGCCTGGGTGAGAACCAAAAGTCCACAAGCGTAAGGGTCTCAAGCGACGGTGGCGTCGAACCGCGTCGTATAGGAGACAAAATCCAAAACCATCGATCTCAGAACTCGACGGTTGTGGAGCCAGCGGTCTATACGACCCCGAACAGTGAAAGTGTTCTCGAAAGTGGCGTCGAGTGTGGAGAACCGGTTCATCTCGATGCGAGCCTGCCGCAGGAAATGCTGGCCCGCTGGGCCGGATCCTCGAAAGCCTGGAGGACCGGCCCGACTCCGCGGATACCGGGTTGCGGAGCAGCCGCACACGGACGTACTATGGGAAACGTACCTTGGGCCGACCGAACCGGTTCGGCTCTGACGCTCACACTGCGGGAGAACGAATGACCTCAACTCGGCGCGCCGTGGTTGGGCTCTGGGCCCTTCCTCTCATCTTCCTTGTCGGGTGCGGCGGCGGGGGAGAAGACCCCGACGCCGTGGTTCGCTTCGACAGCGCCGGAGTGTCCATCGTCGAAAACCACAGTCCGGAGTGGGGGGACGGCGCCGCCGCCTGGCGCGTCGCTCCCGAGCCGGAGCTCAGCATCGGGGTCATCGACGGCGACCCGGACTACCAGTTCGGACGGGTGATCGGAGTCGCCGCCTTCCCCGATGGCCGGATCCTGGTGGGCGATGCGCAGGCGAGAGACGGGAAACTCCGCCTCTTCGCCCCCGAGGGCACTCTGCTCTCCACGGCAGGGCCCGAGGGAGAGGGGCCCGGGGAGATCATGAACCTGAACTGGCTGGCCCCGGCTCCCGGAGGCCGAGTCGGGATCTGGGACTCGAATCTGAATCGCCTCTCGCTCCTCGCTGCAGGCGCTGAAGGCATCGAGTGGGACGAAACACGAGCGCTCGACATGAGCGCCCTGGAGTCGCCGGATCCGCCCGCAGGCAGCCAGATCATGCTC
Source organism: Gemmatimonadales bacterium (assembly GCA_007692605.1). Lineage (GTDB taxonomy): Bacteria > Gemmatimonadota > Gemmatimonadetes > Longimicrobiales > Gaopeijiaceae > SLBA01. The sequence goes on from REBS01000156.1 coordinate 8,036, forward strand.
GGAATGCAGGGCACCCCCATCGGCTTTCTGTCTGACGGGACCATTGTCGGGATGCCGGGCGGAGTCACGGGCGGCGGATTCCTCGAGCGGTTCCGTACCGACCGGGACCTGGTTCGCTGGGATCCCGAGGGCGAGGTGCTGAGCTCCCTCGGCACCATCCCCGGCAACACCGGAACAACTCCCGACCTGTCCACCGGATCGGCGGAGATGATCCCGACCCCCTTCCCGGAACGGTTGGTGGTGGGTCTTCATGGCGACCGCATCTACCATGGGGCGGACAAGGAGGGGTACGTGATCCGCATCCTCGATCCCGACGGGAACCTCGAGGGAGTGATCCGGCGCACCGACGTGGACCTCGCCGTCACCTCGGAGCTCCGCTCCCTCTGGCGCGACGAGCAGATCTCGAGGGCCGAGGACCCCGAGGAACACCGGGACCGGGTGGCGAAAGCCATCTTTCCCGAGATGCGGACGCCCTTCGAGGAGATGCGGATCGACGACTCCGGCCACCTCTGGCTGCGAGACCCACCCCTCCCGGGATCCGACAGCCCCGTCACCTGGCAGGTCTTCGACCCCGAGGGACGACACCTCGGGGGCATCGGGATGCCCGCGGGCTTTTCACTTCGGCATGTCGGCGAGGACTTCGTGCTCGGAATCCATACCGACGAGTTCGATGTCGCCTACATCCATCGCCACCGACTCGAGGGGCGCTGAAGGCATGGAGAACGGAGTTCGCACACTGGGACTCCTTCTGATGGCCGGTGCGCTCCTGGCAGGGTGCGGCGACCCCGATCCACCTCCTCGGTCGGCGCACGAGGTCCACTTCGATACGGTCGATGGCACCATCCATGTCCACAACGAGGGAGACGGGCTCTGGACCGATGAGGATCGTTGGCGCCCGCGGACCGACTGGGAACCGGGCGAACTGTCGGGCCCGATCTCCCTGGCCTGGGACCCGGCAGGGTATCTGTGGATCGCGGATTTCGGTCTCCTCCGGTACACGATCTTCGATCCGGACGGCGAGTTCGACCGTGTGCTGCGTCGACCCATCGCGCGGACCGCCCCCAACCTCTATCAGATCGGCTACTTCGACCGGTCCGGCAACTTCGTGGATGAAACCGTCGTCTCCGATGAGATGGGAGGGGAAGGCGGGATCTCCTTCGTGCGGGTGAGCCCCGGCGGCGAAGTCGTCGACACGCTCCCTCCGGTGATCCGGCCCACCTATGTCTCGCCGGAGACCGCCACCCAGATCTTCCTGAAGCAGACGAACCTCGGGGAGTTGAACTGGTATCGCCCGAGAATAAACTGGGACTTTGGCCTCGACGACACGGTCTGGTTCACAACCTCCGACCCCTTCCGGACCATTCAGCGTACCCTCGAAGGGGATACCCTACGGATCATCACCATCGACGATCGATCCGAGGAACTCACTCCCGAAGACGAGGACCGTGTCGCCGAGGTCTTGAGCGATCCGGCGCTCGATCGAGGTGACTTCAATCTCGTCCGGCGCATCGCCCGGGGTCTTCACGTCATGGGTGACGGGCACCTCCTCGTCCAGGTCGAGGAGCTCCCCGGCGAGGACGGTTCGATCTTCGATGTCTTCGACCCCGAAGGACGGCTTCTCGGCACCATCGACCTGGGGTTTCCGGTCCCCATCCAGGCCCGTTTCGGTTCCCTCGGCAACACCCTCGCCATTCCGTCATTCGACTCGATCGACGTTCCCAGGCTGGTGCGGATCACCCTGGAGAAGAAGTAGGGACTCCTCGCGCGCGGTCACGAATCCCGGAGGATCTGCTCCCGCTCCCGGTCCAGATGGGCTCGAACTTCGTTCATGAGGTCCTGAAAGCCTGCGTGGTCCCGAAGGGTGGGGAACATGTAGGCGAGGGTACCTTCGGAGGGGTAGGAGTGGAGCCAGCCGTCACCGAGCCCGGCCTGGAGGGTCGCCACCGCGTCGTCGTTTAGCCCCCGGAGCGAAAGGGCCGAGGCCAGGGACCAGGTGAGGCAGCGCCCCGAGCACCGGGCGCGGACCCGGGGCAGGTCGGCCTCGGCGAGGGCGAGCCAGTGGTCGACCTCCGCCGCATCCCCCATCATCCAGAAGGCCTGCGCCACCCGGAGACGCGCGGCGATGCGTGCGATATCGTAGGCATCGCCCTCGGGTATTGCGGCTTCCTCCCGCTCGGCCCACGGGAGTGCGGCCTCCGGGTTACCCAGCGCCACCTCCGCTTCGAAAAGCCAGACCCAGTTCCACACCCGGTCCGGGTCCGTCTCGACGAGTTCGTCGATCCGCCTCCGCACCTCCTCCGCGTCGCCACGGTGCACGGCCATGTGGAGGGCGTATTCGTCAAGAAGGAAGACGCCCGGTGACGCCTCCGTGGCCCGGCGGCGCCAGGTCAGGGCGCCCTCGTCGTCGCCCATCCGGACGTGGATCGCGGCGAGGAGAGAGGGGGCCTGCCACCCATCCGGAGCCACCTGGAGGATGCGACGGGCCAGGCGCGCAGCCTCCGAAAGCTCGAGCCGGCGGAGGTGATGGCTGGCCAGGGCTCGCAGGGCATCCACGTGATTCGGGTCGAGCTCCACCGCCCGTCGGAGGTGGAGTGCGGAGAGGTCTGCGAAGCCTCGCCCCCAGTGCATATCGGCCAGCGCCACGTACCCGTCGGGGAGGTAGGGTCCGAGCTCGATGGCCCTTCGGGCATGGAAGGCCGCCGAGTCCATACTCACCTCGAAGGGGTAGGCCTCGGTGACGAGGAAGTGGCTCGCGAGCCACGCGTGGGGCACGGCGTAGCCGGGGTCCAGCGCCAGGGCCCGGTAAAAGAGGGGGACGGCGACTGCTTCGGCCTCCCGGTAGTCCTCGTACCCTTCTGCGTCCAGGGCCATCCAGATCTCCCGCCCCTGCCGGGCCAGCTGGTAGGCCTCGAGATTCGTGGTCCCCGGGGTGGCCAGGCGCCGCCCCTCCTCGGGGGTGAGCTGGAGTTCCAGCGCCCGGACGATGGCCCCGGTGATCTCGCCCTGGATCCCGAAGAGGTCCTCGGCCATCCGGTCGTAGCGCTCCGACCAGAGGCTCCGGTCGGTGCCCGCATCCACGAGCCCCGCCGAGACCCGAAGGCGCCCATCCACGCGCTGGGCGGTGATCTCCACCACGTGGCTTACCGCCAGTTCCTCTGCGATCTCGCCCACCCGCTTTCCGCTCCCCCGGTAGCTCAGCGCCGAGGTCCATGACGTGACCCGGATCCCCGGAACCCGGCTCAGGCGAGCCTGCACCTCCTCACCCACCAGTTCCACCAGGCCGTCGTCTTCCGGGGTCCCGCTCCCGGTTCGCACCGGGAGGACCACAAGAGACCGCTCCTCCATCTCGGCCATGGCCGCCGCCTGGGAGGCCCCCATCCCGCCCCGGAGCGCCATGCCGATCCCCACAAAGACCAGCACCACCACGACGGCGAAGGTCCAAAGGGGGAGCCTGGAGGCCGGATCTGCCGCGCCGGATGCGGGGGATACAGTGGTTGCCTGCGGCACCGCAGGCGGACGGTGCTCCGGGGATTCCGAGCCGGACGGCATCGCCGCGGCCGGAGTGGCGCCTGCGACCGCATCCGTCCGCTCCACCCCTTCCGGCCCCACGTCGAAGATCCAGGCGAAAAGGAGGGCGAAGGGGAAACCTGCGAGCGCCAGGACCACCACAAAGGTCAGGGCCCAGTCCGGGAGCTCGAGGGCCCGGAGCACCACGTCGGCCACCTGGGCCACCACGAACGCCAAGGCCCCGTAGGCCACGGCGACCTTGACCACCCGCCTGCGGCGGAGCTCGGACGCGAGCTTCCGCAGGGAAGAGACACGAACATCCACGCTGCACCCGTGGCGCTGGGGGGAGAGGAGGAGGCGCACTGTCAAGGTCCAAGATCCGTTCCGGCCGACCGCGAGGCAAGAGCACTCCTTGCGCACGACCACCTGGCGTCCCCTCGGGGGGACGGGGCGCTTCGGACGGAACCCGTTTCGCTGAGGAGGTCAGGCCCCTGGCGGCAGAAGGGCCGGGGGGGATTGCCCGTACGGGCGGTATCCGCCTATGGTGGGTCCGGACACAGACCACAACCTGCGTACCTCTGCTCACATCGGACGAGAACCCATGCGAAATCCCACCTCTCTTTTCCTCCTGCTCCCCTTGCTGGCGATCGCAGCGTGCGCGACCGACGAGGCCCCCGCCACTGACGAGGCCCCCGCCACCGACGAGGCCCCCACCACGGCGGAGATCGACCCGGTCCATCAGGCGTTCTTCGAGAACCTCTCGCAACTCTGTGGGGAGACCTTCGAGGGGGACGGCGTCTACCCCGACGATGACCCGGATCACCCGCTGGTCGACACCGGGCTCCGGAACTACGTATCCGAGTGCACGGACGACCGGGTCCGGATCGAACTCTACCGGAACGGGGGCGAGTACTGGCATGGGGCGTGGGTTCTCGAGAAGCGGGAGAGGGGCCTCCACCTCTTCCACGACCACCTGGGTGAGGAGCGCACCGAAGAGGATCTCGGCGAGGGCGACTCGCACGGGTACGGCGGGTATGCGAGCCACGACGGCACCCCGACCCGGCAATACTTCCCCGCCGACGATGTCACGGCCGAGATGCTCCCCGAAGCCGCCACGAACGTCTGGATGATGGAGATGGACCTCGACGCCGGAACGTTCGTCTACTACCTGGAAAGGCACGACGCGCCTCGATTCCGGGCTGAAATGCAGTTGCGGTAGGCAGCTGGAGAAGGAGTAGCGGGACTCGGATTTCCCAACCGAGACCCCGTCCCGTGATCCGAACCCGCTCGACCTTGCCGTGGCTGATCGTATTTCTCCTCGGCGCCCTGCCGGGGATGCACGAGGGCCACGCCCTCAAGGACATACCGACGATGGCGCCGGACCCGGCCCTCGCCGCGTCGCTCCTCAGGGTCGAGTTCGCAATCCGGCCCAGACCTCCGGCGCCGGAGGACTGGGCCGGGCTCAACCAGGCCTTCGACCGGGCCACCTTTCTCTTCTTCGCCGGGCAGGTGGACCCGGTGGTGGCCACCATGGACGCCCTCGTGACCCGGATCGAGCCGGATTCGGCGAGACGGGCAGCCCAGGAAGGGGAGGCTCGGATCGCCCTCGGCCGCACTCTTGAGCTCGGCGAGTTCGTGGAGGGGTCCCGGGGTCCCATTCCCCTTCGCCTCCATGGTCCGGCTGCCGCGGGCCCGAATCCCCTCCCGGTGATCGTGGCACTCCACGGGGCGGGGGGAACCGAGGACATGTTCGTCGAGGCCTATGGGGCCGGCCGCCTCGCCGCGCTGGCCGAGGAACGGGGCTTCGTTCTGGTGTCGCCTTCCGCCCCGACGCTGCCGACCGGGAAGCCCTCGAGCGCATCCTGGACTTCGCGGCCCGGTCGTATCCGGTGGACCGGAGCCAGGTGCACCTCGTGGGGCACTCCATGGGCGCGGCGGCCGCCTGGTCCCTGGCCCTTCGGGCCCCGGGGAAGATCACCTCGGTGGCCTGCATCGCCGGGGTCTGCGGCGGGGGTAAAACGTCTTCCGAAGCGTCGCTCCCTCCCCTCCTCGTGATCGCCGGGGGACTCGATCCCATCATCCCGCCGGAGCGAATCGAAGCCGCGGTCCAGGCTGCCGAAGCCGCCGGGCGAAGGGTGGAGTATCGGGTCGAGGAGGAACAGGGGCACACCCTGATCGTCGGGTATGCCATCGAGTCCGTCGTGGACTGGCTCTTCCGCGACCACAGCGGCCGGTGAGCACGGGGGGATACCCCCCTTCGGATCTACGAGGCCGTGGCGGCCATCCCAGCCGCGGTCGCAGTTCGATGAGGTGCAAACGGGTCCGAGCCAGACGCGGCCGGCGTAATCCTCGTCCTACAGTTCCTCCAGAGTATGGCCCAGGAGCCACTCCTGGTCGAAGGGGCCCCGGATCCGGCGCTGCCGCTTCCCGTGGGCGTAGCCGGTGGGCTCCCGGACCATCTCGGCACCGGCCTCCACGGCGCGCTGGGCCAGCCTGTCCACGTCGTCTACGTGCAGGTTCACGGCGGCACCGGCACCCCCGAAAGCTCGGGGACTCGGGATCCCCAGCTCCGGGTGCACATCGCAGAGCATCACCGTGGCGGGACCGACCAGGGGCTCCGCGTGCCCAACCCGACCTCCGGGCTCCTCTAGTGTAGTGTCTCGAAAGTCCCGTGGCATTCGACCGCCGCTGCATCCACCCTGGCCGCGTTGCACCTCGCTCGGAATAGCGGTGCTATTCCTCGTCGGTGCGCCTTGCCAGAGCGGCGCATCGTCAGTCTCGGTGCTAAACGGGACTTTCGAGACACTACACTAGGACGGGGGAGTCCTCTTTGCCACCTGGGGTTCGGCCGTCCAGTTCCCCTTCACCGGCCTTGAAGCCATGAAACCCGAGATGATCGATCCAGGCGGCATCGACCGAAACGGAATCGTGGTCGCCCGACAGGGCCTTGGCCCCACGGGCCCCGCCCGGAGCTTTCGCGCAGAGTAGGGGTTGGAGTGCGGGCCCGAGACGTTTTCGGACGATTTAAGATGGCACGCCGGGTGTGCCGAGCCCAAAGACCCGGGATTTCGAAACGGTACCATTTCACAGTGGAGCTTCACATGGATTACAAGCGATTCCGGGGGATGGCGACGTTCGTTCCCCTCGCCCTCATTCTAGCCCTCGCAGCGTGCTCTCCTGCGCCCACCCCGGACCAGGAAACGGCGACAGATACGGCCATGGACCCTGATCCGGCTGTCTTTGTCGTGGTGACGCAGGAGGACAACATGACGCAGGGGATGGCCATGGTACTGGCCAACCAGAGTCTGGACCAGGAGGCGGAAGTGCGGGTCCTTCTCTGCGGGCCCGGAGCTTCGCTGGCACTTGACGGGCATGACGGGGACCTCCTCGAGCCCCGCGAGGTCACGCCGGGCCAGCTCCTCGACCGACTGATCGGAGAAGGCGTGCAGGTGGATGTCTGTGCCATTTTCCTGCCCAACACCGAGTGGACGGAGGAAGACCTCCGGGACGGTGTGGGAGTGGCCGAACCGCCGGAGGTGGCCGAGTACATGCTGCGTCCAGGGGTCCGTTACTTCACCTTCTGAGTCTCCGCATACCCGGAAACTCTGCAGGATCGGGGGTGTGGCGGTACCGGGAGGGGGGGCCGGAGTCGGTGCAGGACTAGGGGACGCGCAACCTCCCTCCCGAATCCGGGCCGGCTTGGCGTGCAGGTTCAGTCCTTATGGCGACTCCTTCTTCGGGACCGTATGTGGAAAGGACAGGAATCCGACTCCTCCTTCCCCTCGGCGGCCGCCATGCCCCCCTCCTGCCACGGTAGGTCCCGGTAGTAGAAATTGGGGCTCAGGACCCTGTTTTCCAGCTCCGAATGGAATACGGAGGATGTGGAGCCGGAAAGGGGAGGCACCAACCAGGGCCAGTCTCCGTGGACCGGCCTTCCAGCCCGAGACTCCCGGGCCACGAATGCGTCCCACTGTCGGGATGCCGTGTGGTGATCGACCACGGTGACACCATCGTCCCGGAAGGAGTGGAGGACGGCTTCGTTCAACTCGAGGATGGCTCGATCACGCCAGAGGGTTTTTCGTTCCTCCGGATTCATCCCCAAGCCCCGAGCAATCCGCGGCAGAAGGTCGTACCTGTCCACATCCGAAAGGTTGCGGGCGCCGATCTCCGTTCCCATGAACCATCCATTGAAGGGAGCACAGGGGTACTCGATGCCGCCGATCTCCAGGATCATATCGGTAATCACTGGCACGGCGTACCAGCGGACCGCCATGTCTTCCAGGAACGCAAACCGGGGGTGACGGATCTCCACCTCCAGCACCTCGTCCGGGGGAAGTTCGAACCAGCGGGGCTTCTCCTCTCCAGCTCCCTGGATGAGCACCGGCAGGAGGTCGAAATGCCCCGGGATTCCCGCCGGGGGCTCCCAGCCCAACTCCTGGCACCTCTGGGTGAACTCGACCTCCTCCGGGTCGCCGGGGCCCCCGACATAGCCGGCGTAGCGGACCAGCTTTCCGTTCCAGATCCGGGGTGCCTCTCCGGTGATGGGGTCCGGCGGTGGAAAGATGGAGAGCGTAGAGCGTATCCTCCCGCCATTCGTGGCGAAGCGAAGATGCTCAACAAGGGCCTGGAAGATCTCGTCCGGGCGGTGCAGGTCCCTGTGGTCGCGGATTTCCAGCGACTGCCAGTGAAGGCGGCCGATGCACCGCGTACTGTTGCGCCAGGCTACCTTCCCCCCGATCTGCAGTTCTTCCTCGGTGTGTGTGTAGGCCCCCCGACTCTCCACCTCTCGCCGTATCTGTTCCAGGCGGGCGGAAGGCACGGGCCGGCCCAGTTCACCGGCGAACAGGTCGAGGAACTCGGCGGCCCGGTCCAGAAGTGTGGGTATGGAACAGGAAGGCGATGCCCGCTGGGACGAAGGGCTTGAGAGGGATGCATCCATGATCGCTGAAAACCCCGGGTTCGATGAGAAGGATCCCACCAGGCACAGCCCGCAAACCGGGCAGGAAGGCACTCGGTCGGCACCATGAGCCCTGTCATGCCTGTCTGCCGCGCGGTCACAGGAAGAACAGGTAGAACATACCCACCACAAGGACGATGAAGACCAGGGTGAGGAGGCCCCCAGCCCTCAGGTAATCAATGTTACGATACCCTCCGGGAGTCTTGTAGAAGGCATTGACCTGGTGGGTGGGGAGCAGGAAGGAATTCGCCGCCATCACCGCCACCATGAGAACCACCGGTCGGGGGTCAACCCCAAACATCTCGGCCATGCTGATGACGATGGGGACCAGAACCACGGTGGCCCCCACGTTTGACATGAAGAGTGAGAACCCTGTGGTAATGACCGCCACGGCGCCGAGGAACAGGAGGAGGTGTTGCCCAGCCACCACCTCCATCACGGTTTCGGCGAGAAATTCGGCCGTACCGGTCTCCTGCATGGCCACTCCCAGCGGTATGAGGCCGGCCAGGAAGAATACTACCTTCCAGTCGACGGCCCGGTAGGCCTCCTCCATGGAGAGGACACGGGTCAGGACCATGACCATGGCCCCGCTGAGAAATGCGGTGGAGATTGCGAACCCGCCCAGCGCCATGCCGATGGCCAGGAGGAACGCCGCGACGGCGGCTCCGCGACGGGAACGATCGCGCTCTTCTCCCTCGAGGTCCGTGACGAGAACGAAGGGGTCGGTATCGTCCATCTCCCGGATGTTGTCCCAGAGGCCATAGACCACGAAGGTGTCGCCCGGGGAGACCACGACGTCGGAGAAGTCACCTCGCACGGTCTCACCCTTGTGAATGAGGACCACCGGCTCCACCGAATACCGCTTCCGGAGCTTCATTTCCCGGAGGGTCTTTCCCACCATCTCGGAGCGGGGCGGGATCATGACCTCGGCAAAGCCGGCTCGAGTCGGGTCCCGGAGGAGATCAAGTCGCTGCGAACCCGTCGTCTCCTCCAGGCCCAGGGTGTCGGCAGCGGCAGCGATGGACGCCTCCTCCCCCAGGAGGGCGATGTGCTGCTCTGCCTCGAAGCGGATCTCACGCCATGGGGCAAAGTCCAGGCGCTCCTCGGTGGCCAGCCCAAGGACATTGACTCCGTACTCCTCCCAGATCTCCAGCGACTCCGGGGTCTTTCCCACCCCCGGGCTTTCCGGAGGAATCCGGAAGTAGCGCACGTCGATGGGGAGCTGCCAACGGTCGATGAGGAGCTCCTGAGAGCTTCTCTCCTGTTCCTCCCCTCCGTCTCCCGGCAGGATCCGATCCCCCATGAGGAGAAAGAGGAGAATCCCCGAGAAGAGGAGAACCAGCCCCACCGGAGTCACGGCAAAGAGGGAATATCCCTCCAGCTCGGCAGTGCCCAGAAGATCGTTCACCAGAATGAGGGGGCCGGAGCCGACCATGGTGAGGGTCCCGCCCAGGATGGCTGCGAATCCCACAGGCATGATGAGCCTGGAGGGAGCGATACCCCGCCGTCGGGAGATGTTGAGGATGGCGGGAAGGAGAAGGGCAGCCGCCCCGATGTTCTGGATGACCCCCGACATCAGACCTGCCGAGGTGGCCACTACCCCCGTGATCTTGCGCCGGCTCTCTCCGGCGACGGCCACAACCTGCCGGGCGAAGTGATCAATGATCCCGGCCCTTGCGATCCCGTGCCCCAGGATCATGACGGACAACATGGCGATGACTGCGTTGCTGGAGAACCCGGAAAGGGCCTCCTGCGCGTCCAGGATTCCAGTCCAGCTCAAGGCGAGGAGACACAGGAGCGCAACCACATCGATCCGGAGGACATCGAGGACCAGAAGGAGGACGGTCCCGCCCAGGATGGCCAGGACGATGGCAATGTCAGGGGTCATGTGGGGTGCGCCTCCTCCGGACGGCTCCATGGCCCGAAACGCCAGAGGCCGAAGGAGAGCCATCCGACCATCAGCAGACTCGTTCCCAGAAACACCGGCAGCGCCCCGAACTGATAGATGAGGGGGAGGGATGCAGCCGTGAAGAGCCCGCCACCCACGACAGGTTCGAACAGGAGCTGCTTGTAGCCGAAAGCTTCCATGGCCCCGCTCTTGTTGTGGGGGTCCGCCATTCGAATCAAGAGGAGCCCCACGATCGTCATCCCCATGCCCTGTCCGAAGTTGGCCAGTCCGTTGGCCACCCAGTTTCGCGGAAAGAGCAGGCGGGCCAGGACCCAGAAGCCGAAGAGGTTC
>REBS01000058.1 GCA_007692605.1 Gemmatimonadales bacterium
TCGCTCCCGGATCCGTCCATGGCCTCGGTGTGCCGGTGGTCGCCGACACCCTGACCCACGATCCGGACCGCTCGATCCTGCGGGTGAGCGGGCAGGCCGAGGTCGAGGTGGCGCCCGACCGGGCCCGGATCTCGTTCGCCGTCGAGACCGAGGCCGAGACGGCCCGCGACGCGGGTGAGGCCAATGCCCGGCTGATGGACGAGGTCATGCGGGCCGTGCAGGCGACGAATGTCGACGGGCTGCGCACCGAGACCTCGGGCTACAGCCTGACGCCCCGGTACCAGACCACGCGCTCCGACATGCCGCGGGTGATCATCGGGTACACGGCCCGCAACCACCTCGTGGTGACGGTCGACGACGTGGAAGAGGTCGGGCGCCTGCTGGACCTGGCGCTCGAGGCGGGAGCGAATCGCGTGGCGGGACTCCAGTTCCAGATCCGGGATCCGGAGCCGCACCGGCAGGAGGCGCTGCGCCTGGCGGTCGCCTCGGCCCGCTCCGAGGCCGAGACGGTCGCCGGGGCTCTCGGCGTGCGTCTCGGCGTGCCCCTCGACGTGCAGGCCGGGATGTCCGCGCCCGCCGGGAGACCGGACATGCAGTTTCGGACCGAGATGATGGCCATGTCCGACGCGCCCACGACGCCGGTCGAGGCGGGGCTGCAGAGGGTGTCGGCGAATGTGAGCATCGAATACCGCATCCACCCGTGAAGTCCGTGAAGACCTCGACGACATGCGACTCCTTCGTGCCCTGATCCGAAATCGCGCGGCGACCGCCCCGAGCCACCCCGACCCCGGGCTGCGCACGCGACGCTATCCGGTGCCCCTGCCCGTCGTGCGGCAGACCGCACGGCAGCTCGCGGACGGCGGTCTCCCCCGCTGGGTGCTGACGGACGAGAGCGAGTCCGACGGATGGATCCGGGCCGAAGCCACCACCCGGGTCCTCCGGTTCGTCGACGATGTCGAGATCCGGATCCGGGCCGACGGCCAGGGGCAGACCCGGGTCGACGTCCGCTCGGAGTCTCGTGTCGGGGTGACGGACCTGGGTGCGAACGCACGGCGAATCCGCCGCTTTCTCCGGCACCTCGACCGGGCCATGGCCGGGCACGACTGAGCGCTCCCGCCGGGGATCAGACGGCGGTCGCGACCCGTCGCTCCTCGTCGCGGGAGCGGAAGCTGAGTTCCTCGCCCTCGCTGCGGGCGATCACCGCCGAGGCGGTCAGGTCACCGGTCACATTCACCGAGGTCCGGATCATGTCGAGGATCCGGTCCACCCCGAGGATCAGGGCGATTCCGGCCTGCACATGCTGGCCCAGCCCCACCGCGTTGAGCACGATGATCAGGGTGATGATCCCGGCGCTGGGCACGCCGGCGGCCCCGATCGAGGCCAGGGTGGCGGTGAGCACCACGACCAGCTGCTCGGTGATCCCGATGTCGATCCCGTAGATCTGGGCGATGAACATGACCGCGACCGCCTGGTAGAGCGCGGTCCCGTCCATGTTGATCGTGGCCCCAAGGGGAAGCACGAACGACGACACCGGCTTGGACACCCCGAGCTCCTCTTCGGCGGTCTCCATGGTGACGGGCAGGGTCGCATTCGACGACGAGGTCGAGAAGGCGACAAGCGGTGCTTTGGCGACCCGTTTCAGGAATTGCCAGAAGTTGAGCTTCGCCAGGAACCGCACCGCCAGCCCATACGTGATCATCAGGTGGAGCATCAGCCCCAGGACCACCGTCAGCGAGTAGACCAGCAGGCTCTGCAGCAGGTCGGTCCCGAAGCGGGCCACGACCGCCCCGATCAGGGCGAAGACCGCGTAGGGAGCCAGCTTCATCACCCAGTCGATGATGACCATGCTGGCGTCGTTGACCCCCTCGAAGAAGGTGATCACGGCATCGCGCCGCTTCGGCGCAATGACGCTCACCGCCGCCCCGAAGATGATCGTGAAGAAGATCAGGGGGAGCAGGTCGAGCTCCGCCGCGGCCTGCACCGGGTTTCGCGGAATCACGCTGAGGAGGGTCTCGATCACGGTCGGAGCCTCTTCGGCGAGCGTCATCGCGCCCGCGGCCTCGTCCATCGCGTCTCCGGCGAGCTGGTCACGCGTCGCCTCGTCGATCCCCGACCCCGGCTTGATCACATTCGAGACCAGGAGCCCGATCGTGACCGCAACCGCAGTGGTACAGAGGTAGAAGCCGACCGTCTTTCCCCCGATGCGACCCAGCTTGGTGAGATCTCCCAGCGATGCGGTCCCGATCATCAGGCTCGCCACCACCAGGGGGATCACGATCATCGTGATCGCCCGGATGAAGGCGGTACCGATCGGCTCGAGCGCGATCAGGAAGGACCGGAGCCACCCGATGTCCATGAAATTGGCGACGGCTCCGACCACCGCGCCCAGGATGAGCCCCAGGAGGATCTTGTTGTACAGCTGCATATGAGAAAAGTCCGGGAGTAAGACGAGTGTCCGGGGGAAAAGCGTGCCGAAGATAGGGGTGGCTTCCCCACCCGGCAAGTCGGAGGCTACCTTCCACGGGACCACCCGGACCCCTCCTTCAGCCCGACACGCCCGCCCGTGAACGTCGCCTCAGACGACTACCCGCCATCTCCGAGAATCTCAAGGCGCCGGCCGGGACCGCGTCCGTGTCCGCGGGTCCTCGCCGCCCTCGTCGCATGCCTCCTGGTGGGCACGGGCTGCTCCGACCGCACCCCTCCCGCCGACGACCCCGACCTTCCGCCCACCGGCACCGCCCCTGCGACCGCCGAGGGAGTCCCCGACGCCTCCGTCCAGCCCGGGGGCTGGGACCGGGAGCTCGTCTTCATGGAGCTCGGCGCCGATTCCGCGCTGCTCCTCCCCTGGCACATCCGCGCCTTCGAGGCCGACGCCTCGCTGCGTTGGGAGCGCTCCCTGCGCCGCGGACAGGCAGGCAGCTGGGACTTCCTGCTCGCCGACACCCTCACCTCGCCCCGAACCCGTGCGCCGTGGAGAATTCTCGCGAGCGGCCCCCTGCAGATGATCGTCGAGGCCGACGACGTACTCTCCTCGCTGATCCTCGAGGCGGGCGCCCGGGAATACGAGTTGAACCCGGTCGAGTTCCTGGTCGAATGGAGCCGACCCGAAGGCGGCGCCGTACGTCTCCACCGCGGGGTGAGCCGAACGGCCGACCGCATGGAGCCGGACCTGGACCAGAGCCTCGACGGGATCGTCCTGGATTTCAGTCGAGCCTGGAGCGAAGGGCAGGCACCCCCCGGGGGCTGGATCTTCCTGACGGCGGGCCTCCCGACCCAGTTCTTCTTCGAGGAGACGGCGACCTCGGATGAAGGCCCCGGCACCTTCCGGGGCTGGTCGCGCGTGGCCTTTCAGACCCGAACCTGGCCCGCGCTCGAGCTTCACTGGGAGGAGGTCCGGGCCTTCGAACGGGCGCGCCGCGACATCCCCCGCCGATGGGCCGTCCGATCCTCGGGGGGGACGCTGGAGGGGGAGCTCGAGGCGGTCAGCTCGCACCTGGTCGCGGGTGAAGGCTCGGGCCCCCTGCTCCCCGTGACCGCCTACTTCGAGGTGACGGGCGAGATCCGCGTCGACGGCGAGCTGATCCCTGTGCGTGGCCTCATCCGTCATATCCAGCGATGATGACCCCCGAGATTCTCCGCGCGCTCCTCACCGTCCTCTTCGGCTCCCTGGCCGGAGGGCTCACGAACACGGTCGCGGTCTGGATGCTCTTTCACCCGCACACGCCACCGAAGGTCTTCGGGATTCGCCTGGGCCTGCTCCATGGCGCGATCCCGAAGAACCAGGCCCGGCTGGCGAGCGCGGTCGGGCGTACGGTCGGCAACCGCCTGCTCACACCGGAGGACCTGGAGCGCATTCTCTCCGACCGAGAGTTCAGGGAGGCCTTCGACCGGCGTCTCACCGTATTCCTCGAGGAGCTCCTGGAGCGGGAGCGGGGCTCCCTTCGCGACACCCTTCCGGACGAGGTACTCGCCGAGGTCGAGGCGCTCCTGGTCGGGACCGCCGACCGACTCTCCGAGCGCCTCGAGGGTTGGATCGACGGCCCGGAATTCGAAGCGGAAGTCACCTCCCGCACCGAGGCCTTCCTGACCCGCATGGCCAACGAGCCGGTGGGCGAACTCCTCACGCCCGCGCGTGAGGCGGCGATCACCTCGGCCGCCGAGGAGTGGCTCGCGGGCGCGGTCGAGCGAGAGGGCTTCCAGGGGGCCATCGAGGACTACCTGGAGCGGGGCTCGCGCGCCATCCTGCGGAGTGACCGAACCTTCGAGGACATCCTGCCCCTGGGGCTTTCGTCGTCGCTCGAGCGAGCCCTGGCCGAGTACCTCCCCACGGCGGCCCAGCGGCTCGGTCGGCTCCTCGACGATCCGGTCGCCCGGGCCCGGGTCGAGGCGGCGCTCGACGACCTCTTCAAGCGCCTGCTTCGGGACCTGCGCTTCCACCAGCGGGTCGTGGCGCGGCTCGTGGTGACCGAGGACACGCTCTCGAAGGTCCTCGACACGGTGCAGGAGGAGGGCGCCGAGCGGCTCTCCGAGATGCTCCGCGACCCCGAGGTCCAGACCGCGCTCGCCCGGGGGGTGAACGACGCCGTCGTCGACCTCCTGCGCCGTCCGGTGAGTTCGGTCCTGGGCGAAGCCGACGACCCGACGATCCGGGAGGCCCGGGCGGCGCTCGCCGACTGGGTGCTGGGGATCGCCCGAGACCCCGAGACCCGGGAGTTTCTGCTCGAGAAGCTGCGCGGAGGGATGGGACGGGCCTCGGAGGGGACCTGGGGGGAGCTTCTCCGTCGGATCCCGCCGGAGAAGGTCGCGGCCGGAGTGGTCGCGGCCGCCCGCAGCGACGCGGCCCGCCGGGCCTACCGCGAGACCACGGCACGTCTGCTCTCGCGCCTCCTGGATCGGCCGATCGGCCGGCCGGCCGACTGGCTGCCGACCGATGGGGTGGGTCGGATCGAGCGGGCGCTCTCGGGACCCCTGTGGGAGTGGCTGCAGGGGCAGGTGCCTCATGTCGTCGACACGCTCGACGTGGCACGCAGGGTCGAAGAAAAGGTCCTGGACTACCCCGTGATGCGCATGGAAGAGCTGGTGCGTCGGGTCACCGAGCGGGAGCTGAAGCTGATCGTCCGGCTGGGATACGGGCTGGGAGCGATGATCGGTGCGCTCCTGGTGATCCTGAACGCGATGATCTGAGACGAGGGGAGGCGCCGCGCGGGGCGCTCAGAACTTGAAGGGCCTGCGCGTGCGTGTACGACGGCGATCCGAGCCCTTCTGGGCCCGCTTGTGGAGGATCGAGATGAAGGTCTCTTTCCGATCCACGGTTGCGTGCTCGCCATCCTTGCCGAGGAGCTTGTCGATCTCTTCGGGTGACTGATCGAAGCGCTTCGGAAGCCCCAGGTAGATTCCCAGGAAAAGCGCCCCGACCGCCGTTACGATCATCAGTACGGTCATGTGGTCCTACCCCTTCAGCGACTCCAGCAGGAGGATCCCGATCCCCAGAGAGAGGGCGATCGGAATCAGATTGGTCCCGACGAGGAGCACGAGTGCCACGGTCCAGAAAATCAGATGAATGAAATTGTAGCCGCCGGGTAGCATGCGTGCGCTCCACTGGATCGTTCATGATTGCCCCCCACCCGGGGGCTGAAGGGAAATGGACACCCGAGAATATGAAAGGATCCGTCGTCACTGTCCAGAAACGGGCTCGATCTCGAGATACCGGTGGCCCTCGCGCTCGTGCTCACCCACGATTCGATGGGGCACCGGGCTCCGGAATCCGGGACCGTCGTGGACGAAGGTATGGTACTCGCCGCGCTCGCCGGCCGGATCGATCCCCACCCGTGCGAAGGTTCGGGCCAGCTGGGGCGTGAGCTCGCGCCCCAGCCACGCCGGATCCCCGAGCTCCAGGTTCACCGACACCACCCGCGCCCGAAAGCCCATCGCCGGAATCGCACGGGCGACGGCGGCGGGGCGCACCCCCCAGAGCGGCTCCCGATGCTCGAGTCCCGCCCGCGCGACCCGGGCCTCGTACCAGGCGCGGATCTCCTCGAGGTGCAGGTTCCCGAAGAGGACACCGACCGCCCCCTTGGCCTTGAGCCCTTCGAGGAGGCCCGCGAGCGCCGTCTCGAAGTCCCGCCGGGGGACCGACTCACCGGGCCCGGCGGGCAGGGTCTCTGCAAAGTGGGGGCGCAGCCCGAGCCGGACCGCGTAGGCCTCGACCAGCGCCCGGGGAGTGCCGTGAAAGCGGACCAGCCCCGAGGAGCCCTCGAAGATGTTCAGCGCCCACCGGACCTCCATGCCCCTGCTTCGAGCCCGGTGCAGGGCGAGCGTCGCGTCCTTGCCGGCGGCGGTGGCGATCGCCCACGGCCCCGCCGGCCCGCTCATTCGGCCCTCACGAGTTCATCGCGCTCGAAGCGACGGATCCCCGCGCCGAGCGAGGCCCAGACGATCGCGACCGTCAGGAGGAGCGCGCCACCCAGTCCCCCGACGATCGGCCAGAGCTCGGCCATGCCGGATTCTGCCCCCTGAAGCCGGCCCAGGAGGAACCGGTAGACCGGCCAGCCGCAGAGCATCACGATCAGCGCCAGGTACGCCACCGACGCCATCATGAAGAGGAGCCCCCCGAACGAGGTCGGGATCTCGGCGGGGTTCTCGGTCTCGAAGTTCGGGAAGATCGCACCGAAGCCCAGCGCCATCGCCGTCATTGCGAAGGTGGCCCCGACCATCGCGCCCGTCGAGACCACGAAGAGGAAGGGCGAGACCTGCAGGATCCAGTTCGTGAGAATGATCAGGGGCACGGCGATCAGGAGGAGGGGGATCGTGCCCACCGCATACTTCGTCCAGAAGAGGGTGCGGGGATCCAGGGGCGAGGATCGCAGGAGCCAGGTCATGCGACCCTCGAGTGACATGGCGGGAAAGACGAAGCGGGCGGCGATCGCGGCCACCACGAAGCCGGCCAACCCCAGGTTCAGGAAGGCGACCAGGTTCACCAGGAAGAAGGAGACGTCGGCGGACGGCCCCACGGGAAGGACGTGGATGTTGTAGACGTACACCACGATCAGGACGCCCAGCAGGATCAGCTGGGACCACTGGGTCGTGTCGCGAAAGAAGACCCGGATCTCCTTGGCCACGAGCTCGCGCACCGTGGGGGAGCCCCGCCGCAGGAGCACCTCCCACCGGCGGGAGCGGCGGCGACCCTCCCGATGCTCCGCCCCCTCCTGCGCGCGGGAATATCCGGACGGGTAGTACCGCAGGTGCAGCCAGCCGCCGAGCACGACGAAGGCCGCGGCCGTACTCCCCAGCAGGAGAAGCGGGAAGGGATCCCAGCTTCCCGTCAGCCACGTGAGGAGCGTGTCGGCGGCCCATTCGCTGGGGAACCAGGGTGACGTCGGGGTCCGCAGCTCGGCCATGAACCCCACCACCGAGCGGAACTCCTCGGGGCGAACGAGGCGCTCCGGCTGCAGGAAGCGGATCATCACGACCACTCCCGCCGCGGCGATGATCCCGACCAGGGCGAGCAGGTCCCGCGTGCGCCGTGCGGGAAAGATGTTGACGAGGAGCAGGGTCGCCGAGGCTCCCACGACCGCCGGGAGCGTGAGCAGGAAGAACAGGGCCACCGCGGTCACCAGGTAGAAGCCCGGTCCGGCCCCGTAGATCACCCCGTACGCCGCCAGCAGGGGCACGAGCAGCAGGACCACCATCCACGACGAATTCACCCCGCTCTCGACCAGCCGGGCCCAGTACAGGTGAAGGGGATCCACCGGGGAGGCGACCAGAAGCTCCAGGTCGCGAGAGAGAAAGAAGGTCGAGAGCGCCGTGATCACATTCGACAGCAACAGGATCATCAGGAAGGTGAGAAGGGCGATCGCCAGGAGCTTGGCCGACAGGAGATCGCCGATCCCCTCGGTGGCGCGAAAGTAGATGAGCACCCGGTGGATGAGCGCGAAGAGGAGCGCCCAGAAGCCCACGGCCAGCCCCCCGAGGGTGAAAAGGCGGAGGAGCCCTCCCTCGCGCCGGGCGGTGCGGTTCCACTTCCCCCTGATCTTCGGACGAAGCAGGGACCGGAGTCCGGGACGAACGTGCCCGGCGCTCACCGTGCCGGTCCTTCGCTCCCGGTCCGCTGTCCGGCTCCGTCCCCGTCCCGGCGGCTCAGCGCCCCCTCGAGGGCCTCGAGAAGGTCCTCCATCTCGGCCCCCCCGGTCACCTTCAGGAAGATCTCCTCGAGGTGCGCCTCTCCGGCGTCGGACTGGGCCCGGAGCTCCTCCATCGTTCCCAGCGCGATGATCTCGCCCCCGGCAATGATCGCGATCCGGTCGCAGAGTGCCTCGGCGACCTCGAGGGTGTGCGTCGAGAGGAAGACGCTGCCGCCCCGCTCGACGAAAGAGCGCAGCAGGTCCTTGAGCAGGCGGGCCGACCGGGGGTCGAGCCCCACCATCGGCTCGTCGACCACGATCAGCTCCGGATCGTGCAGGAGCGCCGACGAGATCAGGAGTTTCTGGCGCATCCCGTGCGAGTAGCTCTCGATCAGCTCGTCCTCCCACTGAGAGAGAGAGAATAGGGAGAGGAATTTCGTGATCCGCCCCTCGAGCTCCGGCCCCTCCCGCCCCCAGAGGGCGGCCACGAAGCGGAGGAACTCTCCCCCCGACAGCTTCTCGTAGAGGAAGGGGCGGTCGGGGATGTACCCGATGCGCTCCTTGGCGAGCCCGGGCTCCGAGCTCACATCGGCGCCCCCGACCCGCAGGCGTCCCTCGGTGGGCTCCAGGATTCCCGCGATCATGCGGATCGTGGTCGTCTTGCCCGCCCCGTTGGGCCCGAGGAATCCGAAGATCTCGCCGCGCTCCACACGAAGGTCGAGCCCGTTGACCGCCGTGAATCCCCCGTACCGCTTCACCACACCCTCGAGCTCGAGGATGGGGGTGGTGTGGTCAGTTCCCGCCATCGAGCACCTCGATTCCGAGCGATCCGATCAGACTCGCCACCTCGACCTGGCGGGCCAGCGAGCCGTGAATGAAGCGCAGATGGGCGGCGTCTGCGGGCGCCTGCCCGAAGGTCGGGTCCATCGCGACCCACTCCCCGAGCCAGACTTCGGGCCACGCGTGGTAGAAGAAGCGGCCGTCCAGGTAGACGAGCCCGACGGCGGCCCGGGCGGGAAGCCCCACCGAGCGGGCCAGCGCCAGGTAGAGAGTCGTGTGCTCCATGCAGTCGCCCCGACGATCTTCGAGCGCCTGCACCGCCGACGGGAGCGAGAAGGTGATCTCCTTGGCCAGGAGCTCGTAGACGCCCTCGTTCAGCCGGACCGCGGCCGCGACGGGATCCATTCCCGCCGGCTCCCGGCCGAGCATGGATTCGGCGGCCCCGATGATCCGGGGGTCTCCGCTCTGGATCAGGGGCTCGGCCGCGAGGGCCTCGTGCAGATCGTCTCCGGCGTAGGGGAGGGTGAATCCGGGCTCGAGCCCCCCCAATGCCTCCCGCCGAACCTCGAGGGTATCCCCGCGCAGGCTCTGCCGGGCCCCCTCGAGGTCGAAGCGATCCAACTCGGTGCCCGTGAGCCGGAACCGGAGCCGATCGGTGCCCTCGAGGTCGTCGAGGGTGCGGTTCGAGGCAATCGCGGTGTTGAAGATGATGTCGCCCCCCGCCGACGCCGTCCCCGCGCGGTCGTCGCGATCCTGCCGGGCCAGCTCGAAGGATGTGCGCTCGAGGGTGAAGCCCATCGGAGAGGACGCCCGGAGCATCCGTCCGTCCTGGTCGATCCAGCTCTCGGTCGTGATGCCCCCGAAGCGCTCCTGGATCCGCCACGCGGCAATCTCGCGCTCCGGACCGGGGATCCAGCGCTCCCGGGCCGGTTCCCAGGTCGCCGAGTCGATTATCGAGACGGTCGAAAACTCCATGATCTCGACATCGACCGGTCGATTGGAGAGGGTCGAGGGATCGAAGACCGGCACGCGAACGGTTCGTCCCACGCGGAGTTCGCCACTCTTGGCCACCAGCAGGGGAAGGGCGGCACTGAAGATCGGGGGCTCGCTCACCGCGAAGGTGAGCTCCTCGGGATCGGCCCCGGCCGCTTCGACGCGCACGCGCAGGAGGGTGTCTCCCTCGACGGTGCCCTCGGCCCTGAAGGTCCCCGCCTCGGCCTGCAGCTGGAAGAGGAAGTCGCGCATCCGCAGCGTCCTCGAGAGCGAGACCTCGGTCCGAACCACCACATCGCCCGCCTGCCCCATCGCCTCGACCCCGAGGATCATGAGATCCTGGATCCGGAAGCCGTCGGGCAGGGTGTCGAGCTGGGACGATCCGGTGCCGATCGCGTCGCCTCCCATCCGGAGCGAGTAGTAGTGCGTTTCGGGAGAGAGCGTGAGGGTCGCTTCGGCGAGGCGGGTCAGCTCGGGGACGAAGTATTCGCGCTGCACATGCCATCCGACGACCCCCACCCAGAGAACCACGATCGAGGTCGCGAGGAGGACGCGGCGACTCATGGAAGGGCCCCGCGAAAGACGGATTCCTCGAACCCCTCACGGACCGGAATGCTGACCTCCGAGGGCACCGGATGCTCGGCCAAGTGCCTCTCCACCTCGCGCAGGGTCACCGACGCCAGCGTCTCGGTGTCGAGCATGCCGGCACCGAGCCCGAGAGGCGGAAGGATCAGCGACGCCATCTCCCACTCCGAGGCTCTGCGAAGGGCGTTCTTCAATGCGCGCAGGGCTCCCGGGGTCGAAAGTGGCTCCTCTCGCGAGAAGAGGACGGCGTGGATCAGGTAGGGGACGGGCAGGCGGCCTCCGGGGGTCACCACCGCGGCGCCGACCGGCAGTTCTCCCATCCCCTCCAGGCGCCGGAGCACATCGGGGCCGGCCCGGACGCCGGCATCTCGTGACCACCCGTGAATCCCCTCCAGGTCCCCCCCGACCGGACGCACGAGGCCGTCGGCGACCAGGGACAGGGGATCAGCGGTGAGGACGCGGATCACTGGCCCGAGAGTTCGCGGGCCTTCTTGTACATCTGTGCAGCCTCGTTCGGCAGATGCTTCTTGTCGAAGAGGATGCCCATGATATAGTAGGCGCGGGCGTTCCCGGGCTGAAGTTCGGTGGTGCGACGCAGGGTGCTCAGCGCCTCGTCGACCCGCCCCATGCGGTTCAGCGCCTCACCGCGGTAGAAGTGGGCCACCGCATGCTCGGGCTCCTCCTCGCAGACCCAGCGGAGCTCGGCTTCGGCCAGATCGTACCGGCCGCGGCGAAAGTAGAGGATGCCGAGGTTGGTGCGGATTTCGGTGCGCCCGGGATCCAGCTTCTGTGCCCTGCGCAGCTCGCGTTCGGCGTCGTCGAAGCGGGCCATGGCGCCCAGCGCCGCGCCCAGGTTGGTGAGCACCTCGGGGTTCTCGGGGTCGATCTCGAGTGCACGCTCGAAGTGCTCGACGGCCGCCTGGTGCGCCCCGGCCCGGTCGTGGAGCACCCCCAGGTTGTTGCGCGCCTTCAGGTGGCCGGGCGCCTTCTCCAGGAGGGCCCCGTAGGCCTCGATGGCCTCCTGCGGGTGCCCCTCCCTCTCGAGGGCATGAGCCCTTCGGAAGAGGTCGTCGGGAGATCCGTGATCGGGCTCGGCCGGTGCGGCCTCCGACGGGCCCGGACCGGACTCGCTCCGGCCGACGGGGTCCCCGGGCGTCTCCAGCGGAAGCTGTTCGTCGGCTTCGTCGCCGGACTTCGGTTTCCTGCTCATCGTCTATTCCCTGGAGGGCACATCGCTCTCGTCGAGCACCCATTTCAGATACGATTGGGATCCGTCGGTCACCTCAATCACGAGAACCTCGGGCTCATCATACGGGTGGAGCTGTCGTACCCGGGCCTCCAGCTCGGCTCGCCGGGTGGCGGCCCCCTTCACGATCAGGAGCCACTCCGCGTCCTCTTCGACCGCGCCCTCCCACCGGTAGATCGAGACCAGGCCGGGAAGGATGTTGACGCAGGCGGCAAGGCGCTCCCCCACGAGCGCGTCCGCGATCGTCCGCCCCACTTCGAGGGTCGGAACCGTGATCAGTGTAATCTCAACGCCCGTCATGACCATGCCCGGGTCGAAGGTTCAAGATAACGAAGTCGTCGACATCCCCAAGCGCTGGCTCACCAGGGGGTGAAGACGTCGTCGTCGCGCGAGGCCTCGTCGTACACGCGCTTGAGGACCTCTTCGTACCGCGCCTGGACCACCCGGCGCTTCACCTTCTGGGTGGGGGTGAGCGAGCCGTCCTCGATCGTGAACGGCTCGTCGAGGAGTACGATCTTCTTCGGCACCTCGAAGCTGGCCAGTCC
The DNA here is from genome assembly GCA_007692605.1 of Gemmatimonadales bacterium. GTDB lineage: Bacteria > Gemmatimonadota > Gemmatimonadetes > Longimicrobiales > Gaopeijiaceae > SLBA01. The sequence goes on from REBS01000058.1 coordinate 12,270, forward strand.
CGAGAGTTCGCCCTTCATCTCCTTCATCAGGTGGGCGTGAACCCTGGGGTTCTCGAGAAACCGTCGGCGGTCCGAGGTGTCGAGCCCCTCCTGCCGACCCCACCCTTCGAGCGCCTCGAAGTCGGGCACCAGGAGGAGGGTGATGAAGCGTTCCCGGTCCCCCAGGAGCACCGGCTGATCAAAGTACCGATTGCTCTTCAACCGGTTCTCGATCGGCTGCGGCGCCATGTTCTTGCCTCCCGCGGTGACGATGATGTCCTTCTTCCGGTCGGTGATGCTCAGGAACCCTTCGTCGTCGATCTCCCCGATATCGCCCGTCCGGAACCACCCGTCGTCGTCGATCGCCTCGCGGGTGGCCTCGGGGAGGTTGAAATAGCCCTTCATCACCTGGGGGCCCCGCACCAGGATCTCCCCGTCGTCGTCGAGCCGGACTTCGGTGCCGGGCACGGGCTTGCCGACCGTGCCGATGCGGAAGTTCTCGGGGAAGTCTCGAGGGCTGTTCACATTTGTGACGGGGCTCGTTTCGGTGAGTCCGTACCCTTCGAGGATCATCACCCCCGCCGAGAAGAAGAACTTGTTGATCTCGGCGGCGAGGGGCGCGCCGCCACTCACGAAGTACCGCAGGCGCCCGCCGACGCCCTCCTTGATCTTCGAGAAGACCAGCTTCTTCGCCAGTCCGTACTGAGCCCGGGTCAGCGCGGGTGGCGTCTGCCCCGCCAGCTTCGCCTCGGCCCAGCGCTCCCCGACACCGCGAGCCCAGCTGATCAGCGCTCCCTTGACCCCGCTGGCACTCGTGACCTTGGCGTAGACCTTCTCGTAGAGCCTCGGCACCGAGACCACAACGGTGGGCCGTACCGACTTCAGGTCTTCGGGCACCGTGTCGATCGAGCGGGCGTAGTAGATCGCGCATCCCCGATGGAAGAGGAGGTAGTCGACCATCCGCTGAAACACGTGCGAGAGCGGCAGGAAGGAAAGGGTGGTGTCACGGTGGTCGATCGGAAGAATCCGCTCGGCGGCCTTCACATTCGACCGCAGGTTGTTGTGCGTGAGCATCACGCCCTTCGGGTCCCCGGTCGTACCCGACGTGTAGAGGATCGTCGCGAGGTCTTCCGGGCGCGCGGACTCCGCCTCGGCCCGAAAGGCCGCATCGTCCGATCCCTCGCCGGCGCCGCGACCGCGAGCCAGGAAGTCCGCCCAGCTGAGGACTCCATCGGGCAACTCTCCCGAGGGCCGGTCGAAGATGACCACGCGGGTCAGGTCGGGGAGCTGGTCCCGAACCTCGAGGACCTTCTCGAGCTGCTCTGCGTCGGAGAGGAAAACGACGCGGGACCCGGAGTTGTGCAGCACGAAGCGGACCTGCTCGGCCGTGAGCGTGCTGTAGATCGGAACGCCGATCACCCCCGAGCAGAGGCATCCGTAGTCCGTGAGCGCCCACTCGGGGCGGTTCTCGGACAGGATCGCCGCCCGGTCCCCCCGTTCGAGCCCGAGATCGGTGAGCGCGGACCCCACGGCCCGCACCTGGGTCCAGACGTCGCGGTAGCTGATCGTCTTCCAGTCGCCGTCCTCCTGATGGGCGAGCGCCGGAGAATCCGGGAGCCGATCCACCACATCGAGGAAGAGTTCGACGAGCGTCCCCTCTCCAAGGTCGGCCGGATTGGATGCCTGGCTGCGAGTACCCATAAGCTGCCCTCCTCGGTGGTTCATGGCCGTGCGTCGCGCGACAGGACGCTCAGGTCAGCGAATACGAAGTCGTGACCTCGAGGTCCGGGCGCAGAGTGTGGTGTACACTGCAGTACTTGTCTCTGGAAAGCTGAATCGCCCTCGCCACCCGGTGGTCGTCATCGGGGGTAGGGCCGGTGAGCTCGAAGACCATCTCGATCCGGGTGAATCGCTTCGGCTCCTCGTCGGCTCGCATCCCCTCGATCCGGACCGCGAGTTCCTTCACGTCGACCCGGGACTTCTCGAGGATCATCCGGATGTCGATCGCCATGCATCCCGCGAGCGACATCAGGAGAAGCTCCATGGGAGACGGACCGGCCGCGGAATCCCCATCGATCATGGTCAGGGCCTCGGATGCCACCCGGCCCTCGAAGACCATTCCCTCGCCACTCCATCGGAGGGACGCCGTTCTCGGATTATTCGCCATGGCTGTCGAACAGGTTTTCCGGCTCGCCCCTGAGCTGCGCCAGGGTGGACCGGGCGTGCGAAATGTGTTCCTGGGCGTCTCCCCCGCGGGGAGGGTTCGCCAGGAAGGCTTCCAGGTGCTGGAGAGCGTCCTCCTCTTCGCCCCGCCGGATCAGGAGATAGGCCAGCCCGTAGTGGGCTCCGGCCGCCGAGGGATCCTTTTCGAGGACGGACCGATAGGTCCGAACGGCCTCGTCGGCCATCCCGATGCGGGTGTACGCGATCGCGATCTGTTGCAGGACCACGGTGTCGCCTGGAGATTCCCTCAGGGCAAGGCGGAACGAGGTCAGGGCGTCATGAAATTTCCCCTGCCGGAGAAGGGCGAGCCCCTCTTCGTAGTAGTCCACTTTGTCGTGATCGGGCTCTCCGCCGAAGATCTTCTGCCACCAGGACATGCCGCTCCAGGGATGTGGGTGGAATGCTCGTCGCCGTCGAAGGTAGCGGGGCGTCCCGCGCCGACGCAATGTCGTACATTGTCGCCGAAGCCCCTGCCGTGCCGGGACTTTCGGGGGGCGTACGCCGGCCGAAGTCAGCGCTGCGCCACGAGCGCTCGATCCGTGGCCAGCAGAAGCTCGAGCCCGCGCGCCTCGAGGGCCTCGAGCGTCCCGTTCGGCGCGCCCATCAGAACGAGTCTCGCTCCGGGAGAGAGGACCCGCAGGCCCTCCTCGAGGTGCGACGTCACGAACGCCCCTTCGAGCGCGACGCCCCGCATGGCGTACGACTGAAGCGGCAGGACGTTCCCGACCCGGACCCGGGAGACCCCGCCCACCTCGTCGGTCCCTTCGAAGCCCGGATGGACGGCCACGACCTCGATCGCCTCCACGATGGCCGCCACCCGCTCCGCCTGGGCAGCCGGCTCCCCCATGACCAGGAGGTGCCCCGGTCCCTCCCGGACTCCGAGGAGCGCCGCGAGACGCAGGGCGCGCTCGGGATCATCGGGTGGCAGAGCCGACGCCTCATCGATCCGGCCTCTCGGGGGAGGCCGCAGGTCGGCGATCCCACCATCGACCGGATACTCCTCGCGGCAGTTGAAACAGCCCAGATGGCCTTCGAACACCCGCCGGTCCCGCACGTCTCCGGCCATGAGGATGAGGCCGAATTCGGGTCCGCAGCGGGGACAGGCCAGACGATCGGTCAGGAGAAGATGCACCGTGCGCCCGATCCCGGTCTACGAGATCGCGGGCGATCGATGCGCCGGGACCGCCGCCGGCGAGGGGCCGTACTGCGCCCACTGCTGGGGGGTCTCCCAAACCCGGGCGTAGAGAAGGCCCGCGGCCTGCTCGTCGGGGAGCCGCTTCTTGAGTTCGTCGTAGAAGTAGCGCGCCTGATTCTCTGCGCTGGTCTCGACATCCCGAAAGGGGGGCAGGTCATTCAGGTTCTGGTGGTCGAGCTCGTCGGCCAGCTCCCGCAGGTGCCGCTTCAGGTCGACGAAGTCGTAGGCGATGCCGGCCTCGTTCAGCCGATCGGTCTGAAGCGCAACCTCGACCACGTAGCGATGCCCGTGCAACCGCTCGCACTTCCCCTTGTAGTTCCGAAGGAAGTGTGCGGAGTCGTAGTGGGCCTGAACGCTGACAGTGTACATCGGTGTCTGAAACTCCCATTTCGAAACGTTGAGCTCACCCCCGTTCGAGGGGGAGGAAGGGGATCTGGATCCCCGGCGGCCTCGTGGCCACGAAGCGCACGGCCTCGGCCACATCATGCGGACTCATCATCGCCGATCTCGGCGGCAGGTTCGGGTCACCGTCGGGATCCAGCGGGTCCCAGATCGGGGTGTCGGTCGCCGCCGGCTCGACGAGGGTGGCCCGGACTCCCGAGCCCCTCAACTCCTCGAGCAACACCTCGTGAAACCCGCGCAGTCCGAACTTCGACGCCGAATAGGCCGCATTCCCGGGAAAGGCCTTCCGGCCCGAGATCGACCCGATCTGGATCACCACTCCCGAACCCCGTTCGCGCATCCCGGGAAGCACCGCCCGCACCGCAAGAAAACTCCCCCGGAGGTTCACGTCCAGATTTCGAGCCAGAATCTCCGGCGAGGTCTCTTCGACCGAGGCGATATCGAAGACACCGGCCGAGGCCACGAGAAGGTCGGGGGCACCGTCGAAGAGCGCCCGGACCCGAGCGCCGATGCGCTCCACCTCGGCGGGATCGGTCACATCGCCGGCCACCGCCGTTCCACCCACCTCGCGAGCGAGCGCCTCGAGGGGCTCACGACTGCGGGCGGTGAGCGCCACGCGTGCCCCGGCGGCGGCCAGGCTTCGGGCGGTGGCCGCCCCGATCCCCCGCGACGCTCCGGTGATCCAGACCGTTCGGCCTTCGAGCGCGCGGGGCCCGGACCCGGCGCCCCCGGTCGGGGTCGTCATCGAAGGGGTCGGTGATCAGACATGCACAGGCGCAGGAACTCGTCGCGGGTCCGGGCGTCCTCGAGAAAGGCCCCGCGCATCGCCGAGGTGATGGTCCAGGAATTCTGCTTCTCGACCCCGCGCATCATCATGCACAGGTGGTGGGCCTCGATCACGACCCCGACCCCCTGCGGCTGAATCACCTCCCACAGGCTCTGGGCGATCTCTTCGGTGAGCCGCTCCTGGACCTGCAGGCGGCGCGCAAAGACCTCGACCAGGCGGGCAACTTTCGAGAGCCCCACGATGTTTCCGTCGGGGATGTACGCAATGTGCACCTTTCCGAAGAATGGCAGCATGTGGTGCTCGCAGAGCGAATACATCTCGATGTCCTTCACGATCACCATGTTGTGGTGCCGCTCCGCAAAGAGGGCGTCACCCACCGTCTCCTCGGCCGACAGGGCGTACCCGCGCGTCAGGAACTGCAGCGACTTCTGGACCCGTTCGGGGGTCTTCAGGAGTCCTTCCCGTTCCGGGTTGTCCCCCAGGCGCCGGATCATCTCGGCCACGAGGTCGGAAAAGGGCACATCGGCCAGCTCCCCCCCCAAGCCCTCCACATCGATCCTCGAACCCGCGTCCGGCGAGTCCACCCGTTGCCTGGACCGGACCGCCTCGCCATCGGAGTTGGTGCCGGCACTCTCATCCACAGTCGTCATTCCAGCGTCTCCCGGGGGCGCTCAGGCCCCACCCGTATATTCCACGTAATTCCTGGGGGTCTCCCAGAGAATGATCTTTCGCAACGCAACCCCCGAGGGCATGGCCTCGGACAGCCGATCCCAGATCGCCACCACCAGGTTCTCGGTGGTCGGGTTGAGGTCCTTCATCCAATCGACCTGTTCGTTCAGGTTCCGATGGTCCACATCGTCGATGACGCGGTGCTGGACCAGATCCTTCAGCTGCTTCAGGTCCATCACGTACCCGGTCTCGGGGTCGATCTCGCCCTCGACGGTCACGTCGATCTCGTAGTTGTGACCGTGCCAGAGTGGGTTGGCGCAATCGCCGAACACCTCACGGTTTCGCTCATCGGTCCAGTCGGCCCGAAAGAGACGATGGGCAGCGGAAAAGTGCATGCGGCGCGTGACCTGTACTCGGGCCATCGGATGAACTCCTGGAGCTGAGATGCCGGCATTCCAGCCGGTGTTCCGGCCAGCGTTCCCGGCAGACCGGATCGGACGGACTGCGGCTACCCCCACCCCCGTACTTCGGTCCCGAGTGCCTCGCCATACTGGCTCGACCGAAGCCTCGCTCGTAGCTTGGCGGACTCACCGGCCCACAATCCAAGGGAGTCTTCGATGTACCCCTCCGCTCGAACCCCAGGCTCGCTCCATCGTCGTGACGGCCGCCGGGAAGGCTTCGGCGCCCTCGTCCTGATCCTGGTCCTCCTGGCGTCGCCGGTCGGGAACGCCCAGGCGCAGCAGCTCGATCGATTCCAGCCCGACGGGGGCTATACCCTCCCGCCGCCGGCGATCCAGGAGTTCTTCGAGCGGGACACGAACTACGCGACCCTCGACCATCCGGGTCCGGACGGAGACCACTTCCTGATCCCCCTCTCGACCGAGCTCTCGACGCTCGAGCGGATGGCCGAGCCGACCTATCGGCTCGCGGGACTGGAGCTCCGTCCCGGGGTCGACCGCCCCTGGCATCTCGACACCTGGGGGATTCACGGCTTCCGGTTCTACTCGCTCGTCGACCGCGCATACCGCGAAGTCTCGCTGCCCGACGAGGCCTTCGCGAGCGACTTCATGTGGTCGCCCGAGGGCGACCGGGTGGCCTTCCTCGCCCACCTTCGCGACGGAACTCGGGTCTGGACCGCCCGGGTCGCCGACGGCACGGCCGGACCGGTCGAC
>REBS01000006.1 GCA_007692605.1 Gemmatimonadales bacterium
TCCGCTCGGGCAGGACCATCTGGGCGGATGCAGGAAGTCCTCTCGTGAGTCGAAGCTTCTTTCCCATCAGAGCTGGAGTGTACTCGTGGCGCCATCGATCACCCGTCCGTCCTTCGCGTTTCTTCTGCCGCTGCTCTTCGTGTTCCTGGGTGGATGCGGAGACACCGCTCCCCTCCCGGGTGAGGAGCTCCTGGCGGAGATGGAGCCGGGATACGCCAAGCAGGCCATCCTCAACTCCCTTCCCGAGGGACCGGGAGTCGATACCGGTGGGGCCGAGCGGCACGGATACCGCCTCGATCGCTACTTCCTGGAGGGGCGCAGCGTCGAGATCCTCTGGCTGCGGGGGGACTCCCAGGAGCCTCTCGAAGAGCTGACTCGGGCGCAGGCGAACCCCGTGATCTTCGTGGACGAGGTCCTCGATGGCTGGGGCTGGGCCCACTTCGATCAGCGTCAGGAGGGCTGGAGCATGATCGACCGGACCGATCCGCCGCCCCCGCCCGAGGCGCCGGAGCTTGAGCACGACGACTCGCCCGACCCACCATCCGGCACCGACGGGTAGCTCTTCTGGCGTCTGCGGGGCCGAGTGGGGCATATTGGGTGGCAGCATGAGCCGGATGCTCGGACGGGCGCCGGTGGCTCCATCCAACTCTGCCGGGAGAACGCGGTGGCGCGTCCCACGTTCGAATCAAAGCGACTCGCTTCCTTCCTTGCCCTTGCCCTTGCCCTTGCCCTGATCCTGATCGGGGGCCTCGCCCCCGCTGAAGCCCACGCCCGTCAGGCGGCGGAGCTCGAGGTGGTGCTGGTGGGCGAGAGGGATCAGCCGGTGGCCGGGGTTCTGATCGAACTCCGGGGCCCCGCGCTGGACGAGCCCCTGAGGAGGATCGCCGATTCCCGGGGCGCTGCGCTCTTTCAGAACCTGCCGGCCGGCCAGGGCTTTCGCCTGCGAACCCTGCACGTCGGCTACACCACGACCGAGACCGAGCCCTTCGATCTCTCCGTGGGGGAGCGGACCCGTCGCGAAATTCGGCTCGTGAGGCAGGTGCTCGGCACCGATACCCTGCAGGTGTTCACCTCACCCCTTCGGATCCGCCGCGAGGACACCGAGTTCACGGCCCGCATCGAGCGGCGGGCGATCGAGTTGCTTCCGACCCCCTATTCGGCCACCGACCTGGTGGGGCTGACCGCCGGTGCGCGTCCGGGGCAGATCTGGGGTGGCGCGGCCGAACAGTCGAATGCCTATCAGCTCGACGGACTGGCCCAGACCCACCCCGGGACGGGGGGAGCCTTCGTGGAGCCCTCGATCCGCTGGATCGAACGGCTCGAGGTGCGCGGACTCGGGGCGGGTGCGGAGCACGGAAACTTCCAGGGCGGGCTGGTGAATGTGGTGACCCGCTCAGGCTCGAACGCTCGAACCGGTGGCCTGCGGCTGAGTGGAGAGTTTGGAGGGCTGAACGCCTCGAATCTGGTGCCGAGCGAGGTCGGCCTGCGCACCGAGTTGCGTCGCGAACTCGAGGCCGAAGCCGCCGGGCCGATCCTGCGCGACCGGCTCTACTACTTCGTGGGCGGGCACCTGCTCGAGGAACGGCGCGAGGCGCAGGGGCACGTGCCCGGCGTGACCGAGCGATTCCTGCCCTGGACGCAGGATCGTCTCGAGTTCAAGGGATTCGGCAAGCTCACCTTCGAGCCCTCGTTCCGGGATCGCTTCGAGCTCTCGGGCGGTTTCGTGAATCGTCGGATCGAGCACGCGGGCCTGATGGGATACCAGGCCCCCGAGGCCGCCGGTCGGCTCGAGAATCCGACCGGGTACTACAACCTGAGCTGGGACCGGACTCTCGGTCCCGACCACCGGCTCGAGGCCAGCCTCGCCGGGTTCCACGCCCGCAACGAACGGATTCCCCCGGCGGGCCGCGAGGTCCCGGGGGCCCGGCTCTACACCACCTCGTACCCTCCGGTCTTCGAGTTCCAGAATGAGGAGTACCACCGGGTGCAGCGCCCCGGGAGTCTCACGGCCAGCCTGCGCTGGGACGGGTCGGGGGAGTGGTGGGGCGCCGAGCACGACTGGAAGGTCGGCGTGGAGCTCTCGAGGGGACGCTGGGACGACCAGATGACCCGGAACGGCGGGATGACCTGGCGGCCCCTGCGGGGAAGCCGGACCGACCCGGAGAACCCCGCCACGTGGACGAGTGCCGGGGGCGGGGGTCTGATGGTGACCGAGTGGGGGGGCGAGGTCGACCTGCACTCCCGGGTGGCGAACGACGCGGTCTACGTGCAGAACCAGATCACCCTTTCGCCCCGATTCTCGCTCTCGCCCGGACTTCGCTTCGGACGGTGGACCGGCGACATCCTTCCCGGCGGGGACGAGGGTGCGCGTTTCCGGGCACTGGGGGACACGGGCTTCGATCCGCGACTCGGGGTCACCCTCGATCCCACGGGGAGCAACCGGCTCGTCTTCAAGGGGCACTGGGGGCGCTACCACCAGGGGATGATGGGCCAGTTCTTCGACCGGGTGGCCGGCGGCGGGGTGTTCACCAATCGCGAGATCTGGTACTACCGGGGCGATCCTCCGGCGGACGGCCGGGTCCCCTTCACCCGAGAGGAGCGCGACGCCCTCGCGACGGTCCCGACCGGCTCCGGGCAGCCCAGCTTCGAGCTCAGCCAGCTCTTTCGCATGAACGAGGAGGGGCCGGCGGACCCGAGCTACCGGCAGCCCCATGTCGACCAGTGGATCGCCGGGATCGAGGCGCAGCCCACCGACCGGATCCGCGCGGAGCTGGTCTACGTGAATCGGGCCAATCATCGGATGGTCGGCCTGGTGGACCGGAACCTGCTCGACAACTACACCCGCTACGAGGATGTGCGGGTCTTCATCAACCTGCCGGACAACCCGATCGGGGTGAACCTCGGCGACGACCCCCTCGTCCTGCCCGAACTCTGGATTCCGAACGACATCATCCGCGAACGGCTCGTGATGGCGGCCACCCAGGGGGGGGTGCCGATCCCGCCCGGCTTCGAGTTCGCCGATACCCTCTGGCTGAGCTACGAGCAGGACCTCCACCTGCAGAATCTCGACGAGGCTCGCCGTGACTTCCACCAGATCCAGCTCTCGGTGCATGCCGGCTACCCGCGCTGGGGGGCCTCGGCATCGCTCGTGTGGACGCAGCTTCGGGGGAATCTGAACTCGGTCACGGGCTACGAGGCCGGCACCGACTTCGAGGACTTCGAGGAGATGGGGGCCGGACCCTTCGTGCGCCCGAACGAGCAGCCCAACTTCTTCGGCGACCTGCCGGGCGTCTCTCCATTGGAGCTCAAGCTGTCGCTCCACGGGGAGCCCGGGTGGGGGCTCAGGGCCGGCGCCTTCCTGAACGCCGCCAGAGGGGATCGATTCACCCCCTTCTTCAACATCGACGGGTCGGGCGGGATGCTGTACACCCTCGAGGCCGGCGGATCGCTCGGGCCGGTGCTGCCCCACGGGGTGAGCGGGCAACGGTTGATGGTGCGGCCGCGGGGAAGCTACCGGTACGCCGATCGCTTCACCCTGGACCTCCGATTCGATCGCGTGATTCCGATGGCCGGCGATCGTTTCCGGGCGACGCTCGACCTGTTCAACGTATGGAACGCCTCGACCGAGACCGAGATCTATCCGGAGGTCAACGTGGGGACGGCCGTACTCGGGCAGGTCTTCTTTCCCGAACCGAACCAGCGGTTCGGAGCCGTCCGTGAGCGCGTGCCCCCCCGCACCCTCCGACTGGGCGTGACCGCCAGCTTCTGAGGCCCTCGAGCGTCGGCCATCTTGCCGGAGCGGGGGGATGGTCCGAGGTTGAAGATGCGAAGACCCATGACTCCAGCCCACAGGAAAGCGATGGATTCGATCACAGGAGCACCCGGTTCACACCGGAGACGTTTCCGCGGAAACGCGCCCGGTGTCGCGGGCGTCTTCACCCTCGCGCTGGCGCTCGTTCTGGCCGGATGCGGAGAGGAGACCCCGGAAGGCGCGACCCCGACCCCCGACGCCGACGTCGCGGCTGCGGTGCCGCCCGACGCCCCCCCGCGCGACCACTTCTTCGAGAATCTGGCCTCGCAGTGCGGCCAGGCCTTCCCCGGCCAGCTCGGACTCGAACCCCCCGGCGACGACATGCTCGAAGGTGACGAGCTCCTGGTGGTCCACTTCCGCGAGTGCGAAGAGCACGAGTTGCGGATCCC
>REBS01000101.1 GCA_007692605.1 Gemmatimonadales bacterium
GAGGGTCAGGTGCTCGCCGGAATGGCCTCCCTGATCGAAGAAAGACGCCCCCGCGAGATCTTTCTCGAACTCCATCCGAAGGGCGACGAGGACCATATGCCCGCGGTGGTTGCACCAGAAGGGGGACCGGCTCCCACGATCGACGAGTGGCTCACCGCGCGCGGCTACGAACTGGCCTGGGCCGACCCGCGCGGCTCCGGAGAGCACCGCCACTACCGGGGCTGACCCCCGGCTAGCCCGTCTTGCGACCCTTCACCAGGTGTCGAATCCGGTAGAGCCCGGGAATGTCGAGTGGGGTCCCGTGGGTGCCCAGTATCCAGCGAAAGGTCCGATCCTCGTAGGTTTTCTGCCAGCTCGACACGGGCTTCTGGTAGAAGGGGACCGGGTTGCAGTATCCGAGGTCCCGGGCCGCGTCGCCCCTCAGGATCTGAAAACCGCCCACCGCCTTTTGGCGGGTCTCGGAGGTGAAGGACTCCGGGTCGATCTCGATCAGCCCTACCGAGTCGGATCCCTCCTGCAGGAGGGGGTGGTCGGCTTCGAGCAGGTCGGTCACCCCGTGTTCCCGCGGAAAGCAGAGGAGGTCGTCGCGGCCTCGAAGGAGCTCGGCGGCGGTGTCCAGGGCACCCCGATGGAAGATCACGTCGCAGTCCGAGAACCAGACCCAGTCGGCCTTGGTCTCGAGCGCGGCCCGATTGCGCCCGATCGCCCTGCGGAAGAGCTCTTGCCGGGAAAGGGGCGCCCAGTTCCAGGTCACGTTCGGGGCTGCCTGGCGGCCGAAGAACTCGAGCGCCTCGACCGTGCCCTCGTCCTCGGCGGCGTGAAAGACGGTCATGGTCACGCGGCACCGCTCGGGAGGATACAGCACCAGCGACGAGAGCTGGTAGCCGAGCAGGTGCTGGTAGCGCCAGCAGTGGCTCACGATCTCGATCTTGAGCGGACGATCCGGGGGGGCGAGCGCAGGGGCCGACCGCGGAAGCGAGGGCAGGTCTCCCAGGGCCCAGCGACGCGGCACGAGCCCGCTTGCGGCGAGCCGCCAGAAGGTCTCCTGGATGCGGCGGCTCCACTCCATCAACGCCGTGCCTTCTTGGCGGCTTCCCGAATCGCGGTCCGAAGACGGGGCCAGAGGTACGGGGTGTGGGCCAGGAAGTGGCCCCGCTCCTCGTCGCGGCCCTCGAGATAGGCCCAGGCGGCCAGCCCCCCCTTCGCCCGGTTGCAGGAGATACAGGCGGTCACGAGGTTGCCGCTGCTGTTGTCGCCGCCCTTCACCCGCGGCTCCACATGGTCCACGCTCAGCTCCACCTCGGGGTCCTCGCGGCCATCGCTGCCACAGTAGACACAGGTGAAGTCATCGCGCCGAAAGACGTCGAGTCGTCGCACCGCAGATACCGCCTGTGATCAGGAGCCTAGAACCTCACGGACCTTTTCCGTGAGCCCTTCAACGGTATACGGTTTGGCGAGAAAGGGATACTCGGCCGGATCGAGGCCATGCTCCTCGAGAGCACTCTCGGTGTAGCCCGAGCTGAAGAGAACCCGGATCGGCGATCCACGGCTTCGGAGTCTCTGGGCGAGTTCGGGGCCCGTCATACCCGGCATCACGACGTCGGTCAGGACAAGGTCGGGGGTGTAGCCATTGGCGGTCAGGAGTGTGAGCGCCTCGTCTCCCGAGCCCACGTCGGTGACCTCGAGGCCGGCACGCTCCAGGATCCGGCGGGTCACCTTCCGGATCGTGGAGTCGTCTTCGACGATCAGAATACGCGAGCCGGTCAGGGACCGATCGGTCGCGGCCATGTCTTCTTCCGGGCGGCGGAGTCGCGCATCGGATCCGGGAAGGAGGATCTCGAAGGCGGTGCCCTCTCCGACCTCGCTTTCGACCGAGATCTCTCCATCTGCCTGCCGCACGATCTCGTACACCGTGGCCAGGCCCAGGCCCGTGCCCTCGCCCTCTTTCTTGGTCGTGAAGAACGGGTCGAAGATCCGCTCCTGGATCTCGGGGGACATGCCCTCACCGGTATCGATGACCCGGAGCGCCGAGAAGCCTTTCGAGGGGCGGGCGTCCCCGTTCGAGCGCCCGGGGGATCCTCCATTCCGCAGGGCGCCGGGCGCGTGCGGCATCCATTCGGTCTGAATCGTGATCGTGCCCCCCCGGGGCATCGCGTCGCGCGCATTCAGGCACAGGTTCAGGATCACCTGCTCGACCCGGGTGGGGTCCTCGACCAGATGCGGGGAATCTTCCGCGAGGTCCAGGACCAGCTCCACACCCTGGGGAAGGAGTCGCTGGAGCATGTTCGCCGTCTCCTCGACCAGACGATTCAGGTCGAGCACTTCCGGCTGATTCGGGCTGCGGCGGCTGAAGGTAAGGAGCTGACGGGTGAGGCGGGCTGCACGCTCCCCCGCATCGAAAATTTCCACGAGCGCCTCAAAGCCCGGGGAGTCACGCTCCACGACCTCGAGCGCGAGCTGCGCCGTCCCATTGATCACGGTCAGCAGGTTGTTGAAGTCGTGGGCGACCCCGCCGGCCAACTGCCCCACGGCCTCCATTTTCTGCGCCTGGGTAAGTCGCGCCTGAAGCTCGATCCGCTCGGTCAGGTCCTGTTTGATCGACACGTAGTGGGTGATCTCGCCGTCTGCGACCCGCACCGGGGTGATCGTCTGGTTCTCGCGATACACCGATCCGTCCTTCTTCCGGTTGACCACTTCACCCTCCCACACCCTGCCGTCCCGAATCGTGGACCACAGGTCGCCGAAGAACTCGGCGGGGTGGGTGCCGGAGTTGATCAATGCACCGGGGGTCTGTCCGACGGCCTCGTCGAATCCGAAGCCGGTGAGCTCGGTGAAGGCGGGGTTCACCCACTCGATTGTCCCCTCGGTGTCGGTGATGACGATCGGATTCGCAGCGGCCTCGAGTGCCGCACCCTTCAGGCGAAGCGCTTCATCCCGAATCTGGACCGCCGCCTGTGCCTCGTGGCGCTCGGAGACGTCGTGAATGATCGAATGGAGCAGGGTTCTCCCTTCGATCGTGATCGGAGCGCCATGGACCTCGACCGCGCGCATCGATCCATTGGCCAGTCGATGGCTGAGCTCGAAGCGCTTCTGATGGCCGGCGCGGGCCGCCTTGACCGACCCCATGACCTCGGGTGCCGGTCGGGTGTCGAGCGTCGTGAGCTTCATCCCTTTCAGGGAGGCCCTCGGGTACCCGTAGAATGCGGCAGCCGGAGCATTCGCATCGACGATCCGGCCGTCCTCGGGGTCGATTACCAGCATCGCCTGGCTTCCGTCCTCGAAGAGGCTGCGGTATCGCGATTCGCTTTCTTCGAGGCGTTTTGCGGTGGTGTCGCGGCGGACCTTCCGGACCAGCAGAAGGCCCAGCGCCGCCGTGGCCACGGGGAACAGGGCCAGGACCGGGAGTGCCACCTGTGGGAGGATCTCGAAGGCGATCCCGTCGGGAAGGGTGAGGAACAGGGCCAGCACCAGCAGGTGAAGACACAGCCCGAAGAGGTACAGCTCGCGAAAGCCCGGAGGAGCCGAGCCGGCCGCCCTCAGGTGACGCCACGCCACCCCCAGCATCCCCGATCCGAGGATCACGAGGACCCCGGTGAGGGCTCCCGGCCCCCCCTGGCTGATACGGAACAGCACGGCCACCGATACGGCCGCTGCGGTCGCGATCCCGCCGAAGAAGAGCCCCGCAACGCCAATGACCACAGACCGCGCGTCGAAGAACACCCCCGGGCCGAGCTGCAGCGAGGTCATCATCATGACGACCGCCACCGCACCCAGGACCAGTCCGGTCAGAAGCTGGCGCGCCGGGCTTTCGGATATCGGACGTTCGGTGGACGCGAGGTCGAAGATCACGGCCACCGCCAGGAGCAGCACGACGTTCTGGCCGATGGCGAGCACGGCGGGGGTGATCATCACGCGCTCCCCCTGTTCGGGCTCCGGATCATGGCCGGCTGCCGGTTCCACCTTCGAGTGCTTCGCATCACGAGCCTCCCTGCCGTCGATGGGGCCGTGAGCCGGAACGACGCACCCATGGCGTCACCGGTCCCACGCACCTCGAAACGTGCAATCGACGATAAGGTGCAAACGTCACGCCGGAATCCGACCGGGGGGCGACCCCGGGCGACCGTTGCGGACTGCGGGTTCGCGGTTCCCCCGTCTTCAGCCTTCGAGGAAGGAGAGAATCCGGGCCGCCTGATCCTCGAGGTGCGCGCGCGTGACCGCGTCGATCCCCGAGCGGGCGGCGGCGGTCTCGACGCGGGGCAGGAGCTGGCGCAGCTCGGCGCGGGCGAGCGCCGACGCATCGTTCGGGGCGCTGTCGTCATCCGAGACGAACTCGCCGAGCCGCTCCACATGCGCCCGCTGAAGGTTGCGCCGGTACGGGTCGATCGACTGGGCCGAGCCCAGCTCGCTCCAGACCGCCGCCCGCAGATCCGCCAGGAGCTCCGGCGGGGTGTAGAGGCCCTCTCCGGACGCCCCGTTGGCCATCGCCATCAGCTCGGCCTCCTGCATCCGGAGCATCCGGTTGGCGTCGATCAGCTGCCGCAGGCGCGAGGTCTGGAGCTGCCGGATCCGGTTCACGGCGCCCGACGACTCGATGCGCGCGAGGATCGCCGGCTCGTTCAGCCAGCTCGGCGTATCGAAGAGCTGCTCGGCCAGAAAGGCCACGGCCTCTCGCTGCCGAGCCCCGTCGACCGGTTCGTAGACCGGCTCCTCCTGGTCCGCTGCGCGCAGGGTCATGTGGACCCCGCCGACCATCGTCACCACGTGCCCGATGTACCGGTTCCAGGCGCTGATCAACTCCCCGTACAGCTCCGACAGGTCGTCGTAGCTCTGCCCCGGGGTCTCCGACGCGGTCCACTCGGGCAGGTTGGGCAGTACACGCTGAAGGTTCGCGATCCCGTATCCCGACGCCCGGATCGGGTCGTCGCCCAGGTCCTCGGTCTGGCTCCTGGGGTCCAGGTTGTAGCCCTGGGGGCCGTACCAGTACATGGGGTCGTCGGCCTTCTCGCGGATCCAGCCGTCGAGGGTCGCCCGTTCATCGTCTGGGGTGCGGGCGTCGGGGATCACCCGGTATCCCCATTCGACCGAGTAGTGATCGTAGGGCCCGATCCCTCGAATGAAGCGCTCGACCCCGTCGCCCGGCTGCGCCACGTAGTTCTGACGCGCGTAGTCCATGATCGTGGCCGCCACCCCGTATTCGGCGGTGAAGGTCGGCGACCGGAGTGAGTCCACGGGGAAGGCGGAGCTGGCGATCATGTTGTGCGGAAGCCCGATCGCGTGGCCGATCTCGTGGGCGATCACCTGCCGGACGGCATCGCCGATGTAGTCGCGATCCATCCGCAGCGAGCGGGCGACCGGGTTCGCGGCTCCCGTCTCGAGCATGAGCCGGTTCCGATACGAGCGCAGGTGGTTGTGGTACCAGATGATGTCGCTCGAGATGATCTCTCCCGAACGCGGGTCCGACACACTCGGGCCCACCGCGTTTCGGGTCAGGTTCGCCGTGTAGCGCACCATGTTGTAGCGCACGTCCTCGGGAGAGAAGTCCGGGTCTTCCTCGGCCGAGGGGATGTCACGGACCTGGATCGCATTGAGGAAGCCCGCCGACTCGAAGGTCGGCTGCCAGTCCTCGACCCCCGCCCGGATGTAGGGCGCCCACTCGTCGGGGGTGCCCGGGTCCAGGTAGAACACGATCGGCTCCACCGGCTCGACCAGCTCGCCCCGCGCATAGGCCGCCGGATCCGAAGGCTCCAGCCTCCACCGCCGGATCAGGCGTCGGGTGTCTGCCTTGTACGCGTCGGACCCGAAGTCGATCTGGTTGACCGTGAACCAGCCCACCCGCGGGTCGTGAAACCGGTGGCGCATCGGCTCTTCGGGAAGGAGCACGAAGGACTGCGCCATCTGCACCGAGATCGTCGCGGTCCGCTGCTGGCTCGGGGGGCTCCCCGCCTCGTAGGTCAGGGTGTGCCGGATCTCGACATTCAGGGGGAAGGCCCGCGCCGAATCGATGAAGCTCCGCGAGGGGTCGAGCCGCCGCACGCCGAAGGAGCTTCGCTGCCCCCCCGCGATCGCCGCGATCGCCTCGACATCGGTCTCGAAGAACGAGGTCACGTCGATCCGGACCGACCCCTCCTCCTGCTCGTCCGGGTCCACGTTGAAGCTGCGCACCACGGGCTGAAAGCTGTTCGCGGCCACCGACCGGGCGATCGGGAGGGTGTCCGGTGCCACCGCCGAGTACGACACGGTCCTGAGCAGGACCCGGTCCCCGCGCCGTTCGAAGCGGACCAGCTGCTCGGCCAGGTTCGTGCCCGCGTTCAGGAAGGCGCTGAAGTTCTCGGGCGATCCGGCGATCTGGCTGATCAGCAGGATGTCCCGCCCCAGGATCGAGTCCGGAATCTGGAAGTGCAGCGCGTCGTCGGTCCGGATCAGGGTGAACAGGCCCTCGTCGCGAACCGTGTCCGCGGCCACCACCTCCGCCTCGTCGCCCGCCGCCGCCACGGGAGTCGGGGAGGGCGATGGGGACCCGTCCCCCGCCACCGCCGATCCCGTCCCGCATCCTACGAGGCCCGACGTCAGCGTCGGGAGGAGCACCACCAGGGCCACGGCCCACATCCGGAATGTCGTCATGCGCCTATCCTATGGCCGGTCGAGAACTCGCGCGAGGGTGGCCGAATCGAGCACTCCCGCGAGGGCCTCCCCCGGCAACCTCAGGCACCTGCCATCAGAAAGGTCACGATCAGCAGGGGGGGAATGGCCGCGACGAGTATCCAGAAGTAGATCCACCCGAGCGTCCAGTACTTGATGGCGGTCTTCAGGTGTCCCTGGCCATACACCCGGCGAAGCGCCAGGTAGATGTAGATCACGGCCCAGATCGCCAGACCCGAGGAGACCACCTCGAGCCCGATCCCACCGGCCAGAAGGGACAGGGTGAAGGTTCCGAAGAGGAAGGCGTGGATGTGGAGGACGAAGACGAAGTGCTCCACGTAGTACCATGGCCCCCGAATGTAGAGGAGCTTGAACGCCCCCGCGAACACGGGAAGCAGGAGAAACATGAGGGTGGGGGCGTAGCTCAGGAGGGTCCGGAGGATCTCCCGAATCGCATCCTGCGTGCCCATCCGCCCGAGGCGGACCAGCCGCGCCTCCAGAAGGGCGTCGAGACGCTCGTTCGCCGTGTTGATTTCGACCCTCTCGTACCACGGGAGCTCTTCTTCGTCCTCCTGCGGGTCGGCAGGGTCGGTGGGGATGTCCTGTGTGCCCTCCTCTTCTTCCGGGGTGGCCATGTCCTCGGCGATCACTTCCCCCAGGGTGGCGGGTTCGCCCTCCCCCGCCTGGCCCCACCCCGTTCCGAACTCCGTCACCCCCCGCATCGAGAGAAATCCCACCAAGAGGAAGAGGATCAGCGAGCTCACCAGGTAGAGCTTGAAGGGGCGGATGTATCGGACCACCTTGCCCTCCAGGTACCGGCGGGTCAGGTGGCCGGGGCGGAAGAAGAGCGCGACGAGGGTGATGGGGAGCTTGTGGCCCACACCCAGCTGATCTTCCAGGAGGTCTCCCACCAGCGCCCGGAGGGAAACCTGGACATCGACCTTCCGCTGCCCGCAGTTGGGGCAGTAGGCGCCCGGTGTGGGGTCGCCGCAGTTCCGGCAGGGCTCCTCTTCGTGGGAGGGGCGGCCCGATTCGGAGCGCCCTTCCTCTCCGTCCGTCCGTTCGTTCATTGGGCCTCGGGGTGGCTCGATGGCTCGGTACAGTCGAATATTCATCGGGAGCGGGTGCGTTCGCCAGCACGCTTCATCGCACTCCGGCTCCGGCCCCCCTCCACCCAAGCCCCTACGCACCATGCATGTACAGGTTTTCGGAACGAAGAAATGCTCCGACACGCGCAAGGCCCTGCGCTTCTTCAAGGAACGCCGTGTGAAGATCCATTTCGTGGATCTCAACGAGAAGGCCGCCTCACCGGGGGAGCTCCGGCGCTTCGTGCAGAAGTTCGGGATCGACACGCTGGTGGACCGCGACGGCAGGCGCTTCCGCGACATGGGCCTCGCCTCGGCGCACCGGGGTGACGCGTGGTGGCTCGAGACCCTGGCCGAAGAGCCGGGGCTCCTTCGCACCCCGCTGGTGCGCAACGGAACGAAGCTGACCGTGGGCGCCGACGAGGGACGCTGGAGAGACTGGATGGAAGCAACGTAGGCAGAGCGCTGGGCCTGCCGGCGTCATCGACCCGGCGAAGGTTCCGGCCCCGGGAAACGTAAGGGGTCGGGTCGTACAGGCCACCCAGGCCATCAACCCCAAGGGAGTCTCATCATGACGATGCATCGCGATCCCGCCGCCCAGGCTCTGGCCGGCACGGCCCTTCGACGGATCCTGTGGGTGGCCCTGGCCGCCACCGCCACCCTCCTGGCCAGTGTGGTCCCGGCCAATGCCCAGCAGGTGGAGCTACGCTGGAATTTCGAGGCGGGAGACGAACACGTCTACGAAATGTCGCAGCTCACCCGAACCCTCATGGGTGGGATGGGCGAGATGATGCAGACGCAGACCACCCGGTACCGGCAGGAGGTGGTCGATGTCGACGCCGACGGCACCGCCCGCATCGAGGTCACCTACGACGCCATCCGCATGGACATGGACGGTCCCGCAGGAAACATGTCCTGGGACTCCGAGGTGGACGACGCCGATACCGACAATCCCCTCGGCATGGGAATGGGGGGCATGGTGGGCCAGACCTTCACGGTGGTGGTCACCTCCGACGGCATCGTTCGGTCGGTCGAGGGGGTGGACGCCATGATGGAAGCGATGCTCGAGGGCACTCCGCCCGAGGCCAGGGCCATGCTGGAAGGCACCTTCGGAGACGAAGGCATGGTCGACATGATGCAGCAGAGCTTCCAGTCGTTTCCGTCGGGTCCGGTGCAGACCGGAGACGACTGGGAGTCGTCGATCTCGGTGAACGTGGGATTCGGGACCATGACCTCCACGTACGTGCACACCCTCCGCGAGGTCACGCAGGAGGATGGCCGGACGGTGGCCCTCATCAGCGTGGAGGGCGAGACCGGTGGAATTGACCCCGACCCGGACAACCCCATGGCCGCGATGATCCAGTCCGAGGGCGGTCCGGTGAAGGGTGAGATGGTCTTCGACGTGGAGCGCGGGCTCATGATCCGCGGGACCACCGAGACCACCGTACGCATGTCTGCCATGGGACAGGACATGAGCATCACCAGCGAGATGAGTCTTCGCCTGGTGAACTGAGCCCCGTGCCTGAACGCATGGGCGGCTTCGGGGTTTCCAAAAACGGTCCGGAGTCGTTCCGGATCTGATGGGGGAGGGTCGGCTGCACCGGTCCTGCTCCACTCCCGAACTTCGTTTGGAAGCCAGAGAAAGGCAGGCATACCGATGAGCCAAACCGTCACTACAACCGGCACCACCTCTCCCGTCATCACCGCGCTCCGGCAGGTCGTGGCCGACAGCTACGCGCTCCTGGGGCAGACCCATCTGTGTCACTGGAACGTGAGGGGTCCGTCCTTCTTCTCCCTTCACGATGCCTTCGAGGAGCAGTACACCGAGCTCTTCAGCGCGATCGACGAGATCGCCGAGAGGATCCGCGCTCTGGGGGCACTGGCCCCCGGGGGACTGAAGAACCTGGCCGACATGGCCGGAATGGAGGAGATCGGCGAAGACGCATCGCCCCAGCAGATGGTGGAGCACCTGGTGAAGGCCAACGAGGCGCTGGTCGCCGATCTCAGAAAGGCCCGCGACCTGGCGGCCGATGGAGACGACAGCCAGACCGAGGACATGATGATCTCGCGGATTCAGGTCCATGAAAAGACCATCTGGATGCTCAGCTCGTTCCTCGAGGGCTGAGCCGGCGACGACTCTCTGATCCAGGATCCTCGTGTATCGGCACTGCCCCTCCTGCACTCGCGACCTGGGAGCCAACGAGGCGCTGGAGCGCTTTCCCGTGGGGCGCCGGCTGGCCTACGACACGGAACGTGGCCGACTCTGGGTCCTCTGCCACGGGTGTCGAGGGTGGAACCTGGCGCCCATCGAGGAGCGTTGGGAGGCGCTGGAGGATGCGGAGCGGCTCTTCGAGACCGCGGAGCAGGGGATCTCGACCGAGAACATCTCCATGGCCCGGATCCGCGAGGGGACGGAGCTGATCCGGATCGGGCGAGCCGAAGCCCCGGAGGTGGCCTCGTGGCGCTATGCGCAGCGGATCAGCAAGCGGTGGAAGCGGGCGCGGTGGGCCAGTGGGATGGGCACGGCCACGTGGTTTCTGTGGGCCAGCGGTGGAATGTCACTCCTGGGGGGTGCGCCTCTGTTCCTCCTTGCCGCGGGTGGCCTGGGGGTGGGCGCTCATGGGGCCCTGCAGCGACGTCGGCGCGTGGTTCAGGTCGACGGCCCCCACCGCCAGCTCCGGGGCCGGGAGCTGGGACGCCTCCTTCTGGTGCCCGACGAATCCGATGAATCCGGGTCCGACGGGTGGGGTCTGGAGCTGCGCAGCACGCTGCACGAGCCCATCCGCGTCCCGCCCGAATTTCGCAACCGGGCCCTGCGCCTCGCCTTCCTCGATATCAACCGCGACGTGGGGCGCCCCCAGGAGCTGGATGCCGCGCTGCAGCG
This sequence comes from Gemmatimonadales bacterium, assembly GCA_007692605.1. Lineage (GTDB taxonomy): Bacteria > Gemmatimonadota > Gemmatimonadetes > Longimicrobiales > Gaopeijiaceae > SLBA01. The sequence continues at coordinate 10,609 of REBS01000101.1, forward strand.
AGTCTCCGACTCGGGGGGTCCGGCCCGGATCCCCTTGCTCGCAGCCCAGTCCCTCGACGAAGGCAAGAGCTGGTCCCACCACATGGGCTGGCCCTTCGACTACCGACATTCTCTGCGAAGAGCCGACCCCGTCCTGCGCCTCGCGCTCGAGATCGCCGCCAACGAGGACTCGGAGCGGGTGGCGCTGGAGGGCGAGCTGCACCGGCTGGAGTTGGAGTGGCGTGACGCCGAGCAGCTGGCGGCCATCGAGGACAGCCTGCTGGTTCCCGGCTGGGTGCGGCGGCGACTTCGGGAGTGGCGGTCGTCCGACGGCGACGGCGAGGGCGCGCCTGAACGGTAGCGGCGGCCTCGGGGTCCTCAGCGAGTGCCGGGCTCGCGGTCCATCGGCGCCGCGGCGACGGCATCGATGCGCTCCCGGAGCGCGTCGGGGAAGTCCGAGAAGATTCCGTGCACGCCCAGCGCCAGGAGGCGGTCCATCTCGTCGGGGTCGTTGACTGTCCATGGGTGCACGAGAAGCCCCCGCTCGCGGGCGGCCTCCATGAAGGCCGCATCCACCAGTGCCCGATTCGGGCCCACCCCCACCGCGTAGGTCGCCACCTCGTCCAGCACCTGATCGAGCGATTCGGCGGTCACCGCCCCCGTCCGGAGCAGTTGCACCAGGGGGAGCTCCGGATCCAGCTCACGGATCCGACGAAGTGACCCGGGGCTGAACGACTGGATCAGGACCTGCCCCCGCTCCACCGCCGCGTCCCGCAGGTCGTGGGCATCGAGGAGCGCCAGGAGCGTCTCCTCCATCGACGGCTGGCCGGGGAGGCGCTCGTCGGGGTTCTTGGTTTCGGGGTACCACCGTACCGTGGCTCCGTAGCGCTCGAAGAGTTCATCCAGTGTGGGTACCGGGAGCCCTACGAAGTCGGGGTCCGCCCGATCCGGGTAGCGCTCGTTGAACCAGCTGCCCACCTCGCAGCTCCGGATCTCTGCCAGGGTGCGCTCCCGGCCCGGGCCCGTGCAGCGGTCCGCCGGGCCGCGGGCCGTACGGTCCAGGGTGGCATCGTGGAGGGCCACGAGGACCCCGTCTGCGGTCATCTGCAGGTCGGGCTCGAGAAAGTCCGCACCCATGGCCACGGCCAGGTCGTAGGCGGCCAGGGTGTGCTCCGGGGCATGGCCCGAGGCTCCCCGGTGGGCAATGATCTGCGGACGGTCCGGGGTGCCGAAGCCCTCATCGGGCGAAGCCACCGCACCATCGGTCATACCGGGCATCGCACCGAAAGCGGCAGCCAGAAGGGTCGCCCCTCCGAACAGGAATGCCGAGAGAGCGAGAAGTGGGACACGTAGTGGCATGATCATCAGGGGGTCGAGAGTGGAGGCCTCGCATCCGGACCCGTCGGGGGGCGGGAAGCCACCCCCTCAAGGTGTCCTGATTCCCCGCTCCCCGCCACGACCGGCCGGTCACGATCCGGTCACTGTCCTCCGCACTCGTTTGCCTGTCCAGGAGCGGCCGTCTACCTTGCGCCTCACCCTGCGGAGCGGGCTGGATCCACTGTCTTTTCCCCTGGTGCGGGGGCTTCCCCCGGAAACCGGAGGGCGGGGTGCGCCGCCCGAAAGCCCATCGCCATGAAGACACAGACCATTCTGGGCGCCGGTGGGGCCGTGGGCCGAGAGCTCGCCCCCGCCCTGCTTCAGTACACCGACCGGATCAGGCTCGTGAGCCGCAACCCCCGGAAGATCAATCCGGACGATGAGCTCTTCGCTGCCGACCTGCTCGATCCGGCAGCCGTGATGAGCGCCGTGGAAGGCTCCGCCGTGGTCTACCTCACCGCGGGGCTACCCTACAAGCGAAAGGTCTGGGAAGCGCAGTGGCCCCTGATCATGCGAAATGTGATCGCCGCATGCAGGACCCACCGAGCCCGACTCGTCTTCTTCGACAACATCTACATGTACTCGGGCGACCGCCTGGACCCCATCACCGAAGAACTGCCCATCGATCCGCCCAGCTGCAAGGGTGCCGTGCGTGCGCACGTCGCGCAGATGCTGCTCGACGCCCATTCCGCCGGAGAGATCGAAGCCCTCATTGCCCGCTCCGCCGATTTCTACGGGCCCGGAACGGGTGCCGTGAGCGTGCTCAACGAGACGGTCTTCAAACCCCTCGGCACCGGGGGCACCGCCAACTGGCTCGGCGGCGCCGACTTCAGGCACTCCTTCACCTATGTGCCCGACGCCGCCAGGGCCACCGCACTGCTCGGCAATACGCCCGGCGCCTGCGGCGAGGTATGGCACCTGCCCACGGCCGAGAACCCGCCGACCGGAAGGGAGTGGGTCGAAGCCGCCGCCGCAGCGCTGGGCAGCGAGGCCAGAATGCGCAGTGCCGGAACGGGGATCGTACGGTTCATGGGCCTCTTTTCGCCCTTCATGCGTGAGCTGGTGGAGATGATGTACCAGTACGAGCAGGACTATGTGTTCAGCAGCGCAAAATTCGACGAGCGCTTCGGAACGATGGCGACGCCCTACAACGAGGGAGTCGAGTCCGTCGCGCGCGAGGATTTCGGGAGATAGGAGTCAGGCGAGCACCGCCTTCCGGAACCTCCGGAAGTGATTTCACAGACAGCGATACCAACAGGAAGCGACACCATATGACGATCAGTGACCTACGGAACGTGCGGGTCGATCTCGCGGTTCGCAGTTCGTGGAACATCGGGTTCTTCGCGGCCGGGTTGACCTTCTGTTCTTTCGCTACTGTGGTAGCCGTCTACGTCCCCCTGGATGTAGCGAAGATTTACTGGCTCGTAGGCACGTTCTTCATCTTTCCGGTTGCGGTACTCGCCTCGAGGATCTTGGGTGTGGATCCGTTCTCCAGGGGAAACCAGCTTGGTGAGTTCGTGGGGCACACCCACCTGCCCGTCCCCGCGTTCCTTCCGCTGACCACTCGCAACCCGAGGACCCCGCGGTGACCCAACCGTCCGTGCCGACCCTCCGCACCCTTGCCGTGGAGTCGTGGCAGGAGGTGACCAACCTCGATTCGAAGGGCTGGAAAACGCTGAAGGGAATCGCGCTGCCCGGCCGCCTGGCGAAGGCCTGGACCAGGGGGAACCGCGATGAGGGGTATCCGCCGATTCGCGTCTACCTGGTGGCAAGCGCCGTGTATTTTCTTGTGGGGACGCATCCGTCGCTGGCGGCCCTCACCGAAGGAACGGTCCGGGAGCTCATTGCGGAGGATGCCGTATCCGGTCTGAGCGTTCCCGCGCTCCGTGCGACCGTCGAGCGGCAGATAACGAGTTGGGTGGCCTTCCTCCGCTTCCTGTCGCTCGTTCCGGTGGGGCTGGCCATGGCCGCCGTGGCTCCCCGAGGACCCCGAGTGGCTCCGGGATTAGTGCTGGCCATGCACTATTTCACCGTGGCCTTCTTGCTGTCGGCGATGATGAGCGTCGGGTGGTGGGTGGTGGGATCGGGCCTGACTCCCGACGTGGCTGCAGATGTGACCACTCCTCTCCTACTGCTCGAGCGAGGGCTGGTCGCGGTCTGGCTCGTGCTGGCCATGCGCCATGTGCACGGACTTGCATGGGGCGGCGCGCTCTGGCGTGGCTTGATGATCACCTGCTTGGACCTCTTTCTCCTCATGATCCTCTTTGGAGTCGCGGCCGGCGGCATGGGGGCGTATCTGAGTCTCTGAGCCCATCGTGGCGGCCGGGTTGAACGATGGGTCGAGGCTGACGGGTCCAGCGGGGTGCCCGCAGGGTCAGGCGGATCCGCCGGCCTTTGCGCTCGCCTGCCCGGAGCCGGGGCCCCGTGTCCACCACTGCGTGATGGTTGCCGATCCCACCGCCACCATCATGCAGATGGCTGTCCACGCGATGGCTGGATGGGCTTCCCATCGGCCCAGGGCGATCCCTCCCAGCGCCCAGATGACGGCCAGCCCGATCCAGGGATTCCGAAACCGGATCAGGGTGACGATCCCGATCCCGGCACCGACCACGACGAGCACCGTGGCCCAGAACGCCTCCGACAGCGCCAGGCCACCCACGTCACCGGCCCAGCCCAATGCTACCAGAGCGGCGGTCACATTGACCACAGTGGCCACGAGGATCCAGCCGAGATAGACCCCGAACGCGGCGCGGGCCAGGGTCAGGAATCCGATGACACGCCCAGCCTGCCGGCCGCTCGGCCCGGCCGCATTCCTGGACTCGAACCGGTGGATCCGGTCATTGAGCCCGACCAGGGTGACCAGCAGCGCGCCCATGACGAGCACCGAAACCACGGGCAGCTGGTAGTGCCAGACGAGCAGCCAGGTGGCATTCAGCACCGACGAGAGCGCGAAGAGGAGCGCGAGGCGCCGCCCCAGTTCGGTCGCCGATGAGAGAAACTGCACGCCGGCCCAGGCGATCAGGAGCAGGTAGATGATCCCCCAGATCGAGAACGTCACGCCGGCGGGGACGAAAAGGTTGGCGTAGAGGTCCGACAGTTCCCCGGTGGTCCGGCCGCCCAGCGGAAGCCGGTTGGCCAGTCCGTTCACGACCAGTGCCAGGAGTAGCGCGAAGGCGGCAGCAAGGCGACGAAGGGGCATTGAAGATCTCCTGAACGGGGTGCGGCAGCGGGCGACGAGGCGGGCAGATACCCATGGCTCGAGCGAACCTCTCGGCCACCGTCTACCGTAAAGAAGGGTCCTGAGGGGCCATGCGGCAATCCGGGGCCCGCCAACGGCCCGCCAGTCGGCGCCCCCCGAGTCCCTTGCCTGCATCGCCTCGCTCAGTCCAGGTTCGCACCACGCGTTCTGGAGTCTCGTCCGGCGGTTGAGCGCAGTCGGAGTGATCCGAGGCAACGGCCGTCGCCTTCCGAAGGAGGTGGGGATGCACGAAGGACTGCCCATTCGGGTCCGTTGGTGGCTTCTTTCTCCTGGCCGTTCTTTGGCTGCTCATTGGAGCACTGGCCTTGCGGGCAGTTCTTCGAGGGGACTAAGCAGCCCACCGCGCCTGGATGATGCGCTCCAATGCGCTCACCTTCAGGGCCGTCACCCTCCGGGTCTACCTGGGAATGGGTGTTCCTCTGGCAGGACTCCCCTTAGACACCGTCTATGGAATGGCGACCTGGGCCAGCTGGGTGGTCAATCTCCTCTTTGTGGGATGGGTGTTGATCGGTAGAAGCCCTGCAGGAGCCGGCTCGGTGGTAGTCTGAGAACCGCACCCCCCTGACGCACTCTTCTGACGCGCGCATTGTGCATGCCCTGGCGAAAGGTCGGCATCGTCCCCAACGCCATCACCACCCGGGTGAATCACTCCATCCCCTGCTCCCGCCCTTGCCGGGCAGCCTGTAGAATCCCTACTCTCGGCCTCGCGCGCCGGGTGCAGACGGCCCCGGAATCCCGAGAATTCACGAGGAGCGGTATGTGAGCGAAGATCCCACCGAGGCATCCGGTCGCCCCGGGAGCGCCGGGAGCCTCGGGCGTTCGGGGGACCTGCCACCCGCCTCGCCGATGGAGAGGCCGCCCGGTCCGAACCCGAAACACGGGATGTTCTCCGGATACATCGGGCTGCTCGCCGGGCTGGCGACCTTTCTCCTGATCCTGCTGCTGCCCGCACCCGAGGGGCTCTCGCCCGAGGGTCAGCGCGTCGCCGCGGTCGCTGTACTCATGGCGATCTGGTGGATGACCGAAGCAATCCCCCTCGCCGCCACGGCGCTGCTTCCGATCCCGCTCTTTCCGATCCTGGGGGTGATGCCGGTCTCGGCGGCCACCGCGCCCTTCGCGCACGAGCTGATCTTTCTGTTCATGGGTGGATTCCTGATCGCGCTCGCCATGCAGCGCTGGGACCTGCACCGCAGGATCGCGCTCGCCGTGGTCGCCACCGTGGGCTACCAGCCGCGCCAGCTGGTGCTGGGGTTCATGCTCGCCACCGCCTTCCTCTCGATGTGGATCTCGAACACCGCCACCACGGTGATGATGCTCCCCATCGGGATCGCGATCCTGGTTCTGGTCGATCCGGACGAGGGACCGCTGGGCACCGCGCTCATGCTCGGCATCGCCTACGCGGCCTCGATCGGAGGGGTCGCCACGATCATCGGAACCCCCCCGAACGCCATCTTCGCCGCCGCCTCCGGACAGATGCTCGATCGCACGGTCGGCTTCACCCAGTGGATGATCGTGGGGGTCCCGCTCGCGGCCGTGATGCTCGCGATCACCTGGTTTCTTCTCGTGCGGGTCCTGCATCCGCTCCCCGCCGATGGGGGGGACTCGGGCGCCGAGGGCCTGATTCGCGAGAAGCGCGCCGGGCTGGGGTCCCCCTCGCGGGGCGAGAAGGTCGTCGGCACGGTCTTCGTCCTGACCGCCCTCGGGTGGCTCGTGCGCGAGCCGAAGCAGTTCGGAGCCTTCGAGCTTCCGGGCCTGCAGACGTGGGTCCCGCTGATCACCGACTCGGTCATCGCCATGGCGGGCGCTCTGCTCCTCTTCCTGATTCCGGTGTCGTTCGAGGAGCGCACCTTCGCCCTCAACTGGGAGTGGGCGGTGAAGATTCCGTGGGGGGTCCTGATCCTCTTCGGGGGCGGTCTGTCGCTCGCGGCCGGCTTCGAGGCTTCGGGGCTCGCCGAGTGGATCGGGATGCAGGTCATGGGGCTCGAGGGCGTGCCGCTGATCGTCCTGATCGGGGTGGTGGCCACCCTCTTCGTGCTGCTCACCGAGCTCACGTCGAACACGGCGACCGCCACCATGGGAATGCCGATCATGGCCGGGGTGGCCTTCGGACTCGGGGCCGATCCGATCATCCTGATGGCCGCGGCCGCCATGGCGAGCTCGATGGCCTTCATGCTTCCGGTCGCGACCCCGCCGAACGCGATCGTCTTCGGCTCGGGCCGGGTGACGATCCAGGAGATGACGCGCGCCGGTGTCTGGCTCAACATCCTGTCGATCACCCTGGTCACGCTGACCGCCTACTTCCTGCTTGGGCGGGTCTTCGCGGCGGGCTGACGGTCCCCGCCCCCACTGGCCCCGCCGATCCCGGTTGCCTACTCTCCGAGCAGTGGGTCCGTCCGTCGGACCCCCGGGGCTGGAACCGCCCCGCCGTCCTCTCCATCATGCATCGACATGGCATCCTCTTCCGAAACCCGAATCCCGAGCACCGAGCTGACGCGGGTGCTCACGGTCGCCTCCGAGCTGCAGAGGCAGAGCGAGGGTGCCCGGGAAGAGTCCTTTTCGCTGGCCGAGCTCGAAGCCGCCGCACGCGAGGCGGGCATCGACCCCCGCTTCGTACGGGCGGCGTCACGCGCGCTTGTCGAAGAGCGTGAGGCGAAAGGCGACGGTCTCCTGGGCCCCGACGCGACCTGGACCGCCGAGGAGTCGGTACGGGGGACGATCTCGGACGATGACGCCCATCGTCTTCTCTCCCGCCTCCAGACGGCGGTTCCCATCTCGGGCGGGAGTGTCGATTCGCCCGCGGACGGGGTCTGGCGGCTGGCCGACGGGGGACGGGCGACCGTGCAGATCACCCGCATGGGCGATGAGGTCATCTTGGCCGTGGTCAGTGACCGGAAGGGCCTGAAGGCGGGGCTGCTGGGTGGAGGGGTCGCCACCGGTGTGGTGGTGGGGTTCCAGCTTGCGGCGGCCGCGGTCTTCACCCTTCCGATGGAGATGTTCGACATCTTTCCCCTGATCGCGACCGGTGGGGGGGTGGCGGGTGGTCTGGCCGGAGGAGCCACCGGAG
>REBS01000155.1 GCA_007692605.1 Gemmatimonadales bacterium
GTCCAAGGGGTCGCTCGCCTATGGGGGGAGAGTTGGGGGCGGGGCTCGCTATGCTTCGGGGCGCGTTTGGGTTGTGGGCGTCCGCTTTCTGATTGGGCTGCGCCCCGAAGGTCCCCCTTGGCCGGGGCCTCGACCCGGTGGGGGCTTGCGGTGTGGCGTTGGCTTGCTCGGCTTGGCTGCACCAGGCTTCCTCTGGGTGGGCCGCTGCTTCGTGCAGGGTTGTCCCTCGTGATCCTGTTTCGAGCGCAGCGAGTTTCAGAACCTTCATCTCGGTTGAGCGTGGAGGAATCGTGAAGATCGATTCGTCCGGAATTCAGTTCGCCCTGGATCGAGTGCTGGCCTTCCTCGCGTTTGCTCTCGTCGGCTTCCTCGCGATTTTCGTGCTGGAAAACCCGCAGCGGGTGCCCGTGGACCTCCTCTTCGGGGAAGGCGAGGTTTCGCTGGGGCTGTGGAGTCTCCTCATGTTCATGGGCGGAATCGTGGTCGCAGCGGTGCCGGCCGTGCTCATGCTGCGGAAATCTCGCCCATCGGGCGATGAAGGGGTGCTCCTGCTCCTGCTTCTGTTCCCGGTGCTTGCCGTGAGCGGGTTGGCACTGCTGCTGGCGTTCTGAGACCTCCGGGACGGGATCTCGGTCGGGGGTCGACGCCGGACGGGGGAGAAGGTCGGCATTCCCTCGCGGTCGGGAACCGTTTCTCCGCATTGGATGGCTTCCCCGAGGACGATTGCATGCTGTGTCTCCGTATAGACCCCAAGGTCCACAACCGTCGATTTGCGTGAAGTGCGTTTGTGGACGTTGTCTCCCATATGACCCGTTCCCGTGCCATCGTTTCCGAGAACCGCGACGCGTGTGGAGCTATGGTTCCAGTCGGTCGGCGAGGGCGAAGGGTGGAGGGAGGCGACTGGCAGAGCCGGGCCGCCCGGGGCGTGCGCATGGTTCGATGCGTCCCAGGCCGACCCGCGTGAACGCTTGATCGGATGTGCCTCAGGGCGAGGACATGGCCGCCCGGGGCGTGGCGCGCCCGGTGAGTCTGCATTGGCCGGATGGCAGCCCAGCACATGTGCGCCGACCCCCTGCTTCTGGCCGGTGCCCCCCGTGGCCGCCTGGCTATCTCACCGCCCTGACTCGCTCGCGGGCCAAGCCGAGCATGGGGGCGGAGAGGTCCAGCGCCGTCATCCGAACCCCTTGCGCGGTGAGCTGCCCGTCGGCCAGCCCCCTGGCGTCCATGCAGGTGCTGCACCCCCCCCACCTCGATTGTTCGGGACCGAGCGATGTTGAGCATTCGTTCGAGCTTGTATTCCCCTTGGGGACCTCCTGGCCCCGCTGGGCGCAGAGGGCGGCGTCGCCCTGCAGGAAGAGCCTCACCTCCTGGTCCTCGCGTGCGATCACGGGGTTTGCGAGTCGCAGGGCCTTGAATGCGTGCTCGGTGCCGTACGGAGGGTGATTCACGATGAAGAGTGTCTTCACGGGTTCTTCCTTTCGGTTGAAGGGGATCCCCGGTCCTCGGCGGTGGGGTGGGCTCCCGTGGTGGCGGAGCCGCCATGCGAGCGACCCTTCCCCGGAAGCGTTTCGGGCATCCGCACCCAGGCCAGGGCGCTGGAGATCAAGGCCAGCAGGCCCCCGGCCAGGATCGCCGGGGCGATCCCGAGCAGGTCGGCGAGGAGGCCGGCCACGATGGCGCCGAATGCGTAGCCGGAGTCCCGCCAGAGGCGGTAGACGCCCACCGCCGATCCTCGCCAGGCGGGGTGGGCCACATCGGCCACGGAGGCGAGCAGGGTGGGATAGACCAGGGCGGTCCCGGCGCCCAGCAGGGCACTGCCCACGAACCAGACCCAGAATCCATTGCCGGCGGCCACGATGAACAGGGCCAGGGCCTGAAGGAGCATTCCCCCCACGATGAGGGGTTTTCGACCCAGCCGGTCGGAGAGGCCCCCGGTCCAGAGCTGAAGGATTCCCCACAGCGCCGGATAGATGAAGGTGAGGATCCCGACCTGGCTCACCGAAAGACCTCCGGCGACGAAAAAGAGCGGGAAGAGACCCCAGGCCAGCCCATCCTTGAAATTCGTCACCAGCCCGGCCTGGCTGGCCCCGAAGAGGGCGGGGTGGCGCCAGCTCGCCAGGGCGAAGATCTCGCGTCCACTCAGGGTGCCCCCGAGCGTGGGGTCCTCGAGGTTGTCGGCATGTTCGCGGGCTTCCAGGGCCACATGCTCCGAGGTCTCGCGCACGAAGAGCACGGTGAGCCCCAGCCCGAGGGCCACGAAGGCGATGCCCATGTAGAAGGGCTCGGGACGAAGACCGAAGGCTTCCGCCACATAGCCCGTGCCCAGGGCGGCCAGCGCCACCGCCAGGTATCCCGCGAACTCGTTGAGGCCCATGGCGAGCCCGCGAGCCTTCGGGCCCACCAGGTCGATCTTCATGATGACGGTGGTCGACCAGGCCAGCCCCTGGTTTACACCCAGCAGCACATTCGCAAAGACGATCCAGGACCACGACGGCGCCCACATGAGAAGGAAGGGCACGGGAATCCCGAAGAGCCATCCGGCGATGAGCACCTTCCTGCGGCCGAACAGATCCCCCAGTCGGCCGGCGAAGAAGTTCGTGCCCGCCTTCACGAACCCGAAGGTCACGATGAAGGAGAGGATGGCCCCGCGGGCCACCATCCCGAAGTCTTCTTCGGCGATCAGGGGCAGGACCGTGCGCTCGAGCCCCACCATGGCGCCCACGAAGGCGTTGACGAGGACGAGCAGCCAGAACTGCTTCCAGTTCTCCCGCAGACCGAGACGGACGCCCGTCTCGCTCATCGGGCGCTCGGCGCTCCGCTGGTGAGTCCCATGGTCCGGGCTCGCGGCTGCTTGGTCCTCTGGGCCTGGGGGGAAATCTCGCGGAGCATCAGTTCAGGGAGGGCTCGCCGGCGGAGACCGGGAGTCCTCTCTGAGCCCACTCGGCCACTCCCTCCTCCATCCGGTAGGCCCTCAGGCCGTGGCTTCGGAGACGCTCCACCGCCTGGCGGGAGTATAGGCAGTAGGGGCCTCGGCAGTAGGCCACGACCTCCCGGCCCGGGGGCAGCTCCTGGAGCCGTTGCTCCAGTTCTCCGATGGGGATGGACACGGCCCCCGCGATGTGCCCTGCCGCATACTCGTCGTCGGGGCGGACGTCCAGCACGATCACGTCCCCCTTCTGGACTCTTCGGTTCAGGGTCTCGAGGTCGATGGCCTCGAGACCGTCCGGATCCTCGTAGAAGTCGCTGACCAGTTCGCGGACCTCGGCCAGGTTCTCGTATGCGACGTCCTGGAGAGACCGGAGCAGCTTGCGGACGGAAGGATTTGCCAGCCGATAGTAGATCTGCTGGCCGTCGCGGCGGGTCCGGACCAGCGATGCCGTCCGCAGTTCCCGAAGATGATTGCTGGCGTTGGGCACGCTGAGCCCTGCCTGCTCCGCCAGGGTCTCCACCGGCTTCTCCCCCTGCGTGAGCAGGTCCAGGAGGAGCAGGCGAGAGCGGCTCGCCAGCACCTTTCCGATGCGGGCGAACTGATCGAAGAGTTCGGACTTGGGATCGGTCATGAGATGCGTGGGAAACGATCGCTCGCCAGCACCGCTCCGATGCGGGCGAACTGGTGGGAGTGCTCGGACCTGGGGTTGGTTATGGGTGGCATGGAAATCGAGATAAGGTACAGTATTACACAAAGTACTGAAATATTGGCAGAGGGGCGCATGGCGTCAAGCCCGCCCCCCGTAAGCGGGCGGCTGACGTCTGGATCGGTGCGGCGCGGGATCGGCCCGACCGACGTCAGGCTCGCCTACACGGAGCCGGGAGTCGGGCGCCGGACCCAGCGGACCTGGATGTCACGATTCGAGGTCCGCCCCTCACACTGGTTCGTGGGGCTCGGGGTGAGCACCATGGTCGCGAGCCGATCGGAGGCCGGAAGGTCGCGGGCCGGTCAGGGGCTCACCTTCTACTGCGGAGCGCGTCGGGTTCTGCGCGCCTCCGCCTGTCCGAGCGCCCGTGCGATCCGGCCCACGACCGCCGAGGGTTCGTCGCGAATCTGACGCCAGGTCACCCGTATGACGATGAATCCCTGGGCCGCGAGATCCGCGTCGCGGGCGCGGTCGCCTTCGAAGCGGTCCCGTGATGCGTGAAACCCGTAGCCGTCCACCTCGATGGCAAGCCCGGCGGATCTCCACAGGATGTCCGCCTCGTAGCGGCCGACCTTCACGTTGGTTTGTGGGGGTGGGAGATCGGCGCTTCGAACCAGTTCAAGGAGCCGGGCTTCTGCTTCGGAACGCATGAACGCCGGACCCCCTTCGATGTCCAGGATCTCGCGGAGCATGACCGAGCCGGGCCAGCGGGGTAGTGTGGAGAGCTGGTCCCGAAGGCATGCGAGGGAGACGAGGCCCTCGCGTTCAGCTTTCGCCACCGCCCGCTCGAGGTCGCGGCGGGTCACCGGAGGAAGGGGGTCGTGGCCGGTGGTGCCGGGACGCCGGGCCGCCAGGGAGGCGAGGTCCAGGAGCGTGCGCGCTGGCGTGGTGATGGGAATTCTCTTGCGCGTGGTCCGGTCCTTGGGTCCGAGGGTCTTCACCCGGTGAGCGAGGACTCCCGGGACCGCGACCCCCCGATGGGACCGGGATACCGAGACCTCGACGGGCATCGATACGGGGGAGCGGTCCATGCGTGGCGAGGGGAGCAGCTCCCAGAGGGCTGCTGCCGACCGGTGACTCAGCACCGCCTGCGGGCCGCAGGCCAGGACTGCGGCCAGCTGGTCGGCCCGCTTCGACCGCAGCCGTGGACCGACCCGATACACCCCACGATGCAACGGCGCGAAGCGTCCTTTTCGGACCCGGTGCCGGATCATCTGCCGGGTGAGGCCCGCCTCCCGGAGCTGATCGAGGGACATGACCCCATACTGCTGCTCGGCGATGCGGTTCACCCTGCCGTCGACGGAAGAACGGCGGGGGCGCGCGCGACGGCTGGATGGGGTCGGCCGGCTGGACGGGTTCGGCCGGCTGGACGGGTTCGGGGGGTCGGACGGGCGAGGGCGGCTTGCGGGATCAGGCCGGCTGGACGGGGGAGGGGATGGGCGTGCCCTCGGGGTCGGGAACCGTTTCTCCACATTCGACGGCTTATTCGAGGACGATTGCATTCTGTGTCTCCGTATAGACCCCAAACTCCACAAGCATCGATGTTCGCGAAGGGCGTTTGTGGCCTGTGTCTCCTATATGACGCGTTACCTTGCCAGCGATTCCGAGAACCCCCACGAGTGTGGACTTATGGTTCCAGTCGGCCCGCCATGGTGTGGCGTGGCGGGGGTCGAGGGGTCGAATCGGGCCGCCCGGTGCGTGCGCATGATCGGATGCGCCCGAGACCGCCTCGAGCGAACGAATGATCCGATGCGCCCGAGACCGCCTCGAGCGAACGCATGATCGGATGCGCCCGAGGGCGCCCCATGCGAACCCACGATGGGGTGCGCTTGGGGGCGGGGACATGGCTCCAGGGGCCGCGAGGTTGTGGGGCCACGAGGTTCTAGGGGCCGCGAAGGGACCTCGGCACCCAGTTCGCCGCTCAGCGATGCGGTTCACCCTGCCGTCGACGCAAGAACGGCCGGGGCGCGCTCGACGGCTGGATGGGGTAGGGCGACCGGACGGGGTCGGCTCGAATGCTCGTGGCGGCAAACATGTCCGGGTATCGCAGCCCACTGCCTGGCCGGCACGCATTCGATGGCACCGGTGCAACGGGCACCCCGGCCTTCAGCGATGAGGCAACACCTGGCGTCCGATCAGGCGCTCAGCGCATCAGCCAGCACGGTGGCGAGTTCCTCCTGGACCCGATCGAGGGGCGCAATGTCACGGCTTCCCCGAGCGAGGATGAGGGCACCTTCCACCGCAGAGACCACCAGCACAGCGAGGGACTCCGCGCGGGGCGATGGGAGGCCGGCGTCCAGGAAACGGTTTCGAAGAATCCGGTGCCATCGCTCGATGGACTCCCGGCATGCCCGGGCAAGGTTGGAGGATGCCTCCGGCGAATCCAGGATCACCGGGGCCACGGGGCAGCCCAGCACGAAGCCGGAGCTCTGGAGCTCCTCTGCCGCAGCACCTACATAGGCGCGGACCCCTTCCACGGGATCGGCGGCTTCGTGAAAGGCCTCGAGCAGGAAGCGGTCGATCCGCTCCACCTCGCGCAGCATGGCCTCCTGCACGAGCTGGTCCTTCCCCTCGGGGAAGTGATGGTAGAGAGACCCTCGCGGCGCATCGCTCTCGGTGAGAATGTCATTGAGGCTGACGCCCCGATACCCGCGTTGGTGTACCAGCCGGGCTGCCGCTTCGAGCATCCGTTCCCGCGTGGTCTTCTGCATGGCCGCTCCCTGGACTCTTGACACGATTATGACGATCGGTCTACACTGGGTATAAGTAGACCAGTCAACATAATAGAGGGAGGCATGATGAGTGGCAATGTCGAAGCGTCCCGGGAGACGGGGGGTTGGCATTCTGAGGGTCGAGGATCTGAGGAAACGAGGGCCTCGCAACCCGAGAGTCGGAGGCCCGAGGAGACGGAGGGGTGGCAACTCGAGGGGCGGGGGTCCGAGGCCTACGAGGCCTACCTGGTGCCCAGGTTCTTCCGCCCCTGGGCTGAGCGGCTGCTGACCGTTTCTGGCGTGGTCGAGGGGGACCGGGTGCTCGATGTGGGCTGTGGAACCGGGATCGTCGCCCGAAGTGCGGTTCCGCTCGTCGGGGACGAGGGCCATGTGGTCGGAGTGGATCTGAACCAGGCGATGCTCGAGACGGCTCGGATGGCGGCAGCCCGCCTCTCCCCGTCGGTGGAGTGGCGTCAGGAGGACGCCATGGAGCTTTCCTTCCCGGACGACAGCTTCGACCGTGTGCTGGCCCAGCAGGTCCTCCAGTTCGTCGAGGATCCAGTGGGAGTTCTGGCCGAGCTTCGCCGGGTCCTGCGGCCCGGCGGTCGCCTCGGGCTTAACGTCCTCCGGCCCATCCGATACAATCCGAGCTACGCTCTCCTGGCCGAGGTACTGGAACGGCACGTCGGGGAAGAAGCCGGAGTCATGATGCGTTCGCCGTTCCCGGAGTGGAGCGGGACGAGGCTTCGGGAGTTCGTCCTCGAGGCCGGGTTCGGGGAGGTCTCCCTGTACCTCGACATCCGTGCGGTACGATACCCTTCCTCCGAGGAATATCTTCGTCAGGAAGCGGCCAGCTCACCGTTGGCCGAGCCCATCGCCGGATTGGAAGAAAACGTCCGAAGGCGCATGATCCATCATCTGGAGGAGGCGCTCCAGGACTACACGGACCACGACGGGGTCGTATTCCCCATGGAGACGCACCTTTCGGTGGCGAACTGACCCGGTCCCGCCGACCGGTTTCGCCCCTCCCCCGCAGCCTGCGCCGAGGGTTCAGAGCCGGGTTTCGATGACGAACACGTCGTCCATGGCCCTGTTCCTGGTCCCGATCCCAAACACGAACTCTCCCATGGTCCCCGGCTCGCTCCGGGCCCCGTCTCCTCGATCGCCGATGGAGGCCTCCCCGGAGTACCGACCATGGGGCGTCTCGATGTCGATCCTGGCCACGGTCGGTCGTCCCCCGGGGTCGATGAGGTCCTCTCGGTACGTGATGGCCGATGTGAAGGTCTCGTCGGATTCACGCATCCGGCCCCGGAGGGCGGCCACGAGCTGGCAGCCGCGCGTATACCGGCGGTCCTCGGGAAAGGTGAACACCTCCCGGCAATCGATCAACACGGGCGAGGACTCTCTGGAGGTGAGCATCAGCAGGGATTCCGGAGGCTGTCTCCGCTCGAGCCGAGTGACCGCCCGTTCCCGGAGCTGGCTCACATAGCCCGCGAAGGGCTCTGGAATGACCACCTCCCGGCCGGCGTTTCGGCAGCTCCCATGTCGTTCGACCCACTGCTTCAGGTGCTCTCTGACCCCGCGGTTGCCGGTGGCCGCCCGGATCGCGGGGATCATGGTCCGTATGCGGCCCGGGGGACGGACCAGGATCGCTCGCTTCTTCGAGCATCCGGAGCAGACCATCCGGGTGAGAAACCCCTCGGGGCCGATGCTTTGATCGATGCGGACGAACGCTCCAACCTCGTGGGACGAGAGGTTGGCTCTCCAGTGGTCCTCGGGCATCCGGACCAGCTGGGGGTCCATGTGGAGTGTCAGGATCGGCTGTGCCTTCGGGGGGGGGCTTACTGGGACTCGGTGGTGTCCCGCTTGTGAACGTAGGCGGCGATCTGCAACCGGGAGTTCAGGGTGAGCTTCTCCATGATGTTGCGCAGGTGGCTCTTGACCGTGTGGACCGAGATGTCGAGCGCCTTCCCGATGGCCTTGTTGCTCAGCCCGTCCGCGACGAGATCGATCACCTCGCGTTCCCGTGGCGTCATCCGGACCCCGGCATGTTCGGTCGACGTACCTCTCGTCACCAACTCCTTGGCGATCTCGGAGAAGAGCGTGGCGGTCATCTGGTCCGGTAGCACCTTGAGTCCCGATGCCACCGACCGAATGGTGTCGAGGACGACATCGAGCCGGGCGTCCTTCATGATGAATCCACACACGCCTGCGCTTACGAACTCCTGGAGTTCCTCGTGTGCGGGAAGGAGGTCCATCACGATGATCCTGGCGTCCGGGTAGTCCCGCATCACATCGCGGGCGACCCGCAGGCTGTCGCCGTTCTCGAGCCCGAGATCGAGGAGGACCACGTCCGGGCTGTGCTTGAACAGCGATGAGTGCCCGTTCGGACCTTCAGCGACCGCATCGATGTCCGGGGCCCGATTGAGGACGGAAATGAGGGCTTCCCGAACCAGCCGATTGTCCTCGATCAGGGCGACCTTGATCATGTCGCCTTCGAAGTTGGCAGAATCCGATGTTTCGTCCTGCGTCGTCTGTTCACCAGAGATGTCAGCCATTTCGAGCCTTCCATGAACCAGGGGTGAGCGGTGGGTTGCGAAAGGAGCCGAACCGGAACTCCCTATCGGTTTCTGCATCGACAGCGCAGGGAGGGTCGGGAGGAACCACAATCATAACGGCGTGGCCCTGAGGCCGTCGAGGGTGCGTTCACGCGTTTCCGAGCGGCTCGGGCAGACGTCCGGATCCGGAATCGCCCCCGATCGCAAGGGCCCGGGTGATCGTGAACGGAGCCTGGAGCCGGTTCAGTTCGGCCTCGAGCAGATGGTTGACCTCGAGGTCCTGCTCGGGCCGGTCGCTGACCACGAGGATGTGGGTGATGTCGTCTCCGTTGATCAAGCGTCCCTCCCAGGCGAACGCTCCGAGACCAGCCTGCTGGTACGCACCTTCGAGCAGGGCCTTGATCGGTCCCATGCGATCACGGGCGATCGGAGGGACCAGCTTGTATCCATACGCCCAGAGCAACCGGTGTGGAATGCTCCATTTGTGGAAGTTCAAGGCTCCTCACTCCCGGCACCAGCGGTGCCGTCGTCAAGATGCTCAGGCGGGCCATCACGCGGCCGAGGTCGTGCTTTTCTTGGGAACTCCGAGGGCGAAGCAGCCAGGGATCAACGTGGGCCGCTGTGCCGTGTTCCCCCACAAAACATCGTCGAGTACGGAACGGGTGGCCATCGCTAATCGGAGGGATGGCCGATACTCCGAATATCCTTCGAGGGGGTGAGGGGTCGTTGTTCCCTCGAGACCGGGAGCCCGGATTCTGCGCCCCAAAATAAGATAATACAGATTATCTTATTTTGGGGCAGGATTCAGCCTGCGGACCCGAGGGGGAAACGAGCGGAAAGGAGGCGGGCGCCGGCAGGGGCTCCGGAGACCCGGACGAGCCGTGGCACGCTCACCCTCCGACGCGTAGGTTGTGGACGCTGGTCATCCATCCCCGTCCCCTCATCCAGAAGCAAGGATGTCTTCATGCGCATCTTCGGCGCCGCGTCTTCCGACGAACCATACGGCCGTACCTCCGCCCTCGGCACCGAGGTGTCGAAGCTGCTCGCCCGGGTCGCACTCGGGTGGTTTCTCCTCCACCAGGGCTGGGGGAAGGTGCAGCAGGAACTCGAGGGAGGGGCGGGGTCGTTCTACCAGAGCGGATTCTTCCAGAACAACAACCCCGCGTGGCTCCCGGACTTCATCGCGGCCCCGTACGGATACGCGCTCCCGTGGGTGGAGCTCGTGTTCGGGGGCCTCCTGGCGCTCGGACTCGTCAACCGGATCAGTGCCGGCGTCTCGACCCTGATCTTCCTGAGCATCCTCGTCGCGTGGCTCGACGCCGGAAATCTCCTGCCCCGGCACATGCTGATGATCTACCTGCCCCTCGCAGCCTACTTCTTCTTCGCCGGACCGGGGCGGTACAGCCTGGATGCGATGCTGGACCGGAAGAAGGCGTCCTGAGTCGCAGCGGCCCGGCCACCGAAGCTCGGAGCCCGGTCGCCGGAACCTTCATGCCCCCGGGGGGTTTGGGCAGTCGAATCCCACTCTGGAGATCCCAGTGCGAATGCGATGTACGACAGCGCGGATCCGGGTAGGGGCCCTGCTTCTCCTCCCGCTCTTCGTCGTCCAGACAGGCGACGGCCTCGCGGCGTATGACTGCCACGGCGAGCCCCCGGTGCACCAGGTCCATCATGACGGGATGGACCACGGGGGGCACGACCACGATCCGGACCACGGGTCGGACCATCGTTCGGACCCCGATTCGGACCATGATTCAGGCCACGGATCCGATCACGATCCTGGTCAGGACTGTCCCATGGGCCATGCGGAGGGCCTTGCCTGCGCCGGTGGCGTGACGGCTCCTTCCCTGGTCCAGGCCGCGCCGACGATGGGCGCGGTGGAGCGCGCTCCGCGCATCCGGGGTCCCGATGCGTTCGCTGGGATCCTGCGCTCCCACGAACTCTTCCGGCCTCCCAGAATCTGACGCCTGCCGACCCTTCGATGGGGTCGGTCCCACCTCGTAGTCAGATTCAGCCTGCCCTCCGATCGATCGGGGGGAGCCATGGGAGACATCATCATGCGTACGGACCCGGGGGTCCGCCATGGACCCCGTTTCCAATCCGGCCCGCTCTGGCCGACACTCGCCCTCGTGCTGGCAACTCTCGCCTGGACGAGCCCCCCGCTTCATGCGGTGCAGGGATTTCATGCGGCGCACCCCTCCATCGAGCCCGACTCGCTGGAGGCGCTGGTGGCGTCGGCCCTCGAGTCGCATCCATCCCTCGACGCCTTGAATCGACGCATCGACGCGGCGACCGCCCGGATCCCGCAGGTGGGGGCGCTCCCCGATCCCACCCTGATGGTGGGGGTGATGAACCTTCCGCTTCCCGAGCTGGACCCCTCGATGGAGGGGATGACCATGCTCGGGATCGAATACGGGCAGCGACTTCCACCCCGCGGACTGCGTGCAGTCATGGAGGCAGAGGCCCGAGCGGAGGTCGGGATCTCCGAGGCGGAGCGCGAGATCCTTCGCTGGGAGCTCAGGACCCGCCTGAGTGAGGCGTACTTCGAGCTTCTCCTGGTCGAGGAGGCCCTCGAGGTGCACCATCGGACCCGAGCGTCCCTCGAGGCCTTCGCGGCTGCGGCTCGCACGGCGTACGCCCGCGGCACCGCGCCTCAACAGGACATCCTGAGGGCACAGACCGAGATCTCGGCCCTCGAGGAGCACCTTGCGGAGCTCCGGCAGCGGCGCGGCACCGCACTCGCCGAGGTGAACGCACTTCTGGGGCGCGCGTCGCGAGACGAGGTGGCCCCCACCATTCCCTCCCGGCTTCGGGCCCTCCTGGCCGGGGATCCCGGGACGGGAATGCTCTCCGATCACCTCTCCGGGGGCGAACTCGGGGCGGGGTTCCCCTCTCTGGCCGAACTCGAGTCCCTTGCCCTGGCCTCCCGCCCGGAGCGAACCCGGGCCCGGAGTCGGGCCGAGGCGGCGGGTCACGCTCTCGAGGCGGCGCGGATCCAGCGTCGTCCCGGGGTCGCCCTCACCGGGGGATACGCCATGCGGAGTGGGCGAGCGGACCTCTTCTCGCTCGGGGTGATGGTGGAGCTCCCCATCTTCCGGGGCCGCAAGCAGGACCAGGCCGTGGTCGAGGCGGAGCACCTTCGTGATGCCGAGGTCCACGATGAAGGGGCGCTGGCCCGCGAGATCCGCAACCAGGTGGCCGCATCCCATTCGGAGCTGGTTCGGGCGAGAGAGCAGGTGATCCTTCTCGAAGAGGGCGTGATCCCCCAGGCACGCGCTTCGGTCGATGCCGCGGCGTCGACGTACCGGGCCGGCGAGGGAGACTTCCTGCGGGTGATGGAAGCCCAGACCCTCCTGTATCGCAATGAAATCCAACTCGTGCACCTGGTGGCCGAAGCCGGCCGGGCTCTCGCCCGACTCGAGCAGGCGACCGGGGCCGAGATTTCACCGGAGACCATCCCATGAACGCCCTTCGAATTGCTGTCCTCGGACTTCTCGCAGGAGGCCTTCTCGTCGGGTGTGGCGGGGAGTCCCACGACGACCACGCGGACCACGAACCGGCCACACAGGACGAACATGCGGGCCACGAGATGCCGATGGAGGACGAGGTCGTCGAGATCTCGGATGCCATGGCGCAACGCCTGGGGGTCACCTTTGCCCGGGCGGAACGTGGGGGCCTGCACAGGGATCTCCGCGCGCCGGGAGAGATCGTCCGCGACGAAACGCGGCTCTCCACCGTCAGCTTCCGCTTCGGTGGATGGGTCGAGGCCCTGCACGTCGACTTCACAGGGCGCGCCGTGGAGGCGGGCGAACCCCTGCTGGATGTGTACAGCCCGGAGCTGGTCGCGGCCCAGGAAGACCTCCTTTCCGCCCTGCGGCTGGCCGACGACCTGGCGGGGAGCCGGGCGCCCGGGAGTGCCGAGCGGGGGGCGAATGTCGTGGACGCGGCCCGGGAGCGACTTCGACTCTGGGCGATGCCCGAAGAGGAGATCCGGGCGCTCGAGGAGAGTGGAGCGGTCCGCGAGGTGGTGACGCTGAGGGCGCCGACCACCGGGTACGTGGTGGAGCGTGTGATCCAGACGGGGGAGCGCTTCGAGTCCGGAGCCCCACTCCTGCGAATCGCGGCGCAGGACCGGGTCTGGCTCGAATCCGAAGTCCATGAGCGCGATCTGCGGTTTCTCGGGGTGGGCGACCACATCGAGGTGAAGGTCGACGCCTGGCCCGGGGAGGGGATCGAGGGCCGGATCACCTGGATCTCACCCGAGATGGATCGGGACCTCCGCACGGTTCGGTTTCGGGTCGAGCTTCCGAACCCGGACGGCCGCCTTCGACCGGGCATGTTCGGGGTCGCGACGACCCACCTCATGATGGCGAGCGACGTCGTCACCGTGCCCCGTGACGCGGTCCACCATACCGGCACCCGCAGCGTCGTCTTCGTGCGCACGGGCGACGGGCGCTTCGAGATCCGCGAGGTGGAGACCGGGGCGTCGGCGGGAGACCGGGTTGAGATCCTGTCCGGCGTGGAGGAGGGCGAGGAGGTCGTCGCCCGCGCCGGCTTCGTCCTCGATGCCGACAGCCGGTTGATGGAGGCGATGACCGGGATGGACCACGACATGCCCGGGATGGATCCGGGCGAGCACGACGATCACGACGATCACGACGAGCACGACGACGGTCCCGACGAGCATGACGACCACGGGGGCCACGATGATTGAGCGGATCGTCACCGCCTCGGTCCGGAATCGGGGGCTCGTGGTGCTCCTTGCGCTCTTCGTGGTCGCCGGCGGGCTCTGGTCGATACGGACGATTCCCGTCGATGCCATTCCCGATCTTTCCGAGGTCCAGGTCATCGTGCAGACGGACTGGGCGGAGCAGGCCCCCCAGGTGCTCGAAGATCAGGTGACCTATCCCCTGACCACCACCCTCCTGGCGGTGCCCGGGGCCACGACGGTCCGGGGTATCTCCACCTTCGGGGTCTCGTACGTCTACGTCCTCTTCGAGGATGGGACCGACCCCTACTGGGCCCGTTCGCGGGTCCTGGAGCAGCTCTCGCAGCTCGGCGACCGACTCCCCGAGGGGGTGAGCCCCCGGCTGGGGCCCGACGCCACCGGAGTCGGATGGGTCTATCAGTACACCCTGGAGTCCGACCGGCACGACCTGGGCGAGCTTCGCTCACTCCAGGACTTCTTCGTGCGCTACCAGCTTCAGAGTGTGCCGGGGGTGGCCGAGGTCGCCTCGGTGGGAGGCTACGTGCAGCAATACCAGGTCGATGTGGACCCCGACCGGCTGCGAGCCTATGGCCTCACCCTCGACCGGGTGGTCCAGGCGATCCGCGAGGCGAACTCCGACATGGGCGCCCGGGTCATCGAGCAGGGTGGCCGCGAGTACATGGTGCGTGGACTCGGATACCTGACCTCGGTGGACGACATCGCCGGGGTGACCCTGGCGGCGTCCAATGGGACTCCGGTTCGGGTGGGCGACGTGGGACACGTGCAGCTCGGCCCCGAAATGCGGCGGGGGGTGGCGGACAAGAACGGGCAGGGCGATGTGGTCACCGGCATCGTCGTCATGCGTCACGGCGCCGACGCCCTCGATGTCATCGATGGAGTCAAGGAACGGATCGCCAGCATCGAGGCCGGGCTCCCCGAGGGGGTCTCGATCGTTCCGGCATACGACCGCTCGGAGCTGATCCGCGAGGCCCAGCGGAATCTCGCCTGGACCCTCCTGCAGGTCCTCCTTCTCACCGCCCTGATCGCGTCGCTCTTCCTGCTCCACCTGCGGAGTGCCCTGGTGGTGGTGGTCACGCTGCCGGTGGCGGTGCTCATCTCCTTCATCGTCATGCGGGTGCTGGGGATCCAGTCGAACCTGATGTCGCTGGCCGGGATCGCCATCGCCATCGGGGCCATGGTCGACGGGGCGGTGGTCCTGGTCGACAACATGCACAAGCACCTGGAAGGTGAGGAGGGGGAGGTCGACAGCGAGCGAAGGTGGGAGATCGCGGCACGATCCGCCTCGGAGGTCGCCCCGGCGATCTTCTTCAGCCTCCTCGTGATCACCGTCTCCTTCCTCCCGATCTTCGGGCTCGAGGCGCAGGAGGGTCGACTCTTCCACCCCCTCGCCTTCACCAAGACCTTCGCCATGGCCGGGGCCGCGCTCCTCGCCATCACCCTGATCCCCGTGGCCATCGGATACTTCGTGCGGGGCCGGATTCGCCGCGAGTCCGAGAATCCGATCTCGCGAGCGCTCCTGAGGGGATACCGGCCCGTCCTGGGCTGGGCTCTCCGGCACCGCTGGCTCACCCTCGGGGGGGCCGCACTCCTGGTCGGGATCACCCTGATCCCCTTCGGCCGACTGGGCTCCGAGTTCATGCCCCCGGTAGAGGAGGGCACGGTGCTCTTCATGCCCATGACCCTTCCCGGGGTCTCGATCGAGCAGGCGGCCCACATGATGCGAGTGCAGGACTCGATCCTCTACGCCTTTCCCGAGGTCGAGAGCGTCATCGGGAAGGCGGGTCGCGCCGACACCCCCACCGATCCCGCGCCCCTCGAGATGTTCGAGACGATCATCAACCTGAAGCCGACCTCGGAGTGGCGCCGGGGGGTCGACTACGATTCCCTGGTCGCCGAGATGGATGCGGCGGTGCGCATGCCGGGCGTCATGAACGTCTGGACCATGCCGATCCAGAACCGGATCGAAATGCTCGCCACGGGTATGCGCTCTCCGGTGGGTGTCCAGGTCTTCGGCGAGGACCTCTCCGAGATCGAACGGATCGGCGAGCAGATCGAGGGTCTCCTGGGCCAGGTCGAGGGCACGCGAAGCGTCGTGGCCGAGCGGGGGGCGAGCGGGAGCTACCTCGACGTGGTGGTGGATCGAGAGGCCGCCGGTCGCTACGGATTGAATGTGCAGGAGGTCCAGGGGGCGATGATGACGGCGGTGGGGGGGACGGTGGCCACCCGGACGGTCGAGGGGCGGGAGCGATACGGGGTCCAGGTCCGATATCCCCGGGAGCTCCGCCAGAGTCCGGAGCGGATCGCCGATGTCCTCGTCGCGCATCCCGGGGGAACGGTGCCCCTGGGCCAGCTCGCCCGGGTCGAGCCCGGCGAGGGGCCCATGGTCATCAATACCGAAGACGCCTTTCCGGTGAGCCGGGTCTTCATCGATGTCGAGGGGCGGGACCTCGGCGGGTACGTGGCCGAAGCCGACGCCCTCCTTCGCGCCGAGATCGACCTCCCCGACGGCTACCGGATCGAGTGGGCCGGTCAGTACCAGGCGATGGAGCGGGTGCGGGACCGCCTCGGACTCCTGATTCCCCTTACTCTCGGGCTGATCTTTCTCCTCCTCTTCCTCCACTTCCGGAGTGCGGCCCGGGCGATCATGGTGATGGCGACCCTTCCCTTCGCCCTGGTGGGTGGGGTCTGGCTCCTCTGGATCCTCGGCTTCAACACCAGCGTGGCGGTCTGGGTGGGCTTCATCGCGCTGGCCGGGGTGGCCGCCGAACTCGGGGTGGTGATGCTCCTCTACCTGGACCAGGCCGTGGAGCGGCGGCGCGAGGCGGGGATCGCTCCGGATGGGGGCACGGAGTGGGTCCGGGAGGCGGCCCTCGATGGGGCCACGACCCGACTCCGGCCGGTGATGATGACCGTCGTCTCCGACATCGGGGGGCTCATGCCCCTCCTCTGGGCCGCGGGGGTCGGCGCGGCGACGATGCAAAGGATCGCGGCGCCCATGGTGGGAGGGCTTCTCACGGCCATGGTCCTCACCCTGGTCGTTCTTCCGGTCCTGTACACCTTGCGAATCGAATGGGAACTCAAACGGAGCGCGTCATGAGCGAGCACGGGCACGATCATCACGGGCACGACCACGAGGGGGGCGGCCAGCACGAGGGTCACGACCACCATGACCCCGGTCTCTTCCGGGACCGCTTCTGGCTCTCGCTCCTCCTGACCCTGCCGGTTCTGTACTGGTCCGGTCACATCCAGCAGCTCTTCGGATACGAGGCGGTCGACCTTCCCGGGGCCGCGTGGATCCCCGCGGTTCTGGGCACGGTGATCTTCGTGTACGGGGGGTGGGTCTTCCTGGCGGGCGCGGCCTCGGAGCTGAAGGATCGGCTTCCGGGGATGATGACGCTCATCGCCCTCGCCATCACCGTCGCCTTCGGCTTCTCGTGGGTCGTCGAGCTCGGACTCCTCGAGGCCGAGGCGCTCTGGTGGGAGCTGGCGACCCTGGTGACGATCATGCTCCTCGGGCACTGGATCGAGATGCGCGCCATCCAGCGGGCTTCGGGTGCCCTCCAGGAGCTGGCCCGGCTCCTTCCGGACGAGGCCACCCGCATCGATGGCGATTCCGAAGAGGTGGTGTCCCTCTCGGAGCTCGAGCCCGGGGACCTGATCCTGGTGCGCCCGGGCGAGAGCGTGCCCGTCGACGGGATCGTGCGGAAGGGAGAGAGCGCCCTGAACGAGTCCATGCTCACCGGCGAGTCCGAGCCCGTTCGAAAGGGCGAGGGCGACGAGGTGATCGCCGGAACCCTCAATGGCGAGGGGTCCCTCCGGATCGAGGTGACCGAGACCGGCGAGGACACGCGCCTCTCGGGGATCATGCGCCTGGTGTCCGAGGCGCAGGACTCGAAGTCGCGGGCCCAGCATCTCGCGGACCGAGCGGCGCGGCTCCTCACGGGGGTCGCCCTCGCCTCCGGAGTCCTCACTCTCGTGGTCTGGCAACTGGTGGGAGCTCCCATCGACTTCTCGATCATCCGTACCGTGACGGTCCTGGTGATCGCCTGCCCCCACGCCCTGGGTCTCGCCATCCCCCTGGTGGTGGCGATTTCGACGACGCTGGGAGCGCAGAACGGCCTCCTGATCCGCGACCGGCGAGGGCTCGAAGAGGCCCGGAACCTCGATGTCGTGATCTTCGACAAGACCGGAACGCTGACGCTGGGGGAGCACCGGGTCGTCTCGCTGGCCACGGGAGAGGGGTGGAGCGAGGCCGACGCCCTCCGGGTGGCCGCGGCCATCGAGGGTGAATCCGAGCACCCCATCGGCCGGGGAATCGTCATGAGCGCCCGGGATCGGGATCTCGATATCCCCGGTGTGGAGGGCTTCCAG
>REBS01000167.1 GCA_007692605.1 Gemmatimonadales bacterium
GGCCAACGGCTGGCGATCGGAGCCCAGCCCCCATCCTCCTGAAACGCGCTCAGAGCCGATGACTCTCCCCCCGAGCCCACAAGCGTAAGGGCCCCCAGTGACGGTGGCATTGAAACGGGTCCTGGGGGAGACGGGGGCCGGAACCGTCCTTCGCGGCCATCGACGCTTGTGGAGCCGGGGGTCTATACGAACCCATTGAATGCCAGCACCACCGAAGGAGCCGTCGGATGTGGGGAAACGGTTCACCTCGGCGCGGCACTCCACCCTCCCCCGCGTCGGCGGGGCCTCAGGGATCTTCGGCATTCGGTGTCATGAGCTCAGGAGGCCGGATCGGGTAGCCCCAGGGTGGACCGGATCAGGGAAGCGAGTTCATCCAGGTCCACGGGCTTCTTGACGAAGGCTCGAGCTCCGAGGCGGCGGGCTTCTTCCGGGGCTCCTTTGTCTTCCGCCCCGCTCACGATGATCACGGGGATGTTCGACGTCTTGATGGACATTCCCAGGCGCTTGAGACTGACGAATCCGCCCCCGCCCGGCATCTGGAGATCCAGAAGGATCAGGTCATACTGACCTTTGCCGGCGAGCATGCTGGTCTGCATCGAGTCCTGCGCCACCTGCACCTCCCATCCATGTGCCCTGAGACCGGACCGCACCAGCTCCGCTGCCACGGGGTCATCTTCGGCGTAAAGGATCTTCAAGAGGCTTTCCAATCCTGGCTTCACATGGGACACAGGGCTTTCCTATGTGCAGCATAGCCGAGGGTCCAGGGCCCGTCCACCCCGAAAGGCATCCCCGTTTTCCTTCAGGCGGACGGCGCCGCCGGGGCTCTCCTGCGTCGTTCATCAGCCCACCCTGCGCCGCTACGCCGCCTCTACTGTCCCCCCTTCTCTCCATCCGTATGTCGGACTACACGCCCCGTGACGCGGTCCCTACCACGCCCCGTGATGTGTTTCGCGCCCCGATTCCGATATAAGGGGTGAAAGGCGGCCTCCGGCCCAGCGGGTCCGGGGCCGGACTCGATTCACTGTGAGGCAAAGGGAGGTAACGCATGTCCGCGGAACGCGTGGTGGCAAGTATTCAGCCTGAGCAGCTTTCAACCAGCCTGCACGAAGGAATCCGGGACCGATTCGTGGAAGTCGCGTCCTACGCGCCGGTAGAGACGCCGACTCCATTTGTCGACAAGCTACAGCTTGGGCTCGCCACAAAGTATCTGGTGCATTCGATCTGGGACCGCTTCGGTCTCAGCGAGGAAGACTGGAGCGGAGAGGAGTGGGCCGAGGCGGATTGGTCCTTTGCGCAACGAGCGATCCCGAATCAGCAGATGCGGTCCGCAGAGCGTCGCGCCGAGTCCCGACTGCGGATCCCGGCCCGACGGGCGGAACTGGAAACCCGATCGGATCGCGTCCGGACGGACTCTCGATATACCCGCGCGCAGAAGAGGCTGATCTACGACTTCGTGAAGGAGGTGGGTGAGGCGGATGACCTCTCTTCCGTGGGGAGGGCCGTGGAGAGGTGGGTAGGGCACGACGAGTATCGCGACCTCCTCGGGGTTGCGAAGGGGATCTGGGCGGACCGGGAATCGGAGGTGGGGAAGTACGGCTTCGACCAGCTCGACGCCTGGGAACTGGACCCGCTCCCGGAATCGGCCCTGGTAAATCAGCTCCGGGGCCTCCCGGACGACACTTCACCCATCGGCTACCTCTTCCTGGACGCCGTCCGTACACGGCCCGACGGCTTCGAGCTCGGCGAGCATGTGTACACCCTGAGCCTGGCGCCTGGAGAGAAAGCGGTCCTGGAGCAGACGAGCCTTCGGGAGGCGAGCGAGACGTTCGAAGAATCGCTGACGCGGGAACTCAGCGAGACGACGGAGGCCTCCCGCGAACGAGGCGTGCGTCGCGGTACCCAGAGCACCGACAGCGAAAGCTCGGAGCGTTCGACCCGGACGTCGGCCACGTTGGAAAGCTACGAGCTCGGCGCCGAGGACCTGGGCTCCGTCAAGGCCGAAATGGATCTGGGCGTGTCCAGCGATTTCGAGCAAGCGAACGCGCTGTCGGCCAAGCAGACAGAGGAAACCTTCCGCAAGACGACGGAGAAGATCGGGTCATCCCTCCGCAGGTCGCACGTAACCAAGCTCGGCCTCTCCACGGTCAGCCGCGACGAGGAGAAGTCCCGGCGCACGATCAGGAATACCAACCCCCATTCGGCCTCTTCCCTGCACTACTTCAAGGTCATGCAGCGGCACCGTGTCCGAGCCGAGCGCCGCGGTGCCCGCCTGTGTTGGACCCCCTTCGTACGGATGCCGGGCAGCGGGATCGCCAAGCGCCTCAGGGACACACGGGAGAAGATCGAAAGCGCGGCGCTGGATCGGTTGATCCTGCCCGCCCGCCCGCAACCTCCAAGGCCGGAGGCCGCAGCCGAGTGGATCGACGGGAATTCGGCGCTGGTGGGGCTCGCGCAATCGTTCTTCCTTCCCACTTTGCCGGAGATCCACCGCGTGACCCTGCGTGTTCCGGTGCCGAACGGCTGCGTAGCCACCGGGAGGGTCCGCACACGGACCGAGGGGCAGGGGGCGCACCGGGTCCACGTGATGATCGATCACGCAGGCCGGGATCACAGCGTGCGGAGTCTCAACCAGGCCGAAGCCGAGGAGTACCCGGACCTGAAGGGATTCATCGAGGTCCCGGTCACCATTTTCGTAGCCGGGATCACCAGCCCGACCGAAATTTTCGATCCCATGGAAGCCACCGTCAAGATCCAGGCCGAGGTCCTGAGGGAGCTGCCTGGATACGAGAACGATCTGGAGCAGTACCATGGGCTTCTGAACGAATGGGAAGCGAAAGTTGCCGCGCTCCGCTCCGACGCGCTCGAGGCCGTCCAGCCCGAAATCGTGGCTGCCACCGAAGAGCTGATCAAGCGGATCGATGTCCGGGCGGAACTGATCGATCTCGTGGTGAAGCAGTACATCGAGCCGATGCAGGAGGGCACCGCACTCGAGATCGAGCGGTGGCACCGGCTCATCGACTTTGCGAACATCCGCTGGGTCCTGTACCCGGGGTGGTGGTCCGGCGCCCCCATGCCCTTCCCCGAACTCGCCCCCGGCCACATCCTCAACGCCAGTCTGGCCCGCGTCTTCCTGCCGGTCCGCCGCCTCGCCGGCCCGGTCGCTCCCGGTTCGACCTACGAAGAGAAGCTCCTCTACCAGTTGTTCCGTCCGGACCTCGACTCATCCGTATCCGACCTGGAATACAATCAGATGGTCGGACAGATCGTGGATCCCCTCTTCGAGGCTCAGAGTGAGCTCCAGAATGAGGATGGTATGCCCACGCCGAAGCCGCTCGGACCCGCCTGGTTCGAGACCGTGCCCACCGATGGCACCCACTGCGAGATCGTGCTTTCGTCCACGACGGGCGCGGACGAGGGAACGGCCGCGAAGTCCGCCGCCGAGTCGCGGCGCCTCGAGGCCGAGATCGCCCGCATCGAGGCCGGCACGCAGCTGAAGGAACGCGTCGAGGACCCGATCTCGGCCCAGATCTCGGTCTGAACGGGACCCGGATCGATCGGACGGAGGGTGCCCCGGGTGGGGAGCGAGGGAGCAGTGGCGCGAACGGGTATGAAGTTGCGAGGCTCCGCGGCCCGGCCTATGATCGGCCCGGGCGTCCAGGGATGCTCCCTGGCGCCGAGTCTTTCTGCCGGTTTCGTGCGCCGAACAACGGGCGCTCCGCCTATGGCATCCCCGCCCGACACCCTACAGATCCTCCGCGCGGGTCGCGCCGGTGAGGCCGACGCCGCCGATGAACTCTTCGCGCGTCTCTACGGTGAGCTTCGTCGGATCGCGCGTCAGCGACTGATCGCGCACCGGCCGGGCGACACCTTGAACACCACGGCGCTGGTCCACGAGGCCTACGTCCACCTCGTGGACCAGACCGCCGCCGACTGGCAGGACCGAGCGCATTTCCTTGCCGTCGCGTCGCGCGCCATGCGCTTCGTGCTGGTGGACTACGCCCGGGCTCGGA
>REBS01000137.1 GCA_007692605.1 Gemmatimonadales bacterium
GCCGGACGAAACGAGGGGCTCTGCAGGAAGCCCTCGATTCCGGCGGCGAAGTTCACCGTCATGTACGAGGTGAGAAAGAACATGGTCAGAATAGGAGCCACCAGGTTCAGGTCGCCCAGGTAGATCGCCACCAGGGCCAGGGCGAGGGTCACGACGGTCCCGATCCGGGGAGCGTCGTCTTCGCCACTCCCGCGACCCAGGATTCGAAGGGGCCCCGGGAGGACGCCGTCGCGTGCGAGCGCCTGCAGGACCCGGGGCGCTCCCAGAATGCTCCCCATGGCGCTCGAAAGGGTGGCTCCCCAGGCACCCAGCAGGATCAACGGCCCCCAGTAGGCCAGGCGACGCATGATGAAGGGGTCCTCGACGAGCGTCACGGGGTCGGCCCACATCGAGAAGAAGAACGGCATGGTCATGTAGACCACGAAGCCCACCCCCAGCGCCGCAAAGGTACCCATGGGGATCGAACGGGAGGGCTTCTTGAGATCCCCCGACATGTTCACCCCCGCCTCGATCCCGGTGACCGCCGGGAAGAAGACGGCGAAGGCGACCCAGAAGCCCACCGAGATCGTGTCTGGAGCGGTGGCCATCAGTTCGATCTCGGTGTCGTCGACCGGCCCTCCGAAGAAAAAGGAGAGGAGGGAGAGCCCGATCACAGCCATCACGATGTACTGCGCCCGAATGACCAGGTCGGCCGAGCGGATGGCGAGTCCCGCCACCGCGATCGCGGTCACCACGCCCACCCACCGGGGATCGAGGTCGGGGTAGACATCGCCCACGATCTCGGCAAATCCGATGACATAGAGCGCCATCGAGAGGGTCAGGGCGAGGTAGAGCGGGATTCCCACTGCGCCCCCGGTCTCGAGCCCGAGAGAGCGGCTGATCATGAAGTACGCCCCCCCGGTGCCCACTCGCCGGTCAGTGGCGATCGACGCCATGGAGAGTCCGGTGAGGAAGGTGATCGAGGTGCACATCACCACGATCAGGAGGGTGCCCAGCAGCCCCACGTTCCCCACCACCCACCCGAACCGGAGGTACATGATCACCCCGAGGATCGTGAGGATCGATGGGGTGAAGACGCCGCCGAAGGTGCCGAGCCCGGCGCCCCGGAAGGTACCCTTCGCGGAGTCGTCCGTGATTGAAGTGTCGGGCGGGTGCTTCATGGGCGCTCCGGAAGGTCGTCGGGGGCTGTGTGCCGTGGGCTGCAAGTAAGCATCCGAGATCCGAGTCCGAAAGGGGTGCCCGGGTTCCGTCACCCCCTGAGGAAACGGTGGTCGAGATTCCTGGGGGGAAGCTGGCCGATAATATGGCTCGCATTGACTACTTGCGTTCGGGATAAGCCCCGGCGTAAGATCACGATGAGTCGTCTCAAACCGCTCTTTAAAGGAGCTTCGGTTGAATATCGGCTTCAGGCAGAGAGCCCCCCCGTACACGTTGCCCCCAACCGGGCACTCGCTTGTGTATCTCCCCCAAACCAGGAGGCGGGATCCCTCTTACCTTTCCACCTGTCCGACGTAACAAATCGTTGAATTCGGGCCAATCGCCCGTTCTTGTCCTGACTCAGTGGAGAACCGAATCATGAATCCTGACCGAGTAAAGAGAATCACCCCATCCGGACCCCGAACGACGCGTTGGCGTCGGCTGACGACCGGACTGGCCACCGCGGTCGCGCTCGCCCTGCTCCTGCCGGCGCACGCGCTCGCCCAGACCGGCACGGTCACGGGAACCGTCCAGACCCAGGACGGACAGACCATGGCCAATGTGCAGGTGTCGGTGGTCGGGACCGAGCTGAGAGTCGGAACGTCACCCGACGGAAGCTTCCGCATCACGAACGTGCCTGCGGGAGAGCGCCAGATCCGGGCCGAAATCATCGGGTACCGCACCACGACCCAAGCGGTTGACGTGCCGGCGGGAGCCACCGCCGAGGTGAACTTCGTGATCGTCCCGCGTGCCGTGGCGCTCGACGAGATCGTGGTCACGGGCCGGGGGACGGGAACCGCACTTCGCGAGATCGGAAGCTCGGTGGCGCGGATCAACGTCGCCGAACTCGAGGCCGCGCCCATCACGAGCATGTCGAACCTGCTGCAGTCCCGCTCGCCGGGCGTGCACATCCACGGCAGCGGTGGACAGCCGGGACAGGGTAGCCGGATCGTGCTGCGGGGGCTCGCCAGCCTCTCGCAGTCGAACACTCCGGTCATATACGTCGACGGCGTCCGCATGGATGATTCTCCCTTCAGGGGGATCAACACGACCGGTGCCTCATGGGCCGGATTCGACGACATCAACCCGGCCGACATCGAGAACATCGAGATCGTCCGAGGGGCATCGGCCGCCACCCTCTACGGCACCGAAGCCGCAGCCGGCGTGATCAACATCACCACCCGGCGCGGCATCACGGGAGCCCCCACCTGGCGCCTGCGATCCGAGTTCGGGGCCAACCGGGTTCCCGAGTCGTACTGGAGAGAATCGGGATCGGTCTTCTCCGATTACTACATCCAGGAATTCGCCCAGACCGGCGACTACATGAACACCCAGCTCTCCGTTCGGGGGGGCACTGACGGCTTCGACTACTACGCGTCGGGCACCCTGCGCGGAACCGGCGGGATCGAGCCGAACAGCCAGGAGGACTACGGCGCGTTCCGGGCGAACCTCGGGATCCGGGCCACCGACGACCTCACCGTGAACATCTCCACCGGGTACAGCTCCCGCGAGGTCATGGTCCCGGGGCAGGGCAACAACCAGGAGGGTTTCCTGATCAACGCACTCATGGCCGGCGCGGACGGTCAGTTCACCCCGACCGCCGGGATCCGTCAGCTGGAGATGTTCCAGCGCGGGTACCGCTTCACCTCGAGTGTGAACGCGACCTACCGGCCGGGTGATCAGTGGACGCACCGTGTCACCCTCGGCGGAGACTTCTTCAATTCGGACAACACCGAATACCTCCCGCCCGAGGTTGTCGCACGCTGGAGCGGAGGGTACGCCGGGAACTACCGGCGCCTTGCCCAGAACCTGAACGTGGACGTGACCAGCACCTTCGCCACCGATCTCACCGCCGATATCAGGTCCTCGACCTCGGCAGGGATCCAGTGGTTCCAGACCCAGTCGAGCATCCAGAGTGCCTACGGGCAGGATTTCGCGTTCCGCGGACTCCGGGTGGTCAACGCGACATCGTCCGGTTTCTCAGCCGGAGAATCGCGCTCCGAGGAGCGGATGTTCGGCGTGTTCATGGAGCAGCAGGTCGGCCTCGGCGATCGGTTCTTCGTGACCGGAGGCCTCCGGGCCGACGGGCACAGCGCCTTCGGAGAAGAGGTGGACTTCGAAGTCTACCCCAAGGTTGACGTTTCCTACGTGATCTCGGAGCACGACTTCTGGAGCCCGGACTGGGGCTCGATGCGGCTTCGGGGGGCCTACGGCATGGCCGGCATGCAGCCCGGCGCCTTCTCGGCCGTCCGGACCTACGGCGCGGTCTCGGGAGCCGGCGGGTTGCCGGCCATCGTGGCCAGCAACGTGGGGAATCCGAACCTCCGCCCCGAGGTGAGCCAGGAGCTCGAACTGGGCTTCGATGCCACGCTGTTCGGTGACCGGGTCGGGGTGGAATTCACCTGGTTCGACCAGACCACCAGGGACGCCCTCTTCCAGGCACGGAACATTCCGTCGCAGGGCGTGCTCGGAACGCAGCTCCGCAACGTCGGAGAGGTCCACAACTCCGGCATCGAGCTCGGCCTGAACGCGGCGATCCTCGAGATGGAGGGCTTCCGCTGGGATGCACGGGCCAACATTTCCACGACCCAGAACGAGGTGGTGAGCCTGTCCGGCGAAGCTCCCCTCACCGTGCGCTGGCTTCAGCACATCCGGGAAGGCTTCCCCATGGGTGGCTTCTTCGCCAGCAATCACCTCATCGAGGTGGATGGCGAGGTCGTGAACAAGCAGACCCTCTGCGCCGACCCCGGCAACTGCACCGACGCCGAGGAATACATCGGGCCCGCACAGCCGACGCTCTCGCTACAGCTGGGGAGCGACTTCTCTGTCGGGAACCAGATGAATTTCGGATTCTCCTTCGATCACCAGGGCGGGCATTTCCGCCACGATCACACCATGCGCTGGACGATGGCTCCGAACCGGGTCGTGGGTGAGGACCAGGCGGCCCGCCACGCACAGTACGGGGTTACCCCCGGACCGGTATCAAACCGGTGCCGCGACGCCGCGGAGGGTTCGCTGGATGCCGCGATCTGCGGCCGGAACTCCGTCCTCTCCCAGGGAGAGTTCGCCGTGCCCGCCGACTTCTGGCGTCTGCGCGAAGTGACGTTCTCCTACCGCATGCCGACGGCCTGGCCGGAGCGGGTTGGTCTCAGCGCCGCCACCGTCACGCTGGCAGGCCGGAATCTCTGGCGTTCCCAGACGACGCCGGGGCTCGAGCCCGAGTCCAACCTGAATTCGCAGTCGACGCTGCAGCGTCACTCCTTCTTCCCCACCCCGATGCCGCAGCAGTTCATCCTCGGCTTCACCATCGAACTCTGAGGAGACCATACATGCGAAACGACACAATGAACCAATCGATGAAGCGAATCCGACGAGGACTTGCCACCGTGGTGGCCGCCGGTGTGACCACGCTGGCGCTCGCCGGCTGTGACCTGGGCGTCTTCGACCCGGGCACGATCGAAGGAGACGACCTCTTCGATCCCGCCGCGATCCAGCCCCTTGTCATCGGGGCCGAGCGGAACCTGGGCCGAGCCATCAGTGGAGGGAACAGTCCCCACGGTGGGGTCTTCGGCGCCCAGGCATACCTGACGGACGAGATCGTCCACTCGGGCCAGTGGGTCGGAATGAGGGAATGGAACGACGCGGTCCTCGTCAATGACGATGTGGCCGAGACCCTCACCCGCTGGGCTCATGCACAGAACGCCCGCAAGACGGCCGAAGAGGCGGCCGACATCATCAGTGTCATCCTGACGAACGAGGGCGGCAATCCCGGGGCGAGTGTCCCGATCGCGACCTCGCTCACCTGGGCCGGATTCTCGAATCGGGTCCTGGGTGACACCTTCTGTGACGCCGTGATCGAGGGTGGCCCGATCGAGCCCATCTCCGCCTTCTATGAGCGGGCCGAGCAGCAGTTCGGCGAGGTGATCACGATCGCCGGAGCCGCGAACGACAATCACCTCGTGCGAGCCGCCTATGCGGGCCGGGCCCAGGCCCGGATGATGCTGGGGAACTGGAGCGGTGCGGTGTCGGACGCAGGGCAGGTCCCGACCGATTTCGTTCACGAGGTCCGAATGTCGGACAACAGCACCACGGAGTACAACGGGCTCCACGTGGCCTTCATGACCGAGAACCAGGCATCGCTCTGGGGCACGCCGTTCGCGCAATACGGGACGGACCTCTCTGGCGTTCAGTCCACCGACGGCGACCCGCGGCTCGAGTATCAGTCGCGGACTCCCGCGGGCGACGTTCTGATCGGTGGAGACGGGCGCAGGGAGACCTGGCGGGTCGTGAAGTACGACTCCCGCAGCAGCAACCATCCGATGGTCAGGGGAGCTGAAATGCGCCTGATCGAAGCCGAGGCCCTGCTGGTCGGTGGGGATATCGGGGGCGCGATGGGCAAGATCAATGAGCTGCGAAGCCACCACGGTCTCGACCCAGTGTCGGCCGATTCGGATACCGAAGCCTGGTACCTGCTCCAGCGGGAGCGGGGCATCGAGCTCTACGCCGAGGGACGCAGGCTGGCCGATCTCCGGCGCTGGTCCTCTACCCCCGGCTATGCCGACTTCGATGTCGTACGGATCGAGGCCAGCGGCGATCAGCCGATCACGGCCGACGAGGTGCGCAACGTGCTCGACAACCCGATGGGCGAGCTCTGCCTGCCAATCAGCCGGGACGAGCGCAACTCGAATCCGAACATCAGTTGACCTCAATCGGCGGGCCGGACATCTGACCGGCCCGCCGCCGACTCATACGGTTCCGGGGGAGGGGTCCAACAGGGGCCCCTCCCCCGATCCATATCCAGGCGTCACTGCTTCGCGAAAGGGAGCCGAGTACCGGTGCGCGGGGTACCGCCGCCTCAAAGGGACCCCACGTCCGGCCTCAGTGGCCCTCGATCTCGAGCGAGACGAGTTCCTGCACATCGAACTCGCCGGTGACCATGCCCCAGATCCGCCCCTCGTGGATCAGGCGGACGCTCAACTCCTCGGGAAGCGCCACCTCTCCCAGGTAGCGCCCCTCCGGTCCGAAGACGTCCCACGGCCCGTCAGGCTCGCCCCAGGCTCCTCGTCGCTGCACCCACAGGTGACCCCGGTCGTCCCAGACCAGCTCCTGGATCGCCGGGTACCGATCCGGAACCCGCGTCGTGTCCAGAGCGGCCTCGATCGCCTCCCAGACCTCGCGGGACATGGGATCGGTCAGATCCGCCGGGCGCCGACTCTCCCGATAGTCTCTCCGGTCGTCGGAAGTCACGGGCGGGCGCTCCACGGCGCGGCGGATGATCCGCTCGGGCGGTGGAAAGGCATCGAGGGCGCCTCCGGACCAGGACTCGGCTCCGTCGGGGACCCGGAAGATGTGGATCTCGTAGTCCGGTCCGGGAGCGACCGCCGCGATCCCATCGGTGCGGACCGCCAGGGCGAGCCCGTGACCCGCAAGCGAGGGGCGCACACTGCAGATCCTCTCCCCGTAGATCGCATGGGTGGCGTGGTCCACCCATCGGGTCACCGGACCCTCGACCGGAAGCGCGTGGTCATCCGGCGAGGGCGGCAGCGTCACGTTGAGCCGCCCCGCGGCACGGGGGTCCTCGGGAGGCGGCATGGCGCACCCCTGGGGCGAGGGCATGAGCAGGCGACCGTCGGCCAGGGGAATCAGGCGCATGGGAAAGCCCTGGGTGCTGGTGTCCAGCTCCAGGGGCCGCGTGTCGAGCAGCTCACCGCTCTTCAGGAAGCGGGAGATCCTCCGGTTCCGAACGTCCAGCGCCAGAAGCGTGTCGCCCAGGGCTACCGCGGAGTTCAGGGACCCGAACTCTCCCGGCCCCTCCCCTGCCCGACCCATCCGGCCCAGGAAGGTGCCGTCGGGTCCGTACCGACGCAGCGCCATCTCGCCCGCCTCGACCACGAACACCCCGCCCTCGCCGTCGGGGACCATGTCGCCGGGCCGCTCGAAGAGCGTCTCTTCGGGTCCGCCCACTCCGCCCAGGCGAAACACCTCGCGAACCCGCCACCCCTGCCCCTCGTCCCACTGCCCCTCTGCCGGGTTGCTCACGATCTCGATACCGGCGGAATCGGACACGGCCACGGTGCCCGACGTACCGGGCACCCCGTCGCCGCATCCGGCCAGGAGGAACACTCCGAAGAGGCCGAACGGCAGCACGAGAAACGTCGAAGGTCGGTTCACGGTGAGGGCCTCCCCGGCGGACCAAAAGACATACGTACTACCTAGTCCTTGATACGGTACGACACAGTCAGGAGGCCCGCAAGTCCGCGCCGCGCACCCGCCAGGTCCGCACCCCGCACCCCACTGCCCGGGCAGCGTCACGGTTCCGGGTGGGGGCGCCCCCCAGCCCCGACAAGGCCCTTTTGCCTCCCCACCGACCGACCCTTAGCTTGGCAGACAATGAACAGTCTCGTACGGATCATCCGGGAAATTCACCGGCGGTCGCTGTGGCAGGTGCTGGCCATGTACCTGGCCGGCTCCTGGGTGGCGATCCAGGTCGTGGGCCAGCTCACGCAGACCGCGGGGCTCCCCGACTGGGTGCCGCCCTTCGCACTGGTGCTGCTGGTGCTCGGACTCCCGGTCGTGCTGGCTACTGCCCTCGTCCAGGAGGCCTCGCCGGGACGATCCATGGCACCCGCGGCCGATGCGCCACCTGCGGGCACCTCGCCGCAGTCTGATCCGGACCCACAGCGGCCGCCCCCCGCCGACTCGGGTCCCTCCCCTTCGAACTCGTCTCTCTCCCGCTTTCTCACCTGGAAGCGGACGGTGCTGGCAGGCGTGTTGGCGTTCACGATCCTGGGCACGGCGGTGGCCGGATACTTCGTGATGCGGATCGGGGGCTTCGGGCCGGCGGCCTCGCTCGTGGCGCAGGGCGTGATCGAAGATGGCGAGCCGATCGTCCTGGCCGACTTCCGGAACGCGACCGCGGATTCCCACCTGGGCTCCGTCGTCTCGGAAGCGCTCCGGATCGACCTGTCGGAGTCTCCCGCGCTCCGCGTGGTCGAACGTGGCCAGGTGCAGGGCACCCTCCGTCGCATGGAGCGGGACGAGGAAGCGACGCTCACCGCGGAACTCGCCCGTGAGGTCGCCATGCGCGAGGGCGTCTCGGCCTATCTCGAGGGAGAGGTCGCGGGGGCGGGGACCGGGTTCATCTTCTCGGCCACCCTCCGTTCGTCCGAAGACGGCGCCGCGCTGGCGTCCTTCCGGCGAACCGCGCGAAACGAGGAGGGCGTCATCGAGGCCATCGACCGCCTGTCGCAGGACATCCGCGAGCGGGCGGGCGAATCGCTCCGATCGATCCGGCGGGCGGGCGCGCTCCATCAGGTGACCACTTCGTCACTCGAAGCGCTGCGGCTCTATTCCGAGGCGGAGCGGGTGGCGGCAGCGGGTCGTGAGGGCGAAGCGCTCGTGCTGATGGAGGAGGCCGTCGACCTGGATCCCGAGTTCGCGATGGCCTGGCGGAAGATCGCCGTGCTGCACGACAATCTCGGAATCGATCCGCAGCGGGCCCGCTTCGCGACCGTCGAAGCCCATCGCCTCGGGGATCGCCTGACGGCGCTCGAGCGAGGCATGGCCGAGGCCTTCCACGCCACCCTCATCCTGGACGACGTCGCGGCCACGGTCCGTGCGTACGAGCGAGTCCTGCGGATCGACCCGGATCATCCGGCAGCCCTGAACAATCTCGGCCTTGGATACATCGAACTCGGGCGGTTCGACGAGGCAGAGGAGGTCCTGACCCACGCCGCGACGCTCCCCCGCGAGGGCTCGGGCCTGGCACGGTTCAATCTCGTTCGACTCCGACTCCTTCAGGGTGACCCGGCGGCCGCGCGTGCCGAAGTCGCCGGTGTCCGCGAGGCCGCGCCCGACGACCCCCGCGTCATGATCGCGACCGGCTGGGTGCACGCCCGGGCCCTGGAGTTCGACGCCGCGATGGCCGAAGTCGAGGCGTACCTGAGCGTGACCGGCCCCGCTCGCATCGATGTCGGCAGCGAACTCTGGATCACGCTGATGATCGCGTCGGGCCATCCGAACGGCGCCGTCGAGAGGATCGAGCAGATCCTCGCCCAGCCCGATCTGGCACCACGGGCGCGGTTGCCGACGGCCGGCCTTACGGCCTGGGTGCTCGCCCTGGGGCATGAGGACCCCGAAGCGATGGACTCCCTCGTGGACCGCGAGGCCGAGCGGTTGCGAGAGAGCGGTGGCGACGACGCTGAACTCACCCGCCTTGCGGCCACACTCCACCTGCAGGCGGGGGATCGGGCCCGGGCGTCCCGGTGGCTCGAACCCGATGACGATGTCGATGACGATGACGATGTCCAGGCCGATGGCTCCTACCTGCCGGGCAGAGCGCCGCCGGCCTCGTTGATCCGCCGCTGGCACTCGGGTCAGGCGGATCCCGTCGCGGTGCTCGAGGACTTCCAGTCCTTTGCACAGGGACCGGACTGCCATCGGTGCGTCGACGACATCCTGCCCATTCTCTTCGAAGAGGCGGGGCAGCTCGACCGAGCGCTCGCGGCGTGGGAAGACCTGGCGGAGAACCCCCTCCCGCATCTCGCCTACGGCGTGGTCATCGTCCCGATCGCCCTCGAGCAGGCAGGCCGCCTGGCAGAGGCGACCGGGGATCGGCAGGCCGCCCTGGGTGCGTACCGACGCCTGCTCGCCCTATGGCACGCGGCCGGGCCGGAACTCGAGCCGCGGGTGAGGCACGCGCAGACCCGGATCTCGGAGCTGGAGGCGGGAGCCGCAGGTCAGTCCTGATCCCGAAGACGCACGCGGGGATGGCCGAGGAGGGTCTCCACGTCGAGGTCCGTTGAAAGCGACTCGACCCCGACGGGCTCCGCGATGCCCTCGGGGTCCGGCTCTACCTCATCCGGATGGGTGGCGCCGAAGAGCCTCCGGAAGAAGCCTCCCACCCGATCGCGGACCCCCGGCTGCTCCGGGCACACGGACGCCGGCACCGCCCCGGCCAGGAATCGTTCCACCGCCCGCTCACCGACCGCGCCCTCACACCCCTCTTCGAGCACCTGACCGGTCGAAGAATCGACGGTCCAATCCACGAGCGCTCCCGGCATCGGCCAGCTCCCCTCCCCCGCTCCCCCAGCCTCGCCCCGGGCGAGGATCGCGCCCCAGACCGGAGCGGCGAGTCCCCCTCCGGTCGCACCCCGCAGGACCGGACGGGGACGGTCGAAGCCGATCCACACGACCCCGGCCAGGCCGGGCGTGTAGCCGGCGAACCAGAGATCATGCGCATTCTGCGTCGTGCCGGTCTTTCCCGCCGCGAGTCCCGCATAGCCCGCGCCCCGCACGCCACGCCCGGTGCCCTCACGGATCACCCCCTCGAGCAGATCGGTCACAAGGCGGGTGATGGCCGGGTCCAGGGCCTCTTCCTGTACCGTTTCCCACTCGCGAACCACTTCGCCCTCGACGGTCTCGACCCGCACGATGGTGCGCGGCAGGGGGCGCATCCCCCCGGCCGCCAGTCCGGCGTAGGCCCCGGCGAGCTCGAGGGGGGTCGCCTCGGAGGTGCCGAGGGCGGCCGCCGGAAGGGCGGGGATCGGCCCGGGTATGCCCGCGCGCGCCGCGGTCTCGGCCACGGCCTCGAGACCCGTCGCCATGGCAAGCCGTACGGAGGGCACGTTGAGCGACTCGACCAGGGCGCGTCGAAGGGTCACGGGGCCGGCGAAGGTCCCGTCGTAGTTGCTCGGAGCCCACTGGGTGCCGTCGGTGGCCGTAAGGCGGAAGGGGGCGTCGGCGATGGGCTGGCTCGGCACGAAGCCTCGCTCGAGGGCCGCCGCGTACACGAAGGGCTTGAAGGCGCTGCCCATCTGCCGACGGGCTCGAGTCACCCGATCGTATCGAGAGCTGCTGAAGTCGCGCCCGCCCACGTACGCCCGGATGTCGCCGCTGACGGGATCGAGAAAGACGACCGCGCCCTGAAGGTCAGGGCTCCCAGCCGCACCCCCATCGTCGAGAGGCGTACCGGGATCGAAGGCACCGAAGGCCCCCGCCTCGATCCGCTCGAGCTGCCGGGCGAGCTCCAGCTCGGCGCCCCGCTGAAGGTCGACGTCGAGGGTAGTGTGGATCCGAAGCCGGTCCCGGTATAGGGCCTCGCCGAAGAGCTCCTCGAGGCGGGCACGAACCGCTTCGACGAAGTAGGGCGCGAGGGTGGTGGTGGCACGAGAGGCGGGCGCGTCGGAGACCATGGCCGACTCGGCGATCGCGGCCAGGTGCTCGGCCTGGGTCAGGGTGCCCTCGCGGGCCATCTCCGCCAGCACGCGGTCCCGTCGGGTGGTGGCCGCCTGGGGGCTCCGGCGCGGGTGGAGGAGCG
This sequence comes from Gemmatimonadales bacterium, assembly GCA_007692605.1. Classification (GTDB taxonomy): domain Bacteria; phylum Gemmatimonadota; class Gemmatimonadetes; order Longimicrobiales; family Gaopeijiaceae; genus SLBA01. The sequence goes on from REBS01000137.1 coordinate 11,516, forward strand.
CCGGGGCGGGAAGGATAGCGGCGAGAAGGGCGGCTTCGGCCGGAGTGAGGTCGGCGGCCGGGCGGTCGAAGTAGTACCGGGCACCGGCCTCGATCCCGTACGCTCCGGCCCCCATGTAGACGTGGTTCAGGTAGAGCTCGAGGATCTCGTCCTTGGTGAAGTGCCGCTCGATCCGGTCGGCGGTCCGGACCTCGAGAAGCTTGCGCCGGAAGGTGCGCTCGGCCCCGGGGATTTCCTCGGGAAAGAGGGTGCGGGCAAGCTGCATGGTGAGGGTGCTCCCGCCCTCGCGCACCTCGCGCGCCGTGATGTTCCTGAGGGCCGCACCCACGACGCGGCGCCAATCCACACCCCGATGGCTCCGGAACCGTCGGTCTTCGGCCGCGATGAACGCGGCGGGCACATGGGCGGGGAGGTCTTCGAGGGCGATGGTCCGCGTCTCGAGCGGATGGAGGTCGGCGAAGGGTTCCCCGTTGCGATCGAGGAGCACCGGGGCGCCTCCCGGCTGGTAGGCTCCGAGCCCAGCGGGATCCGGGCAGCCCCGGAGGCCGCAGGTCAGCCAGAGAAGGGAGCCCGCCACGAGGCCGGCGAACAGCACCGCCAGCCCTCCCGGAATCGCCCACCGGAGAAGGCTGACCCGCCTCGATGAGCGCGCCCTTGTGCGCCCCGTCGCGCCCCTCGATGAGCGCCTGGACTTCCCTTTGCTCCGGCCCTTCGATCGTTGTGCCATTGCGCTTGCTACCCCACTCCCGGCGCCGGTTGCCCCGAACCCCCGCAGGCCCTCAGGCGTCCAGGATCTCCTCGACGAGCCGGACCAGGTCCCCGGGACCGAAGGGTTTCTGCAGGAAGCCCGATGCCCGGGAACGGATCCCGTCGCCCATCTCGCGGTCGGGGTATCCGGAGGTCAGGACGACGGGAAGACCGGGGCTCGTCTCCTCGAGGTGCGTGAGGAGTTCGATCCCGCCCATCTGCGGCATGACCACGTCGCAGATCACCAGCCGGATCCGGCCCGCATGCTCCTCCTGCAGTGCGATCGCATCGGTGCCGTTTTCGGCCGTGAGCACGTGGTAGCCGGAGCGCTCCAGGGTTCTACGGATCACCTTCCGGACCGCGGGGCCGTCGTCGACGACCAGCACCGTGGCGGCGCCGGCCAGCTGGCTCCGGAGATTCGGACCGGGCTCCACCGGGCCGGGTCGCTCCCCCGATTCCTCCCCCGCGCCCTCACCCGAACCTTCGCCCTCGACCAACGGCCACAGGATCTCGAAGGTGGTTCCCACCCCCGGTTCCGTGCTCAACCGAAGGTGGCCGCCACCCTGGCCGACGATGCCGAAAACTGTGCTGAGTCCGAGCCCGGTTCCGTGTCCCGCCGCCTTGGTGGTGAAGAAGGGCTCGAAAATCCGTTCCGCGACCTCGGGGGACATTCCGGTGCCCGTGTCCTTGACGGTGAAACGGGCGTACGTACCCGGTGGTGCCTCCCAGGGGCCGGACAGCGACGACTCGGGAGTGATGGTGCAGCGATCCACCCCGAACGAGATCGCTCCGGATCGCTCTACCGCGTCGACCGCATTCACGGCCAGGTTCATGATGATCTGGTCGAGCTGGGAGGGGTCCGCCTTCACGGTCGCCGGCATGGATCCCGGGTCCACCCTCACCTCGATCCGGCTGGGAATCAGCCGCCTCAGGAGGGGCTCGATCTCGGCCAGGCACGTGCGCAGGTCGACTGCCCTCTCCGCCCCCACCTGGCGACGGCCCAGCGCCAGGAGCGGTCGCGTGAGCCGGGTGGCTCGATGCGTGGCACTGATGACCTCCTGCATGTCCTCGTGGAGCGGAGAGTTCGAAGGGAGCCCGCCGAGCATCAACTCGACGTGGCCCTGGATCACCGTGAGCAGGTTGTTGAAATCATGGGCGATCCCACCCGCGAGCACCCCGAGGGCCTCCATCTTCTGGGACTGCCGCAGCTGGGCCTCGAGGTTCCGGGTTCGGCTGATGTCGGAAGAAACCGAGACCACGCCCACGAACCGGTCGTGCTCGTCGTGGATGGGCGCGTTCGTCACGAGAGCCGGGAAGGTGGAGCCATCCCTGTGCCTCACCTCGAACTCGCCGGTCCAGTGCTCCCCGCTTCGCACGACCTCGGTGATGGATTCGGCCTCGGCCTCGAGTCCCGGCGAAGGCGTCACGTCCAGTATGTCGCGTCCCATCACGTCCGTCGACCTCCAGCCGTAGATGCTCTCGGCGGCTCGGTTCCAGTAGACGATTCTGCCCCGCAGGTCGGTGGCGATCACCGCCTGCCCCACGGAGTCCAGGAGCCTGGCCTGGAATCGTTTTGTCGTCCAGATCCCCTCCTGGTCGCTGAAGTCCTCGACGGCGAAGAAGACGGCGGAGGGCTGGGCATCATCCGGGGCCAGGCGCACGGGGGAGATCGACAGAAGCACGGCGATCGGACTTCCGTCGTGCGTCCGGCAGGTGAAGTGGACGCCCGCAAGCGTTTCCCCCTGGGAGGCCCGCCGCCGCATCTCGGTGAACTCCTCGCGATCTTCCTCGCCCAGGATGGGGAGAGAATTCCCGCAGACCTCTTCGGCAGGCCATCCGAAGACCTGTTCCGCCGCGGGATTCCACACCAGCACCTTGCCGTCGCGGCCGACGCTGAACAGGGGGATGGGCGCGGCACGGATCAACGCCTTCTGGAAGGCTTGCCCCCGGCGGAGTTCGTCCTCCGCCCGGATCCTCCCCATGGCCTCCGCCAGGCGATCCGCGACGCTGGCGAGCAAACTCTCCTCTTCCAAAGAAAACGCGTTCTCACCCTCTTTCGGAGGATGCGAACGCGTCACCTCCACCTCTCCCAGCAGGTCGTCCTCGGCGATGATGCGCCGGGCCAACCTCCACTCGGTACCCCGGAATCCCTCGGTCATCAGCTCGTCGTTGCCCAACCGGATCCGTGCGCTGATCTGTGCGGGGGAGCGGAATCCCGACGGAAGCACATCCACGATCTCCTGGAGTGATGTGCGCCACTGAAGGTCCGCCCTTCGAAGGGCTCGGTCCACGGCAAAGAGGCAGGCGAGTTCCTTGACCCGTTCCTTCAGGTCGGCCCTGCCCTCCTCGAGGGCGTTTTCGAGCCACAGCAGATAGGGGTCACCGGGGAACGGGTTGGGAGAGGGGCGCTGCGGAGTCCCGTCGTCGTCCTGAACGGTCGAACCCATGCAGGCCTCCTGATGAAGGATAGGGGCCACGGAGAAACCATGCGATCAGATCTGAACACAGCCACGTTCCTGATCGAACCGAACGGCGCGGAGCCGCCCGGCAGCAGCCGGACAAGGCTTCGGGGGGCACAGTTCGAGCTTCCGATCGAATGTGGGCCCGCCGCCCCCCTGCCAGACCCTCCATATTCTGCATGATGCGAATATCTTCGGAGCCTCGTATCATACCATGAATGACATATGAAATCAATCACTCACGGGCCTCTCCCCGCGATGGAAGACTCCGCTCGCACGCTTGCCGCTTATAGGGGACCGGCTTAGCTTCAGAGAGTTTCGCAAGCCCTTCCCCCCGCTTCTTCGAACCCGCCCGCTCCCCGTGCCCACAGGAGTCGCACGTGACCTTGGACGAGGCCCCACCGGAAGCCGGGTCGGCAACGGAAGCCGCTTTCGAACCCGACCCTTCACCGGACCAGAACGAGGAACCTCACGGGGATTTCCCCATCGTGGGGATCGGAGCCTCGGCCGGCGGCCTCGCGGCTCTCGAGGCGTTCTTCTCGGCCATGCCCTCCGAGCGCGATCCGGGAATGGCCTTTGTCCTGGTCCAGCACCTCGCACCCGACCACCAGAGCGTGCTTCCCGAGCTGGTCGGTCGCCAGACCCGGATGAAGGTGGTCCAGGTCGAAGACGAGATGCCGGTCGAGCGCGACTGCGTGTATGTCATCCCCCCGAATCGTGACCTGTCCCTGGAGGATGGGCGGCTACACCTTTCCGAGCCGCATGCCCCCCGAGGCCAGCGGCTGCCCATCGACTTCTTCTTCCAGTCCCTGGCCCGGGACCGGGGGTCGCGTGCCATCTGCGTGGTTCTGTCGGGTACGGCCAGCGACGGCACACTGGGACTTCGAATGATCAAGGGCGAAGGCGGCATGGCCATGGCCCAGACCCCTGACACCACGGAATATCCGGGCATGCCGGAAAGTGCGATCGCAACCGGGCTGGTGGATTTCGTGCTACCGCCCCAGGAGATGCCCGAAAAACTCATGGAGTATGTCCGCACCGCCCTCGAGGAGACGTCTGGCCGCCACCAACCGACGACGCCTCGAGCCGAGTCCTCGCCGGGATCTCCGGATGCGCAGGAGACCCTCTTCGCGCTGATCCGAGACCAGACCGGTCACGACTTTTCCGAGTACAAGGACTCCACCGTCCATCGCCGGCTCAAGCGTCGGATGGCCGTCCAGCAGGTCGATCGCCTCGAGGACTACGCCCGATTCCTGAAGTCGAGCCCCGAGGAAGTGGAGACGCTCTTCCGGGACCTTCTCATCGGGGTCACACGATTCTTTCGTGACCCGGAGGCCTTCGAGGCACTCGGGGAGGCCCTCTCCGGACTTCTGGCCGAGAAGCCGCCGGGCTCCGTGATCCGGGTCTGGGTGCCCGGCTGCTCCACCGGCGAGGAGGCGTATTCGCTCGCCATTCTTCTTCGGCAGCAGATGGAGGCGATGGATCGCAGCTTTCGGGTGCAGGTGTTCGCCACCGACATCGACCCGCGATCCATCGAGGTCGCCCGCACCGGCGTGTACCCTGCGAGCATCGCACCGGACCTGCCGGACGGTGGCCTCACCCGATACTTCGTCCCGATCGAAGGTGAAGATGCCACGTACCGCATCCGCGAGGACATCCGGGAGATGCTCGTCTTTTCGGAGCAGAACGTGCTCCGGGATCCGCCCTTCTCCAAGCTCGACCTGGTCAGCTGCCGCAATCTGATGATCTACCTCAACCGGGACCTGCAGAAGCAGCTGATCCCCCTCTTCCATTACGCACTGAACCCGGATGGACTGCTCTTTCTGGGAACCTCCGAGAGCGTAGGCGAGTTCACCCACCTCTTCGCGCCGCTGGACCGACGAATGAGCGTGTACCGCCGTAAGGAAACCTCTCGCAGCCAGGCCGGTCCGGCCGCGGGCCCCTTCGGCCGCGCCCGGAGACCGCGCCCCTCGGGTCGACGCTCCACCGAGGAAGCGCACCGCGCCATCCCCATCTCCCATCGCCGGCTCACCGAGACCACCCTCCTGGAAGAAACCGGCCCGGTGGCGGTGTTGGTCAACGATGCAGGGAGGATTCTCTACCTGCACGGTCGCACGGGGCTCTACCTGGAGCCGGCACCCGGTGACGGGGAGATGAATGTCCTGCGCATGGCGCGCGAGGGGCTGCGTCGGGAGCTGTCGGTCGCCTTCCACCGCGCCACCACCCGGCAGGAGCGAGTGCGACGGGACGGCCTCGCGGTGCGGACGAACGGCGATTCGGTGTTGATCGACCTGTTGGTGCGACCGGTGGCGGCATGGCCCCCGGGGAGCACGGGACCGACGGAGGAAGAGGGGTCGGACCTCTTCCTGATCATTCTGAACCCGGTGCCGGGCCCCGCCCCGGATGAGACGCCTGGAGGCGCGTCTGGTGAGGGATCGGGCGATGACCCGGAGATGGCAAGGCGGGTCATCGAGCTGGAAGAGGAACTTCAGGCCAGCGAGGATTATCTTCGCGCCACGCAGGAGGAGATGCAGAGCACGAACGAGGAGCTCCGGACCTCGATCGAAGAGCTCCAGTCCACCAACGAGGAGCTCCAGTCCACCAACGAAGAGCTCGAGACGTCGCAGGAGGAGCTGCAGTCGCTGAACGAGGAGCTGGCTACCGTCAACGCGGAGCTCGAGACCAAGGTGGCGGATCTATCCCGCTCTCAGAATGACATGAACAACCTGCTGGCGGGTACGGGGATCGCCACCATCTTCGTGGACCGGGAACTCCGCATCCAGCGATTCACCCCGACCGCGACCCGCCTCATGAACCTCATCAAGGCCGACGAGGGCCGGCCGGTGGGGGACCTGGCGTCGAAGCTGGCAAGCTACGACTCCCTGGCGGCGGACACGCACCGGGTGCTCGAGACCCTGGAGCCTCGGGAATTCGAGGTCCAGACCGAGGACGGCCGGTGGTACCTGCTGGGTCTCCGGCCCTACCGGACGCTGGAGAACGTCATCGAGGGTGCGGTCATCACCTTCATCGAGATCAC
>REBS01000004.1 GCA_007692605.1 Gemmatimonadales bacterium
CGTCGACCAGTCGTTCGAGGAGGACGTCCGGGGCCCCCGAACCGGCACGCAGTCCCATCCGCGCGAGGGCCAGGTAGAGCGCGCCCGATTCCCCGTCTGCGGGGCTGAAGGCCGCCAGCTCCCCGATCACCGCTCCCCCGCCCCGCAGCCCCAGCGACTCGATCAGCTGAAGCCGGACGCTGCTCTCCCGCTCGTCGCGAAGCGCGGCGAGCAGCGCCCGACCGTCGTCGTCGTGGCGCAGGTGCCCCAGTGCGAAGGCCGCGTCCCGCCGGACCTCGAAGGCAGGGTCGTCGAGGAGGACACGGAGCGCATCGACGCTCCCGGTATCCCGCACCGAAGCGAGGGCAAAGGCCGCGCGCGCGCGAACGCCGGAATCCTCGTACTCCAGCCACTCGCTGATCCCCGCCCCGTCTCTCAGGTTCTGCAGCTCCAGAACCTCGGCGATCTCGGCCCGGTCCAGGAAGGCCTCTCCAACCCGACGCTCCGGAGCTTCGACCGGAATCGATTCGGCTGGAAAGAGCGACGGCCCCGCGTCGCATCCGATGACGAAGAGGAGGGCGACGCAGGCTCCGGCGAACCGGTGCTCCCGGGGACTCCGGAGGATCGAACGAACGAACGAATGACGGATCATCGGCCCCGACTGGGTTGACTGGATCAGTGTGAATACGCCCCGAAACATGCATCGGGCACCCAACTCGAACAAGCTCCCCACTGGCCGCCCCACTGGCCACCCCGGGGGGCGCACGGTAGCTTGCGCCCCATGCGTTCGATCGCCCCACTTCCCGTGCTCGCCGCCCTCGCCGTCATCCTCTCGGCCGCGGCCGCTCCGCACTCGACGGCCACGGCCCCCGATCTCCGACCGGCCCATGCGCCGACCTCGGGGCTGGCCCTCGGCGACACCCCGTCCGAACAGGCCCCACCCGCACAGACCCCGCCCGACACTCTTACGCCCCCGGCCCAGGACACGGTCGAGCGGTTCGATCCGGCCCCCGGCACCGCCGACCTCCAGCGGTCGATTCAGGAACTGCTGGCGATCTATCGGCGCATCGACGGGCTGCGCGAGGTGCGCATCACCGTCGAGGACCGGATCCTGGAGCTGTCGGGCACGGCACTCAGCATGGATGATCGCCTGCGAGCCGGGGAGCTGGCGGAGCGAATCCCCAACATCGTCTGGGTCGACAACCGCATCGTGGTCGAAACCGATCTGCGCAAGCGGCTGGCCCCGGTCGTGGAACGCCTGGGAGAGAAGGCGGACCGGGCCCTGCGCTTCATTCCCTCGCTCCTGGTGGGGCTGATCCTGATCGGGGGCTCCTTCACGGTGGCCTACTACGCGGGGCGGTGGATCTTTCCGGTCCGAAAAGGGGAAGCGGGCCCCTTCCACCGCAACCTCCTGCGCCAGTGCCTGCGCGCCGTGATCGGACTCACCGGAATCCTCCTGGCGCTGGAGCTCATGGACGCCACGGCCCTCGTCGGGGCCGTCCTGGGCGCGGCGGGTGTATTCGGCATCGCCGTCGGGTTCGCCTTTCGCGATATCGTCGAGAACTACCTGTCGGGCGTTCTGCTTTCCCTGCGTCAGCCCTTCTCGCCCAACGATCATGTGGAGCTGGGAGGCCATGAGGGGCGCATCGTCCGGCTCACCGGGCGCGAGACCATCCTCATGACCCTCGACGGCAACCATGTGCGGGTGCCGAACACCATGGTCTTCAAGAGCGTGATGACCAACTTCACCCGCAACCCCCGCCGGCGATTCGTCGTCGATGTGGGGATCGCCCCCGAGGAGCCGGTCCAGGCCGCGCTCGACGCGGGTCGCGATGCGATCATCCGGCTCCCCGGAGTGCTGGAGTCCCCGGCGGTCTCGGCGCGCATCCGGGAGTTCGGGGACTCGACGGTCGAAGTGCGCTTCAGCGGCTGGGTCGACCAGACGGTGGCCGACTTCGTGAAGGTACGATCCCAGGCGCTCAAGGCGGTCAAGGAACGCTTCGAGGCCGACGGAATCCAGACCCCTCCGCCCGAATACGGGGTCCGGATCCTGAGCGACCCGGAGCCCGGGGAGGCCTCTCCGGCCCCGACGACCCCACCGGCGCCGGCGACCCCGATGCGAGACCCGGCGCCCGCCGACATCGCTCCCGACACCACGATCGAGGAAGAGATCGCCCGCGAGATCCGGGACTCCGACGAAGAGGACCTCCTACAGCGGTAGCGGCCGGGTCGCACTCGGAGAGACCTTTGAGTCGCCCTGCGGTCTAACGCCCCCGCAGTCTTGTCGCCCCCGCGGTCCTAGCGCCCCCGCAGCGCGATCGCGACGCCGAGCAGGATCAGGCCTCCCCCCACGAGCGTCGACAGATCCGGGGTCTCGGCGATCGCCGGGAGGAGCCAGGCGATCAGGGTGGCGCCGATCGGCTCCCCCAGGGTGGCCAGATTCGCCAGGTACGCCCGCACGTAGCGCAGCGCGTAGTTCACCCCCGTGTGGCCCAGCATCATCGGCCCCGCCGCGAGCGCCAGGAAGACGAGCCAGTCGGTGGTCTCGTAGCCGCGCACGAGGCTGACGCCCGGGTGGCCTCCCACCAGCAGGAGGAGGGTGAGCGCCGCCGCCCCGTACACCACGGTCACGTAGCTCCACAGGTCCATCTTGCGGCGCAGGGCCCGCCCCACGATGTAGTAGCCCGCGGCGAGCAGAGCGGCCCCGAGCGCCATGGCGTCGCCCAGGATCGCGCTCCGCCCATGCGCCAGGTCTCCCCATCCGATCCAGGCGGCCCCGGCCACCGCCACCCCGAGCCCCACCCACTCCCCCCGGGTGGGGTGCTCGCGCAGCAGGAGGGCCGAGAGGAGCGCCACGAAGAGCGGCTGCGTCGAGACCAGGATCACCGACGAGGCGACGGTGGTGAACTCGATCGAGGCGATCCAGCTCCAGAAGTGGAGAGCGAGCAGGACCCCCGCCCCCCCGGCCAGGAGCCAGTCCCGGCCCGAGAGGGCGGCGAGCGGCCGCCACCCCTCGCGGCGCCACGAGACCACCAGCGCCAGGAAGGCCACCGAAAACAGGAGCCGCCAGAGCGCGATCGCCAGCGCGGGAGCCTCGGTGAACCGCACCAGGGGGCCCGCCCACGAGAACGCCAGCACCGCCACGCCCAGGGCGAGCGCGGGGGGAATCGGGGGCGGATCCACACTCCCGGCCCCCCCCGCCCGCGGGAGCGCGGGAGCAGAACCCTCGCCCCGTGGGCGCTTCCCCTGTGGGCTGTCAGGCACGCGATCCATCCTCATCGACGGGGTTGGGGGCCGGGGTGTGAACGAGACCCGGGGAGAAAACGGGGACCGGGCGGTGAACGCGTTGCGGGGCAAGAGAGCGTCGGGAGGCCCGTGGCGAAAGGGCTACGGGAACCAGCGGGGTACGAGGGCACGTCCGAGGGTGGACGACCCGGCCAAGGTACACGCACCCACCTGCACACCGACACTCCCCCTTCGTATCTTTCATGGTATGAGTACTTCCTCCGACCCCGTGGCGCGCGATCGGGTGCGCATCCACCGGGACCACCGCGTCGCCCCATTCCGGGCCGCGCCCTGGCTTCCCGGCCCGCACCTGCAGACGCTGGGCGGCAAGTTCCTGCGCCCCACCCCCGATCCGGGGCTCGAGCGGGAGCGGTGGGAGACCCCCGACGGCGACTTCATCGACCTGGATTTCGCGCCGGCCCCCAGCCGCGAAGCTCCCCTCGTCCTGATCCTCCACGGGCTCGAGGGCTCCACGCAGCGGGGCTACGTGCGGGTCCTCATGGAGGAGCTCCGGAGCCGGGGACTCCGGCCGGTGGGCTTCAACTTCCGCTCCTGCTCGGGCGAGCCCAACCGGATCGCGCGCTTCTACCACTCCGGCGAGACGGGGGACCTGATCTGGATCCTGGGGAAACTCCGCGACCGCTTCCCCACCCGGCCCCTGGGTGCGGTCGGGTTTTCGCTCGGCGGCAACGTGCTTCTGCGCTTCCTCGGGCGTGCGGGGCGCACCG
>REBS01000129.1 GCA_007692605.1 Gemmatimonadales bacterium
GTGTGGCAGTCGAGCGGATCACCCCGGAGGATGACGGCGTCCGGGTCGTGGACCAGGCGGGTGGTGTCGGTCACTACGATCAGGTGATCCTGGCCACGCCGGCCGATCGTGGGGCCGAACTCCTTGAAGGAGACGACCTGCTTCGGAGCGAACTCTCCCGGGTCCCCCACGAATCCAGCCGCGTGGTCGTGCACCGGGATGCACGGCTGGCCCCTCGGGACCCGTCATCGTGGAGTCCGGTCAACTTCATCGTGTCCGACGATCACCCGGCTCCCATGGCGACCATCTGGTTGAACCGAGTTCAGGACGGACTCGAAGAGGGGACGGACATCTTCCAGACCTGGAATCCGGTGGTGGAACCCGACCCGGCGCTGGTGATTACCGAGGCCGTGGCTTCGCGTCCCGTGGTGACCCTGGCCACACAGGACGTTCCGGCGCGGCTGGCCGCGCTTCAGCACCAACCTGATCGGCGAATCTGGCCCGTCGGGTCCTACGCGGAGGAAGGGATCCCCCTGCTGGAGGCGGCGGCCGCCTCCGCCATGAGGGTTGCAGACAGGCTGACGAGGGGTCGCATCGGGGTCGGGTAGCTGCACTGAATCGCCCCCGGTCCATGCGAGAGTCCCGGCTGTGAGTTCGTCCACCTTTTTCCGGGAGTTCACCGTCCATGGCGCAGCCATGAACCGGTACCGCTTTTCCCCGACTCCGACCCCAAACCCTGACGCCCCCTCCCCCCATCCCTCACAACACAGAAGGTTACTCTCTATTTGTTCACCCGACGTGTCTCACCGGCGTTGACAGGGTCCGGGATGCCCGAAGGGCACCGCAGAAGAACCCACTGTGCGTAAAATACCGGGAGCGGGACTTGAACCCGCACGCCCTTACGGGCAGAGGTTTTTGAGACCTCCGTGCTTTCCGCGTTTTGGCTCTATTCCTGGACTTTCAGCCGACCCGTTGCCGCGTTTTCCGGAAAATCTGGCACAGTTTTGACACAGTTCCTGGCACAGTCGGCCCCGTTGTGACGGAAAAGCCGGAAGAGGATAAACCCCGGATCCCGCTCGTCGCCCCATCCATCGCGGGGTAGGGCCTCGGGTTGATCAGCCCCTTCAGGTCGGCTTGGGGAAGAAGATCCTCAGGTCTTCGAGAAACCCGGTGAGGTCTGCGTCGCGAATGGTCGCGCCCCCGGTGCGGGCGTGTTCCAGAATTGCCAGTGCACCCCGCGAGTCGATGTCGGCGAACAGTTCGGCGACGATTCTCCGGGCCTCCTCGACGATCTCATCTCCGGCGAACCGGTCCCGAAATCCCTCGGCGGTCTCGTACTCCTCCTCGGTCATCATCGCAACGATCCGGTAGAGGTCGAACGCATGGTAGCGCCCGAACTCCTTCGCAGGATCGTCTCTCCGGTCCCGGTAGGCGTAGAGTTTCAATAGCAGGAACGAATATGGGTGGGGAATGAGTACACGGAATTCCCCCTCTCCTTCCAGTTCGAGAACCATGACCCCCTCGCCGATGGAGAAAGCCTCCGGCGCCGAGTGAGCGTGGATTCCCTTCGCTTCCCGATTGCGGATCCGGCGTACATCGACCTTGACCTTCTCGAGCAGTTCCGGCTCGCGGGGCGGTGGCGCCAGCAGATCCAGCTTGACCCGTTGCTGAGAGCCTCGGTAGACCACGTGCTTTTGAAACTGGTAGTGCTCCGCACCCTTGACCGATAGGTATCCCGACGCATGCAGCACGTCACGAAGGGCGTCCATCTTGCGGGCATCGGTCAGGATTTCGACCGAGAGGAAGATATCGAGGTCGTTCGTGGAGCGAGCTTCCGGAATTCCACGGACCGTCTGGATTTCACTGAGCTCTAGGTGTTCCTGGCGGAGAAGCAGGCCATAGCCTCCACCGATGATCAGGGGCAAGCCGTGGGGTTCGAGGGTGGTCGCGAGGCGCCCGAGTTCTGTCCTGAGGATGTCGGTGATCTCGTTCATTGGGCCGCCGCGGCCTTCTTGAGGATTTCATCTCGAAGCCCCACGGCGATCTCCTGCTCCCGCTTTCCGCCTTGCATGAGCTGTAGGTAGGTCTCGAGGGGAGAACACCACTCGATTCCGCTCTCCACCTGGGCGTCAAAGAAGACCCAGGGCTCCTTGATGGCACGGATCGCGAGGTTCGGGAACCGACTGGACCGTTCCGCCCCGGATGCGTCGACCGCACCGGAAAACCCTCGAGACTCGACGTAAACCACGAGGCGTTCGCCGGGTTCCGGCGCGATCACGTAGCGGGCCGGCTGATAGCCCGCGATGCGTGCTCCGGACCGCTTCGACTCTCTCAGAAGCTTCGTGAAGAGCTTCTCGTCGAGCTTCGCCTTGAGGGTTTCCTCCTTGAGTGCCTTCGGTGGGCGGTAGCTTTCGGCCAGGGAGTCTAGGAGTCTTTCCGGCTGAATGAGCCTCACGCCGTTGGCTCCCTTCCGGATCACAAGGTCTTTTTCGAGCGCCGACAGGACCTTGGATACCTGTCCCAAGCTCAGGGAGCCCCCGCGGCGCTCGATCTCCTCCTGCACTTCGCTGATGGTCTCGAAGCCGGGCCGGGAGAGGAGTACCCGGCCTACGAGGGCGCTCTTTCCCCGGTATGGTGCACGCGTAGGTCTAGTGTCGGGGAATCGGTTCGGGAATCCTCGCTGAAAGCAACTCCACCGTCCGGGAACCTGGACCCATGCGTTGCCGGAAAGGTCGATCGCGCTCATTCTTTCCGAACGGAGGAAGCCGAGCCAATCGTCGTTCAGGTACGGCACCACAACGAGCGGCTCCCGCTTCGTCTCTTCGGCCCACCGCCGTGCTTGGCGTACAGCGTACTGGAGGGTTCTCAGGTCGCGAGCATTCTTGAACTCCGCGACGAACGGCACGCGGTCGCCTTCCCAGGCGAGGATGAAAAACGCATCCCCTCCGCCTGCGGGCTCAAGCTCCTCGATCTCGACTCGGAGTGGACCGAGGTCGAGTTCGGAGAGGGCCTCTGCAAAAGCCAGCTCGTTCATTGTTTTCCTATGTCGAGTAGTTTGCCCGCACAGGAAAATAATGCCTCAAAGGAAAATAGCAAGCAGGGGATGGCGATGCAGGCCACGTCAGCGCCCAAGTCACTGTCACCCGGTCCGCCCCATTCGACCCAATCCGAAAGACCCGCGGGCGGAGGATTCCCGATCCAAGAAGCCGTCAATGGTGAAGCGATGACGGATCTTGTTGAGAACGAAGGTGTCACCGCAAGCACCCTACCTGAACCCGTTGTCAACGCCCTGCGCGAAGCAACGATGGATACATTAGAGACGGAAGCCAACGCAGATCCGCTGGTGCGTAAAGTCCACGACAGCTATATGACCTTTAAAGCTAATCATGATCGCTGGGCAGGTCCCAGTGAACGCGCTTGGTTAAACGACATTATTGGAGTCTGATATGCGCGCCGTGGAATATTTTGTCCACGGGGTAGAGGCGGTGGTTCGGCTGTTTGGCTGGATCGCCGCTTGGACCTGCGTGGTACTTGTCGGGCTAGTCGCGGGCGATGTGTTGATGCGCTATGTATTTAGCATTGGCGCGGTGTGGCTACAGGAGCTGCAGTGGCACTTAATCTCACCGATTGCACTGTTCGGCATGTCTTACCTGCTATTGATGGGAGAGCAAGTTCGAGTAGACGTTTTCTATGAGCGCTTCCCGGTCAAGGTTCAACGGGTCATTGAGGTGATTGGCGGACTGCTGTTACTGGCGATGGGACTTTATATCGCATGGCTAACGCTGCCCTGGGTCGCGCAATCGTTCGCGCGTGGAGAATCCTCCCCCAATCCTGGTGGCTTACCCCTACGCTGGCTGCTTAAAGCATTTATCCCTTTTGGTTTTGTCCTTCTCGCGCTGCAAGGGCTGGCCCACGCGCTACGCCAGGGCTTGGCACTTCCCACACGAGGTGAATAACGCATGTCTCCCAATGAATGGCTAGCGAT
>REBS01000060.1 GCA_007692605.1 Gemmatimonadales bacterium
ATCGGCGTCGTCAGAGGGCCTGGACCTTATGAAATGACTGCGAATCCATGGTACGCAAAAGATTACCTAGCAACGACTAGGAGTTGACCTTTAAACAGATTTTCCTGAACGTCGTATACGCTTCGGTATCATGCACCGCATCGAGAACATGGGCATTCATGATGTCGACAGATAACAGTCGCCATCGCAAGACACATGAGTTGTAAAGATGCGAGGACAGATGATTACGAAAGAAGATTCAGACACAGCGAGGGCACTGGTGGTCGATGACGAACCGAGTATGCGCTCCGTGCTCCGTCACCTCCTGGAGTTGGAAGGCTGGTCCGTGGAAGAAGCCGAGGACGGACAGACGGCGCTGGAGCTCTCGCAGGCCCGCCCTCCGGACCTCATCCTCACCGACCTGGAAATGCCGGGGATGGACGGCGAGGAGCTGGCGCGGAGACTTCGGCAGGAAGCACGCCTGGACGGCATCCCGCTAGTGGCCATATCCCGACGCTCACCGCGACCGGAAGCCGTCGAACTCTTTGACGGCATCCTGAACAAGCCGGTCAGGCGGCATGACCTCGAACCGTGGCTGACCGACGCAGGAGGTCAGGCAGACACCTGACTCCCTGCGCCACCGGGCTCCGGCTCGACCGGGAGGATGACGCGAAAGGTCGTGCCCACCCCGGCCTCGCTCTCCATCTCGATCTGGCCGCCCAGTTGCTGCACGGCCTCGGAAGCGATGGTGAGTCCCAGCCCCGATCCTTCCTGGTCGTGGTGGTTTCGACCCCGCCGGTGGAGCTGAAAGACCTCGCCCTTCTGCTCTTCGGGGATACCGATTCCGTTGTCCGCCACCTCAATGTGAAGGGCGCTCCCTTTTCGCTCCGCGGTGAGCTTGACCTGCCGAGGCTCCTTCTCGTGGTCGGCGTAGCGGATTCCGTTCACCAGGAAGTTGGAGAGGACCAGCCGGATCCGTCCGGCGTCGACCGGGGTTCGAGGAAGGTCCTCGGACTCGACGTTCAGCACGACACCCTGGCTCCGTGCCTGGGGCCTGAGCCCTTTCACCACCCCTGTCGCCACCTCGTTCAAGGGCTGACGAAGGTCTTCGGCCCATTTCTGGGCCTGAATGAACCCGCCGACATCGTCGACGGACTGCAGCGCCGCGTCGACGCCGTCTCCGATCAGCTCGAGCAGGCTCTGCCGTCGCTCCTCGGACAGTCCCTCGGGAGGGTCCTGCAGGATATCAAGCCCGGTACGGACGGCTCCGAGTCGATTTCCCAACTCGTGTGAGAAGATCTCTTCGAAGGCCCCCATCGCCTCGACACGCTCCCGGCTCTTGCGCCGGCTCACGGCTTCATTCAGCTGGATGATCTCGCTCCACAGCGCGCGCATGGCTCGTCTGAGGGGACGACTGGCGGCCCCCACGACGCCATCCACATCCGGCCCGTCATCTCCCACCAGGAGGTCCTCGAGCCTCTCCAGATCCGAGAGCGTCTGGTCCAGGTTGCGTCCATGAGACCGACACGTGAAGGCGAGATCCCGGAAGGCGGTGCGCAGCTCCTCGGACACCCCATCCTCGCCGGAACCGATCCACACTCCGATCCCCTGCAGGGCCCGAACCAGCTGGTCCGCCAGGCCACTCGGGTAGTGCTCACCCGCGAGTTCGTCCGTGCGCTCGGCCAGCTCCCCGACCAGGCGTGGCGCATCGTCGATCAGGTCGTTCACCGAGAATCGACTCCATGGGCTCAGGCGTCGATGTCTGTGGAGTGTGGAATCCGTGGATTCGGACATGGGTCTACGCAAGTTCGGGGGGGACGGCGCCGTCGTTGGGTTGAAATGGGTGCTTCACAGCCGGGTGGGATAAAACGTTCCCCGCACCGGAATATCATTTGCAAGGGGCCTCGAGCCATTTTGCTGATAGCATGAATGCCCCGTCTCACCTGTCATGATTGTTTTGCAGAGTACGGCGGGCCCTACAGAAACGTCAATATCTTGCGCTGAAGAGAAAGGACTCGAGCGGCCAGACACAGGGCCGAAGGCGGGTCGGGCGGCCTGGGCACCTCCGGCTTCCCCTTGCGCACCCCGACAACTGACCCCAACGTGCGATTTCAGTCCACACCATGCTCCCTTGAACGGAGACCGGATCCATGCATGGTCGTGCCCCGGGTGGGGGGAATCGGGTCGGATGAGGCGCTCGGTCGCAGGTGCAGCCTGCCTCTCGGGTGTAGTCCTTTTCACCTCATGCGTTTCGATTCCCGTTCCCGATCGCATCACTGGCACGCCGGGGGGAAGCCTCGGTTGGAAGGTGGTCGTGGGGAAGGACGAACCGAATATCCTGTATGCCGCGGACCGAACGGAATGCGAGGTCGGCAGAGACCGCTTTCACAACGTTCGCGAAGGGGAGAGGGTGTTCTGTCACTGGCGGAGACCGGCGCATGTCACATTTGGGGCCTCGCCTCTCCGACTGGCGGGAGGACCCCCGGCGGGATAGCTTGCCGAAACGCTATGGACAGGGTCGGTGGTGCGGAGCGCCCCCTTCGGGCTCTCCGTGGCTGGCCTTTTGGTCTTTGGGTCTTTTGGACTTTCACCGGCAGGGCGAGCGATTCCTATGATTCGAGCGGTTCGATGGAGAAGGCGAGATGGGCGGGGTTCGACCGCGGTCGGGGCCGCCCTGTGCCTCATGGCTGCGGGGATCCTGACCGTGGGCTGCGGGGGCGAGGCGGTTCCCGAAGGGGGCTCCGACCGGATCCCGGAGGCGGCCGAATCGGCCTCCCCGGAGGGACACGAGGGCATGGACCATGCTGCCATGGGGCACGGGGACCACGACATGGGGGGGCTCACGGCTTCGGGGGGTGACGGGTACACCGAGTCCGACGTCCACTTCATGCAGATGATGATCGGGCACCATGACCAGGCGGTGCGGATGGCGGCGCTCTCGGCTGATCGGGACGCGGGTTCCGCGGTGCGGCAACTCTCGCAGCGGATCGATATTTCCCAGCGCGACGAGATCCTCTTCATGGAGGAGTGGCTGCGCCAGCGGGGTCAGCCGGTGCCCGAGGCGCACCACCTGCGGGCCATGGAGATGCCGGGGCTGGTGTCGGACGAGGACTTCGAGCGCCTGACCGAGGCCCGGGGCCGGGAGTTCGACCGGCTCTTCCTGACCTTCATGATCGAGCATCACCTGGGCGCGATCGACATGGTTGACGAGTTGTTCGAGAATCCCCGCGCCGCCCAGGAACCCGACATCTTTCGCTTCGCCACCGATGTGGCCGCCGACCAGCTCGACGAGATCCACGTGATGGAACGGCTTCTGGCCGACCTCTGATCCACCCACCTTTCAGGAGTACGCTTCCGATGAATCGACGCACCCTTGCCGACACCTCTGCCGAACGCGGATGGGCCTTGCGGACCGGGTGGGCGCTCGCCGCCGTCCTGGGTCTCGTGTGGATGGTCGTTGCGAACCCGACGAGTGTCGAGGCGCAGACGCAGGACCGGACCTCGACGATGGATGATCCCCGGGTGGGGCTCGCCGCCGGGCCCGGAGACACGGCCGAAGAGGTCTTCTGGAACATGCGGCTGGTGTCCTATACGCCGAAGCCGCCGGAGTTCGACCACGCCGAGGGGCTGGCCTTCGTGAACTCGGACCTGGCCTTCCGGGGGAACCTCGTCTACCAGGGCAACTTCAGCGGCTTCATGGTCTGGGACATGACCGACCCGGCCAACCCCCGGCTCACGAGCAGCGTGCTCTGCCCCACGGACCAGGGGGACCCGTCGATCTACGGGGATCTCCTGTTCATCTCGGCCGAGAGCCGGCGGTCGCGGACGGACTGCGGCACGGAAGGGGTCGAGGATCTGGCCGACCAGATGCTCGGGGTGCGGATCTTCGACGTGAGTGATCCCGCCAACCCCTCGCTGGTCAAGAATGTCCAGACCTGCCGGGGCTCGCACACGCACACC
>REBS01000105.1 GCA_007692605.1 Gemmatimonadales bacterium
CCCCCCCCCCCCCCCCCCCCCCCCCCCCCCCCCCCCCCCCCCCCGGGAACGCGCGGGCAGGTCTCGCCATCCTTAACAGGGAAAGATACGGTCGGGGAGGACCGGGCTGAACCCGTCGGAGAACAGACCCTCGCGAGAATCACCCTCGAGCCTGCCGCACGGATTTCGCCCTTCCCGCTCCACCCTCATGATTCCACCGTGCCGGGAGCACCGTGCGCCGATGACCGAAGATGGACCCGACGACGCGAGCGATGAAACAGAATCTATATTCGGTTTTGACGGGGGAGAGCGGCCGTTCCCCGTCGAGCGTCCCCGGCGTTTCCGTGCCACGGTCCATGGGACCCTCTTCGAGCGTCGGGAGCGGGCGCTCGAGAGCGTACGCGCGGGGGACGCGCTTACCCTGATTCCCGACCCACCGCTCCAGGAACCCCCGCAGGTCTGGGTCCATGTGGCCTCGGGAGAGCCGCTGGGACACCTGCCGGCCGAAATCGGCCGATGGCTCGCCCCCTGGCTCCTCGAAGGCGGACGGGCCGAAGCGAAGGCCCTGCGGGTCTCGGGGCCCGAGACGCCGAGTTGGCGCCGACTCCTTCTCGAGGTGCGCTGCGAGTCCGGAGCTTCCTCCTCAGAGTGAGCTGACGGGGACGTCCGTGAGGGAGGGAAAGGTGAGCGTCTCAGGGGTCCAGAAGGGCTCTCCGTACTCGACCCGGATCCGGGACCCCCAGTGGGCCATCTGGGCCCGGATCTGATCGGCCAGGGGACGGTTTCCTCCTGGATAGACCTCGCCGGCTCCGGGGTTGCCCCCGAACTGCGAGTCGAAGGCCTCGACCGCCCGCATCTTCCGATCCATGACCGCGGTCACATCGAGGACGAAGGAGGGGGGAGGCGCATCCTCGCGAAAGAGGATCGAGTGAATGACCTTGCGGGGCCGAAAGGGTGCGTGGGAGCTCTCCAGCTTGCGGAGCCCCGAGAGGAAGACGCTGGAGCGGACGAGGGCCGAGGCGGCGCGATGGTCGGGGTGGCGCCCATCGAGCCAGTGGGTCACGACGACTCCCGGGCGGAGCATTCTCAGAAGGTCCGCCAGGGCTCGACGCGCTTCGTGGGAATCTTCGAGTCGACCGTCCGGGAGGCCGACGTTCCAGCGGAGCGAGACCCCCAGGATCTCGGCCGCGGCGTTCGCCTCCCTCTCCCGGATCTCGGGGGTGCCCCGACTGCCCATCTCGCCGCGGGTGAGGTCGAGGATCCCGACCCGCTCTCCCCGCTCGGCCGCCAGGGCGAGCGCCCCGCCACACAGAAGCTCGGCGTCGTCCGGATGGGCGAAGACCGCCAGCAGGTCCAGAGGCTGGTCAGGTGCGGAGTACGTGGGGCTCATGTTCCGGGGCCGGGATAAGGGTGGAAAGCGGGGGCTATTCGTGGCGGAGGGCTTCGACCGGTTCCATCCCGGCCGCCCGCATGGCGGGAACGAGCCCGAAGAGCATGCCCGTAATCACGGCCATGATGAGCGCAGTCGCAACCGCCCAGAGAGGAATCGCAGCCGGGACCGGGGTGAACGAAGTGACCGCCAGCGATACCATGCCTCCCAGTAGGAGGCCCGCCGCGCCACCGATCGCGGTGAGCATTCCGGCTTCGACGAGGAACTGCCAGAGGATCTCGCTTCGGGTGGCCCCGAGCGCCTTGCGGATCCCGATCTCTCGAGTCCGCTCGGTCACGGAGATCAGCATGATCCCGACGACCCCGACACCCCCGACGAGGAGTCCGACCGAGGAGAGAGAGAGCATGACGATGAAGAACACCCCGGTGAAGTCGTCGAAGAGCTCGAGGATCTGCGTCGATCGAAGGATCGAGAAATCGTTCGCCTCTCCCGGCGAGAGTCCCCGGACGCTTCGCATCATCGCGATCACCTGGTCCTCGGCGAGATCCAGGGGGACGTCGGCGCGGGGCACGACCACGATCTGCCCCCATTCGTCGTCGATCTTCATGCGCCGGATCGCGGTGGTGTAGGGGATCACCACCACGTGCCCGACCTGGTCCGAAAAGAGGTTGTCGACCGTCTGGTATACCCCCACGATCGTCAGGGGGACCGGATCCGTGGACCCGGCCGAGACCCGGATCCGGCGTCCCAGGGGGTCGTCGTTCCCGAACAGGTCGTCGGCGAGCTTCTCCGAGACCACCACGACCGAACGGGCGTTGTCGACCTCGACGGGAATGAAATTTCGCCCGCGCGTGAACTGCCCCTCGCGGTAGTCCGGCCATCGCGCCGATTCCGCCGCCCCGCTGACCCCGGTGATCCGGCGCCCCTCGGCCGATACGGTCACTCCCCCCCCGGCGCCCGGGTCCTGGAGCCCGAAGCTGATGACCGCGCTCTCCACGGCGGGGAGTCGGTCGGCTCGGGCGGCTTCCGCCACCGTGATGGGGCGGCGGCGCAGCCAGTCCGGCTGGCTTCCGTCTCCCACCAGCCGGACTTCGGAGAGGTCGAACCGGGTCACGTAGAAGTTTCGGGGCCCCGCCGACTCGATCCCCTCCTGGACGGTTCCGCGGATCCCGGTGATCAGCGAGGCCATGATCACGACGACCGAGACTCCCACGGCGATGCCCAGGATCGTGAGGCCCGACCGGAAGGGGTTTGCCCGAATCGAATCCAGTCCGATCCGGATTCCCTCGGTCACTCCGTGTCGAAGCCGGGTCGGTGCCCACGGGCGACTACTCACGGCGCAGGGCCTCCACCGGATCGAGGCGGGATGCCTGAACGGCGGGGTACACCCCCGACAGGATCCCCACCGTCATTCCCAGGGCCACCCCGAGTGCGATCCAGTGCGGGGCGATCGCGGCGGGCAGGGGGGTTGTGGCCCGAACGATGGCGGTCAGTCCGACCCCGATCGCGACACCGAGCACGGCCCCGAGCCCGGAGAGCGTCGTCGACTCGACCAGGAACTGGGAGATGATGTCCCGCCTGCGGGCCCCCAGCGCCTTGCGCACACCGATCTCACGCGTCCGCTCCATGACCGAGACCAGCATGATGTTCATGATCACGATGCCCCCGACCACGAGAGAGATCCCGACCAGGCCCGGGAGGGCGATGAAGAGCACCGTACTGATCTGGTCCCAGAAGGCGAGCGACTCTTCGGCCGTATCGATCTGAAAGTCGTTCGGGGCGGCCGGCCCGAGCCGGCGCGTGATGCGCATGGCGGACTCGATGTCGGCCTGCACGGTGCGGACGTGCGCGGGATCCCGGGGCTGGACGATGATCGAGCCCACGGCGCCCCGTTCGGGCAGGATGTCGCCCGCCCGGGACTGTGCCGGGATCAGGATCACGTTGTCGAGCGAGATCCCGAAGAGCGACCCCTGCGGCTCGAGGATCCCCACGATCCGATAGGGGAAGCCCCCGATCCGGATGCGCGAGTCGAGTCCTCCCTCCTCCGGAAAGAGCGATTCGGCCACCCCCTGCCCGAGGATCGCGACGGGAACCCCCCGCGCGGCCTCCTGGGGAGAGAAGGGCCTGCCTTCGCTGACGTGAAAGGCCCGGATCTGGAGGACCTCGGGGGAGATGGCCGAAATCTGCACGTTCTCGGCCCGGCGTCCCTCTTCGGTTCGGACCGACCGGGTGGCCCCGGTCTCGACGCCCACGAGAGCGGGGACCGAGAGGCCCTCGCGGATCGCCCGGGCGTCGTCGAGCGTCACCCGGGGGCGGCGCTGCATCTCCCGCCACTGGGCCCCCCCGTCGCCGATCTGCACGCTGGGGGTCTGCCGGACCTGGATCGTGTTCACCCCGTAGACGACCTCCGCGAAGTCTTCGGTGATGTACCGATCCATCCCCTCGACCACACTGACCACCACGATCAGGAACATGACGCCGATCACGACGCCCAGGACGCTGAAGCCGCTCTTCAGCTTTTCCTGGCGGATCTGCATCAGGGCCAGTCGGGCACCTTCGATCAGCTGCAAGGGGTGCTCCTCGGGTCAGTTCGACGGGGTTCGGGAGGCACGCGGCTCCACCCGAACGGCGTCTCCGTCACGAAGGAGCTGGATGCGCTGGTACGGCCCGCTCACGACCGAATCCCCCGCCTCGAGCCCCGCGAGGATCTCGAAGTGCTCCTGTCCGGTGATCCCCAGCTCCACGGGCTGCCAGACCGCCTTCCCGTCGCGCACTACGAACACCCCCTCGACTGGATCCTCATCGTCGTCGTCCTCGTCTCCACCGCGAAGGGTCACCGCGATGATCGGCACCGACAGCGCATTCGGTCGGCGGTCCACGATGATGTCCGCAGTGGCCGAGAGGTCGGGGCGCAGCTCACTCGGTGGCTCGAGGATGGTGAGGATCACCTCGTAGTCGACCGACCCCTGCGAGCCTCCCCCCTGGGGTCGGATCGAGGAGTTGCCGATCTTGGCGACACGCGAGGGGAACACCCGGCCGGGAAGCGCGTCGAGTTCGACCGAGGCCGAGTCCCCGAGAGCGATCCGGGGGATGTCGATCTCGTCGACCGCCAGCACGGCCTCGACCACCGAGAGGTCGCTGATCGTGAGCAGCAGCGAGCCGGGGTTGTTCATGGTGCCCACCACCGCCATCTCTCCCTCCTCGATGTTGAGGCGGGTGACCCGCCCCGAGATGGGGGCCAGAATCGTGGTGCGGGAAAGCTGCTCCTCGACCTCGCTCAGCCCGGCCCGCGACTGCTCGACCCCGAATTCCGCCGACTGCAGGAGCGAACGCTGCACCTGCAGGCGGGTGTCGGCCTCTTCGAGCGCCTGGTTGGTGACAAGATCGGGGTCGCGAGCGCGAAGGCCCTCGAGGCGATCGAGTTCCCGACGCGCCTGCACCATGTTGGCCCGCTGCTGGGCGACCTGAGCCTCGGCCTGGGCCAGCGCGGCCCGCGCCCGCGAGACCGCCGCCTGGGTCTGCGAGGGGTCGAGCCGGAGGAGGACATCGCCGCGATCCACCTCATCGCCCTCTTCGATGTTGAGTTCGATCACCCGACCCATCACATCGGACGAGATGTTCACCTCGCGGCGCGCCCGCACGTTGCCTGTGGCCGTGATCGTGGCGACCAGATCCCGCTCGATCACCTCGGATGCCCGCACGTCCACCGCCCGGTCCTGGCTCTGGGCGATACTGACGGCGACGGCGCCGAGGATCACGACGACCACCACGACCCCGATCACGAGCTTGCGCGTTCCCGACATGCTCCGACTCCTCAACGTTGGATAAGCGGGCGGCCCACCGTGGCCTCGAGCCCGGCGAGTGCCTCATGAACCGTAAACACGGCGGCCAGGAATTCCCGCTCCCCGCGCGCCAGGATGTTCTCGGCGTCCGCCAGCTGGAGGAAGCCGACCAACCCGGCCTGGTACTGCTCCCGGGCGAGGCGAAGCTGGGCCCGGGCCACCTCCAGGTTCTCCTCCTCGAGGCGGGCGGTGGCAAGTGCGGTCCGGACGGTCGTCACACTTCGCGCGACGTCGCCCCGAAGGCTGCGGGCCCGGTCATCCTCCCGGAGCTGGGCCGAGCGGAGCTGGACCCGGGCACTCTCGATCTGGCGCTGCCGCTGGAGTCCCTGGAAGACCGGAATCGAGATCTGGACGCCGACCGAGGGGGGCTGCCGGGTGAAGTCGAACGGGAAGGCCTGGTTCCCGGCTAGAATGGCGTTTCGTGACGCCGGATCGAGAGCCAGCATCCGGCAGTTCTGCGAAGGGAGCGGGTCCGCGAGCCGCGAGAATAGCTCGTTCTGGAACTCGCACTGCTGGATCCGACCCTCCACCCGGGCTTCGGCCTGCCGGATGAGCAGCTGCCCGTCCGAGGCCTGGCGCGTGAAGCCGCTCCATCCGGCCTGGGCGTTGAGCGAAGGCAGATACGCGGACTGCGCGGAGCGAACCGACACCCGCGCCTGCTCCTCCTGGGCGCGCAGCTGGGCCAGCTCCGGATTGCCCTCGAGTGCCTCGGCGATCAGCGCCGATTCGTCGAGCGTCGGGGCCTCGAGGGGAAACGATGTCGTCAGGCGCACGGCCTCGGCACCGATAGGTTCCTGACCGAGGAGCACGAGGAGGCCGATCCGGGCATTGCCCGCCTCGCCCTCCTCCCGCGTCTTGTTCACACGGGCTCGACCGACGGCGATCTGGGCCTGTCGGACATCGAGCTGGGTCGCTGCGCCCACCGACACCTGGGCCTCGGCGAGCCGGAGATTGGCCGAGGCTCGCTCGATCTCGCTGTCAGCCAGCCGCACTGCCTCGTCCCGACGTAGAACCTCGATGTAGGCGCGTGTCACCTCGAGTCGGAGCGCATTGGCGGCCGAGGTCGACCGAGCGCGGGCGGCCGCGAGGCCGGCTCGGGCCTCACGGGGAGCGAGCAGGGTGGCGCCACTCAGGGAATACGAGAGCCCGGCGTTGTACTGCGAGAAGTACCAGCTCGGCTGGTCGATCAGCCCCAACTCGCCCGAGGTGAGGCTCCCCAGGCGTTCCTCTCCGGATCCCTGCCAGGACACGCCCCCCGACACCGAGGCCGACGGGAGGAGCGAGGCGCGGGCTGCCCGGACGTTCCAGAGGGAGGCCCCCACCTCGCCTTCGGGTACCAGAACCGAGGGGTTTCGCTCCATCGCCATCGAGATCGCTTCGTCGAGGCTGATGGAGAGAGGCGTCGGGGTCGACTGGGCGCCGAGCACGCTCGCCTGGAGGAGAGCCAGGACGCACGCTCCGAGCGCGAGCCACTTCACGAGGGACCGCGGATCCGGGTGCGTCCGGGCGAGGGCTCGGGCGGGTGGGCGACCGCGCTCACTCGGACGGATCGCCGAGGGGGCGCGGCTCCCTGCCGGAGGCTCTTGTGGGTCTTCGGTCATTCTCTCTCCGGAGAAGGCTGGGTTCGAGGCTCTTGTCCCTGCCTACGAGAGAAGCACCGGGGGTTCTTCAACGCCCCGGAACATCGGATCAGGGAAGGGACTGTCGGACGGCACTGTACCCCCGATCCCCCTGTTCCACACGAAGGACCCGATCTTCGCTGTCGAGCCAGACATCACGGGTCCCGCCCTCCCCCTGCAGACGCAGGTGTCTCGCCTGAACACTCGCGCCACCGATCTGGATGGACTCGGAGCCGACCTCCGACACCCGCAGCTCGTACTGGCGGCCCTCTCGCGGCGAGATCACCGGGATCGTGGTGGCGCCATCGGTGAGTCGCGATGCCAGAAAGTGGAACTGGTGCGCGACATCGGAATCGAGGAGGAGCGTGCCCGGGGCGGCCCGGAACTCCCGCTCCCGCTCTCCCCGCTCCGAGCGCACCCGCGTGATGTAGCGCCGGTCGCCTTCCCGTACGGTAAGCTCCTCCTGGTGGCCGCCCGAAACCTTGATCTGGTAGGCGTACACCGCCATGTCCCGTCCCACCGCATGCAGCGAGGGCCGCAGGTCGGTGAGCCCTTCCGAGAGTTCGAGCTGGATCTCGGCGGTGGCGATGATCTGGGCATCGTCGCCCGAGCCGGATCGCCGGATCGTGAAGCTCTCGGTTCCCACCCGCTGGCCGTTCATCGAGATGATGAAAACCCCTTCATCGACGGTCACACTCTGTGCCGCTGCAGGGGGGGGGCACAGCGAGGCGATCGCAAGAAGCACGACTCCCGCAGCCAGAGGAATCGAAATGAGAGATCGCATGGTCGAATGTCTCCTGCTCAGGAAGGGTGGGGAGCCCGAAACACCATCGTATCCCATATTCTACCCTCGGCCTCGGAGGGTGGTCCCCTGTCCCGCCGGCTCCCGGTGACCCATCTTTTCGAGACGACCGTGGCCGGCAGCGTGCGCCACGATCGCAATCTTCCTCCCTTCGACCCTCTGACGCAACCCGTATCCTCCGGTGACTCTCCGCCCCCTCGTTCCTGCGGCGCTTCTCCACATCGCCATCGTGCTGATGGCGATGTGGGCCGCGACCGATCATCCCCTCTGGCTTGCCGTCGCGGCGCTGGCGGCGGTCTCGGGCGGATTTCTCCTTGCCGGTCGCCATCCCGCGCCGCGCTGGGCGTTGGCCGGACTCCTGGCGGCGATCACCCTGGGGTTCGTCGCCGAGGCCCACCTCCACCGGGTGTCCTCGGACTGGTCGCGACGTGCGGTTCTCTGGGAGGCCGATGTCCGCGAAACGCTGGCCGAGGAGCTCGACAACCTCCTCCTCGCGGGAGAGGATGCGGCCGCGCGCCTGGTCGCGGAGTTCGAAGGGGAGGACGAACTCGCACCCACGACGCTTCCTGCGGAGCTGCGCCCGACCGGGGTCGATGCCGTGGGTGTCTTCGGCCCGGGGGGCGAACTGCTGGCCTGGGACGGGAGCCACCAGGGACCGATTCCGCGGACGGTCCGGCTCGGACTTCGGCCCTATGCCTACGAAGAGGGAGCGCTCTTCGGCTACCTCTACGTGATTCGCCCCCTTCCCGACGGTCGCGGAACGGCGATGGCGGCTACGTTGTTGAGGGCGGATCTTCCCGCCTCGCTCGAAGACGTCACGGGGGACTTCGTATCGCGGTTCTACCGGCAGACCGGAGCGGCGATCCAGGTCGCGCGTTCCGACCGGGTTCAGGAGGAGAGCGTCTGGGATCTCCGGTGGGCGGGGGACATCCTCTTCTCGGTCACCCTCACGCCCCCTTCGGAGGCGGCGGTGAGGGAGCGACTGGAGCGGCGCTGGACCGTGGTGGTGCTCTTCCTGCTCCTCCTCTCGTGGGGACTGCTCACCTGGGGTACTCGCCACCGACCGCTGGGACTCGGGCTGGCCGCCGGCGCCCTGCTGCCCACCCTGGCGATCCTCCCGCTGGGTGCGCTCGCCGGAGGTCCCCGGTTCTTCTCGCCGGCCGACTTCCTCCTCCCCGGGCCCTTCACCCTCTCCCTCGGTGGCGTCTTCACCCTGGCGGCCGGTGGGGTCTTCCTCCTCGGCTTTCTCCGCCCGGGGGCGATCCGTCGGATCCCCTCCTGGATTTCGGCGCCGGTCGGGATCGGTCTGGCGCTCGGCCTGATCCTGCTCTTCCGGGAGGGCGCCTCCCGGGATCTCCTCGCGGCGCCCGAGGCCATCTGGGTCCTCTTTCAGGGAACGGCGGCGCTGGCCCTCTGCGGCCTTCTGCTCCCGGTTCTCCTCGCGGGCCGCAGAGGTGCGCTCGACCTTCATCGCTGGACCTTCGCGGTCGGGATCACGCTCGCCCTCCTCCTCGGATTCGGTGGGGCCTGGTGGGTCAGGAACACGGCCTCGTTTCCCCTGCTCGCGGGGCTCCTCTGGGTGGTGCCGCTGGCCCTGGTGACCCATGCCCTGGGGTCGGACGAGCGCTGGCGGACCGGGCTCCTGCGCTGGCTGGCGGTGGTGACCGTGTCGGGAACGCTCATCCTGCCCTGGGCCTGGGGCGAGCGCGTCGAAGCCCGGATCGCGGTGGCCGAGGAGCGAATCGAGACGCTCGGCACCCGGCCGGACCCCTTCCTGGAATTTCTCCTCCTGCGTACCGGAGAGGAGGCCCGGAGCATGGCACAAACCGGACGGGATCCCGTTGAGGTCCTCTACTCCGCCTGGACCGAGAGCGGTCTGGCCCGCGAAGGGGTACCGGTGTGGCTCACCTGGTGGTCGGCCGAGGGCGTGCCACGAGAGGAACTCCGGATCGGGGTCCCGACCCTCCGACCGCGGATTCCCGTGGAACTGATCCTCCAGGCGCTCACGACGGATCGGGTGACGCTGCAGCGCTTCAACCTCTCCGACGCGCACTACATGTCGGCCGCCTCCGTAGGGGACGGGAGTGTGGTGACCGCGGTCATCCCTCCCCGACGGGGACTGGCCGTGGAGTCTCCGCTCGGGCCGCTGTTCACACCGGCCCGAACCGAACCCGACCCCCTCGTCCTGATCCCCATCCTGCCCGGCGAGCGCCCGGCCGAGGAGCTCGGGGTGCGGTGGGTGAGCACGCGGGACGGTTTCCAGGGGGAAACCCAGATCGAGTACCCCGGAGAACTCTACCACGGCCACTACATCCTGGAGCTCCCGGGAGGCCTCCTCCTGGTGGCCCGGGGGTCGCTGCTCCTGCTCATCACGTTCGTATTCATCCTCCTTCTCTGGACCGGCGGACGACGGCTCTCGACGGGACCGGGTGACGGCCCGAAGCGAGCGGCTGCGGCCCTCGCCTCGTTCCGGGGGAGGGTGACCATGGCACTCTTCGCCTTCTTCCTTCTGCCGACCCTCCTGTTCGGCGCCCTGGCATACCAGACGCTCGCGGGGGTGTCGATGCGGACGGCCGAGGCGCTCGCGGCGCGAGCGGTCGACGACGCCGCCTCGTGGTTCTTCGACGTCGAAGGGGCACTCGACCTGCTGGCTTCGAGGGTCGGGGCCGACCTCCTCCTCTATGACGGGGGGCAACTGGTGGGAGGCTCGATGCGGGAGCTGGTCGAACTCGGGCTGTACGAGGGATGGCTGCCCCCGTCCATTCAGCAGGACGTCGGGCGGGGTGAGGAGCTCACGGCCACCAGCATGGCGACGCTGGGGGGGTGGGAGTACGTGGTGGCGTATCAGAGAATTCCCGGGGGGCTGGTCCTGGCCGCCCCTTCTCCCCTCCAGGCGGGGGCCACCGCCGTCCGGCAGCGCGAGATCGCCGACCTTCTCGGGTTCGCGCTCCTCCTGGGGGCCGGGCTCTCGGTCCTCCTCGCGCTCGGCGTGGGGCGTGCGCTGACCCGACCCATTCAGACCCTCCAGATCGCCAGCGAGCGTGTGGGGTCCGGGAACATGGGCGTGCACCTTCCCGAGGATCGGACCGACGAGTTCGGAGCTGTGTTCTCGGCCTTCAACCGAATGGTGGATCGACTCTCCAGGACGCGGGAAGCCCTGGTCACGAGTTCGCGCAGAACCCGGGCGATCGTCGAGGAGGTCGCGACCGGGGTGGTGGCGCTGGACGCACAGGGACGGGTGACGCTGGCGAATCCCCGGGCCGAGGACTTGCTCGGAGTACGTCTCGCTCAGGGGCAACCGCTCGCCGGTCCCTCGGAGTCCTCCCGCGCCCTGTTCGGACTGCGCGAATGGACGGAGCGGTACCTGCGCGACGGTCTCCTCGAGGCCGGCACCGAGATTCCGATCGATGACCGCAGGATCCGGGTCCGGGCGCGGAAGATCTCGAGAGAGGGGCCGCCCGGAGGCGTGGTTCTGGCCTTCGAAGATGTGACCGATGAACTCAGGACGGAGCGGATTCTGGCATGGGGTGAAATGGCCCAGCAGGTCGCCCACGAGGTGAAGAACCCGCTCACACCGATCAAGCTCGGCATCCAGCACATCCGACGGGCCTGGCGGGATGGATCCGAGGACTATGACCAGATCCTAGACCGCAACGTCGACGCGATCCTGCTCGAGATCGACCGGCTCGCCTCGGTGGCGTCGTCCTTCTCCCGCTACGCGGCTCCGTCTCCGGTGGGGACGACCCCGCTCGCGAGGGTCGAGGTCGAGCGGGTGGTCGGCGAGGTGATCGACCTCTACTCGGCGGGAGAGGGCCCCGTTCGCTTCAGCGCCGATCTGAAGCCCGATCTTCCCCCGGTCCGGGCTCGGGCGGGAGAGCTGAAGGAGGTGCTCGTGAACCTGCTCGAGAATGCCCGCGCGGCCATCGAGGGGGAGGGGAACGTTCACATCGAGGTCGAGGCCGTGGAGGGCATGGTGCACCTGCGGGTGCACGACGAGGGGAGCGGGATTCCTCCCGACCTGCGCGCAAAGGTCTTCGAGCCTCACTTCTCGACCCGCACCTCGGGATCCGGGCTGGGGCTCGCGATCGTACGCCGGCTGGTCGAGTCGTGGGGAGGGCGAGTTCAGCTCGTGCGGAGCTCGGACGAGGGGACCTCGATGGAGATCCGCCTGGTTCCCTGGATCGATCCGGATCCGGACTCGGCACGAACGGTGCAAGGGGGTGGGACCGAGACGTCGGCTTGAGTACCTTTGAAAAAGGACTCGAGTTACCCGTTCCCCACTGACTCGGTGTGCCCATGTCCGAAGTGGACCGAATCACCCTCGACCCTGGAGCATCCCCTGTCCGAGATCGGCTGCGCACCGGCTCCGAACGCTCCCCGATGACGCCGAACCAGGTCAGCGGCTGGCTCGAGGAGCACGGCCCCGCGATCGTAGATCGCTGGCTTCTCGAGGTCCGTGCCCGCAGCCATGAGGTCGACGGTCCCCTGACCGAGCTGCTTTCCGAATTCCTGGCGCTCATGGTCAGCTTCCTTCCCCCCGCCATGGGACCCTGGAAGGACCATGTGAAGCCCCTCTTCCAGCAGTCCGCCGAACTCTACGGGAACCTCGCGGCGTTTCGTGGACTCGCGGCGGGTGAGGCCGTCGAAGAGATGCAGTTTCTGCGCGAGGTCCTCTTCCGGTTCCTGCACGCCCACCCGCCCCAGGGCGCCGAGGGGGGTGTGACGGCCAACATGGGGCTCCGCGAGCTTCTACAGCTCAACCGGATCGTCGACGAAGGGGTGACCTTCGCGAGCGTCGGCCACATGGACACCCTCTTCTTCAACCTCCTCCACGGGACCGGGGTCACCCGGGAGCCGGAAGGGGCGCTACTCGGGGAAATCCGCAAGCAGGTGGAGTCGCTGGCCGAGGAACTCGAGGAGATGCGGCCGCTCGCGGATGCGGGCGATGCCCCGCCCTCGAACTGACCGCGGTCATCCCGGCCTGACGCGTGGATTCTGCCCGAGGGGATCGCGATTTGCCTGAATCCGGAGTGCCGGACCCGGATGGGGATCCGCCGGGGCCGGACACCGTCGATCGTCGGCCCGATCCGGCCCTCTCCGGCGACATGCCGCCGGCGGAGTTCCTGCGCTGGATTCGCCGGGCGGCAGAGTGGTCCGCGGAGTATCTCGACGGGGTCGAGGGGTACCCGGTCCTGTCGCGAGTGGCCCCCGGAGAGCTCTTCGACGCGCTCCCCCCCTCCCCCCCGCGCCGTCCGGAGAGCATGGAGGCGATCTTCCGCGACCTGGACGCGCTGGTCATGCCCGCCGTCACCCACTGGAATCACCCCGGCTTCCACGGCTATTTCGCGGTCACCGGGTCGGGGCCCGGGATCATCGGGGAGCTGCTCTCTGCGACGCTGAACATCAACGCGATGGTATGGAAGAGCTCTCCGGCCGGAACCGAGCTCGAAGCGCTGGTCGTGCAGTGGGCCCGCCGACTCCTGGGGCTCCCGGAGGACTGGTTCGGCGTCATCCAGGACACGGCGTCCACCTCGTCGCTGGTGGGGCTCGCGGCTGCGCGGCATCGCGCCTATCCGGAGGCCCGCGAGCTGGGGATCTTCGGCCTCCCCCCCGGACGCATCTACACCTCGGTCGAGGCGCACTCCTCGATCGAGAAGGCCGCGCTCACCCTGGGGTTCGGCCGGTCCGGGGTCGCGAAGGTCCCGGTCGACGACACCTTCCGGATGCGTCCCGACGCCCTGCGAGGGGCGATCGTGGCCGACCTCGAGGCAGGGGTGCGACCCGTCGCCATCGTCGCGACCCTCGGGACCACCTCGACGACCTCGATGGACCCGATCGCCGAGATCGCCGAGATCGCCGCCGAGTACGGGGTTTGGCTACACGTCGACGCCGCCTACGCGGGGTCGGCCGCGATCCTTCCGGAGCTGCGACCCTGGTTCAAGGGCTGGGAGCGGGCGGATTCACTACTGTTCAATCCCCACAAGTGGCTCTTCACCCCGGTCGACTGCTCGGTCCTCTACTCTCCGCATCCGGAGATCATCCGCGACGCCTTCTCGCTCGTGCCCGAGTACCTGCGCACCGCCGAGGGGGACGAGGTCGCGAACCTGATGGACTACGGGGTGGCGCTGGGGAGGCGGTTCAGGGCGCTGAAGCTCTGGTTCGTCCTCCGCTACTTCGGGGCCGAGGGTCTCGAGTTTCGGATCCGGGAGCACATCGAGATGGCCCGGGAGTTCGCCGATCGCATCAAGGCCGCCGAGGGCTGGGAGCTCGCGGCGCCCGTTCCCTTCGCGACCGTGGTGTTCCGGCGCTCCTCCGGGACCGGGACGGAGACCGGGACCGGGGCCGGGAGTGGCACCGAGGGCGAGGCGCTTGATCGCCACAATCTGGCGATCATGGACCGGGTCAACGCGTCAGGGGACTCGTTCCTCTCGCACACCCGCGTCGCCGGCCGAGTGGCGCTGCGACTCTCGGTGGGGAACCTGCGCACGCGCCGGGAGCACCTGGAGCGCTGCTGGGCCCAGCTCCAGCGGGCCGCCCGCGAAGCCCTCCCCGAAACCCCCTGACGCAGGGACACCTCCTGGCGGTGGGACACTCCCTCGCGGCGGGACACCGCCTGACCGTGGGAAGCCGCCCTGACGGCGGGGCACCCCCCTGACCGTGGGGACACCGCCTGACCGTGGGGACACCGCCTGACCGTGGGAAGCCGCCCTGACGGCAGGGCACCCCCCTGACCGTGGGGACACCGCCTGACCGTGGCCCCCTCGCCGAGGTGAGCCGGGTGCCCCGGATGCGCTGGGCACGGGGTGGGCGACTATTGGACCCGCAGGAGCTTCCAGTGGATGTCGTCGGAAGTGGCCGTGAGACCCACGACGCCTCCGGGGCCCGAGGCATCGATGCGGAAGTACCCTGCGCTGCCCCCTTCATTCTCACTCCGCCGCACCTGGCCGCGTCCGAGAAGCAACGAGCCGTCCGATCGCCAGCCGAATTCCCCGAACCGAACATCCCAGCTGTTGCGGAAGGTGGGGTTCTGATAGATCGGCGACTCCGTGAGATCGTCCGCCGCTCGACTGAGAACCCAGGTGAGGATCGCCTCGATGGGAGTCCAGTCCTCGAGAAGCTCGCGCTGCCGGTTGGCGAGGCTGGCCGGATTGTGCCGCCACCCGTGAAGCACGCCCTGCGAAATCGCGGCAAAGGCCTCGGAGGAGGGCTCGCCCGCGGCGATCCGTCGGTGGACCTGGTCCATGAGAAAGGCGGCGGAGCGAACATAGCCCCGCATGAGCTCTCCACCGCGTGGATGCATGACCCGGCTGTAGCGCGTCGCGGCCGTCGAGCCCGACTGATCCCGCCAGTCGTGATTGTCGAAGAGCCCGATCCCGGCCAACCGTCGAACGAATTCGAACTGGAGGAGGCTGGCGCCTCCCTCGATGGCCCAGACGGGGACGTTGGGGAGGACTCCATGCTGATCGACGTGATAGCGGACCTGGTACGCATGGGCCAGCTCGTGAATGACCAGATCGCCCAGGCTGACCGGGGTCCTGCGGCTGGCCGGATCGTTGGGGCTGATCATGAGAACCGAGCGCGCTTCTCCGTTCAGCAACCACCAGTAGGCCACGCCCACGGCCCCCCGGCGCTCACGGAGCTCGGGATGGATGATCAGCAGGATCTGGCCGGAGCCATCGCTGGTGATGGGCCGGGCGCCCGGGAAGGCCTCGTGAAGAACCGGGATCCCGACGTCGGCGAAGGAGGCCTTCGCCGAGTCGAGCTGTGCCAGGGTCCACTCCAGGGTGGGCATCTCGATATCGTCGATCGAGGCGATGACCAGGTACTCGTCCTGGACCTGGTGAACCCGGATGGGGCGCAGGCTGGAACTCAGCGGGTCGATCATCTCCCAGACCTCGCCCTCCTCCCAGGGGGTGCCGCGCCGGGTGGGAAGCGGGGACGATGCGGCCCACTCGGGCTCGAAGTCTGCACCGGGAAGGGTGGACTGCACGATGGGAGGGTGGTGATCCCGGGCATCCAGGTGGGTCGCAGCCTCCGCGGGGGCGATGGGGCGGCGCATGCTTCCGACCTCCACCGCGAAGTCCTGGGGTGCGAGTCCCCGCCGGGTGGCCTTGGCTAGCCGGATCCAGCTGTGGTCGGCATAGGCGAGGACGAACTGCGAGCCGCCGCCGGGGAATTCGAGGCACGCGAGAGAGGAGGCGCCCAGCGAGAGCGACTCGCCCGGCTCCAGCGAGACCCGAACGGGGGGAGGGGTGGTCGCGCTCTCGCACGCCTCGGCGACGGGGGCCACGGGGGACCGGTCGCAGGCCGAGGCGGCGAAGATCAGGGGGAGGAGGACCGAGAGGAGGCGCCCCCGACCCGGGGCGGAGTGGATCATGCCTTGAACCTGTCGACTGCTCCATTCGCTGTCAAAGAAACGTGGGGCTGCTGCCATGGGAACGGGTCGTTATGTGAGCCGGAAGCCACGATGGTCCCTCGCCGGAACAGCCCCCCTTCGAACCCGACGGTGACCGGAAAAGTCGCAAACGTCGCAGCGGAAGAGGCGCATGAGATATTTTCGGCGATTATCACCGAAAATATCACATGGATGCTCACGGCTCTCTGACCCGTGCGCGCTTTCCGGTAATAATCGCCGGAAATCCCACTTCCGTCGAATTTTGAGGGACGTTTGTGCGATTTCCGGCCACCCGATGGCGATCGAGAAGGGAAGAGAAGTGCCTTGTTCTAAAGTTTTTCGCTATAAGGCGGGTGTCGGTGTGTCGATTTGTTTTGGAAGGTGGGCCTGGTGCACCCTGTCACGGGCAACCGCGGGGCTCGGATGGGGCGGGATGCGCCGGCGCCTGGATGCGGCGGGATACAACGGGATGCGGCAGCGCCCGGATTCGATGGCGTGCGGCGGGATCCGGGGGTCCGCACTACTTGAGTTCGCGGACTTCCCGGGCCAGGTCGGCCATCGCCTCGCGGGCGTCGGAGAAGAGCATCAGCGTGTGGTCCAGGTAGAACAGGGGGTTGTCGAGTCCGGCGAAGCCCGGGCTCAGGCTGCGCTTGATCACGACGACGCTGCGGGCCTCGTCGACGTTCAGGATCGGCATGCCCGAGATCGGGGAGTCGGCCTCGCGGGCCAGCGGGTTCACCACGTCGTTGGCGCCCACGACCACGACCACGTCGGTGCGCGAGAACTCCGGGTTGGCCTCGTCGAGGTCGAGGAGCCGGTCGTAGGGGACGTCGGCCTCGGCCAGGAGGACATTCATGTGCCCGGGCATCCGGCCCGCGACCGGGTGGATCGCGAAGGACACCTTCACGCCCCGCTCCACGAGCAGGTCCATGAGCTTCCGGGTCTCGTGCTGCGCCTGGGCGACCGCGAGCCCGTAGCCCGGGACCACGACCACCGAAGATGCGTAGGCGAGCAGGAGCGCGGTCTCTTCGGTGGTGGTGCGGCGGACCGGGCGCTCTCCGTCGTCAGCGGTGGCCGTCGCACCCGCACCCCCGAAGGCTCCGAAGGCCACATTCGCCAGCGAGCGGTTCATCGACCGGCACATGATGCGGGTGAGGATCAGCCCCGCCGCACCCACGAGCGCGCCGGCCAGGATCAGCAGCGGGTTTCCGATCGCGAAGCCGGCGGCCGCCGCGGCGAGCCCCGAATAGGAGTTCAGCAGCGAGACCACGACCGGCATGTCCGCACCCCCGATCGGCAGCACCAGGGCGATGCCCAGCAGCGCCGCCCCCAGGCCGAGGAGTGCGAGGACCTCCCAGCCATCCAGCGCGGCCACGAATTCCAGCTCGGCCCCGACACCCGCCAGGAGCGCTCCGAGTACGATGAGGCTCACGAAGAGCAGCCCGCTGAGCACCCGCTGGAGCGGCCAGGTCACCGGCCGGCCGGGCAGGAGGCCCTGGAGCTTTCCAAAGGCCACGAAGCTTCCGGTGAAGGTGACGGTCCCCACGAGGATTCCCAGGGCGATCGTGACGAGGAGCGCCGGGTGGCCTCCCTGGGCACCCGAGGCCTCCAGCCTCAGGAATTCGGCGGCGGCGACGAGGGCCGAGGCCCCACCCCCGAAGCCGTTGAAGACCGCGACCAGCTGCGGCATGGCGGTCATCCGGACGAGCCGCGCGAGGAGCGCGCCTGCGATCGACCCGATCGCGAGGGCCACCAGGAGCACCGTCCAGCTGATCACCTCTCCCGCGATCAGGGTGGTGGCGAGCGCAAGGAGCATCGCGCTCGCCGAGAGGGCGTTGCCGGAGCGTGCGGTGTCGGGGGAGCCCAGCCGTTTCAGCCCCCAGACGAAGAGGACGGCCGAGGCGATGTAGGCGAGTTGCTGCGCGAGCAGGGCCACTCAGCGCTCCGAGTCGCGGCGGAACATTCGGAGCATCCGGTCGGTGACCAGAAAGCCGCCGACCACGTTGACCGTCGCGAGCACCACCGCAGCCGCTCCGAGCCAGGTCACCCACGGCCCCTCGGCGGTACCCACCACGATCACCGCCCCCAGGATCGTGATGCCCGAAACCGCGTTCGCTCCCGACATCAGAGGGGTGTGCAGCGTCGGAGGCACGCGGCGAATCAATTCGACACCCACCAGGGTGGCGAGCGTGAATACGTACAGCCCCAGGATCAGCTCTCCCATCCTTCCCCCCGTTTCTGGCCTCGATGAACCCTGAGCAGGGATCCGGTGATCTCGTCGCCGGGATCCAGCCGGATCTCTCCGTCCGCGACCCCCAGGTGGCGGAGGAGTGCGGTGATGTTCTTCCCGAACATTTCGCTGGCATTCAGCGCGACCTCGGAGGCGAGGTTGAGGGGGGCGTCGACGGTCACCCCTCCGATCTCGAGGGTCCGGCCCGCCTTCGAGAGTGCGCAGTTTCCGCCGCTGTCCCCGGCCAGGTCGACGATGATCGACCCGGGGCGCATCGCCTCGACCGCTTCCCGCGTGAGGAGGAGCGGGGCCGGGCGTCCCGGAATCTGGGCGGTGGTGATGATCGCGTCGAAGTCGGCGGCGGCCCGGGCGAGGAAGGTCTGCTGCCGCTCCTGGGCATCCTCGGGGAGGGCTTGCCCGTAGCCTCCTTCCCCCTCGGCATCTTCGCCCTCGGCGGGCATCTCGAGCGACTTGGCTCCCAGGCTCCGGATCTGCTCGAG
Source organism: Gemmatimonadales bacterium (assembly GCA_007692605.1). Lineage (GTDB taxonomy): Bacteria > Gemmatimonadota > Gemmatimonadetes > Longimicrobiales > Gaopeijiaceae > SLBA01. The sequence continues at coordinate 18,758 of REBS01000105.1, forward strand.
CGCTGCGGGGCGGATGTCGTAGCCCGTCACGGCGGCCCCCAGCCGGCGTGCGGTGGCGATCGCCTGAAGCCCCGCCACCCCCGCACCCAGAACCAGGATCCGCGCGGGTGCGACCGTGCCCGAGGCGGTGGTCAGCATCGGGAGGAAGCGGGGAAGGTGCGTCGCCACCCGCAGGCTGGCGGCGTACCCGGCGGCCGTGGCCTGGGAGCTCAGCACGTCCATCGACTGCGCCCGGGTGATCCGGGGCAGGTGTTCGAGCGCCAGCACCGAGCCCCCGCGGCGGGCGATCACCTCGAAGGGAGGGGGGGAGAAGCCGAACAGCGAGACGAAGAGGGCCTCTTCCGGCCACCCCGACTCGAGGGCGTCGGGCAGGGCGCCGCTCCCGATCAGCTGGGGCCACCGCACCGCCACGATCGTCCGGGCACCCGCCACCGCCGCTTCCGCGTTCGGGACCACCTCCACTCCGGTGTCGGCGTACGCCCCGTCGGGGAGCGAAGCGGGTGACCCGGCTCCGGCCTCCATGCGGATCGAGAGTCCCGCTCCGATGAGCGTCGCGCATTCCTTCGGGGCGAGCGCGATGCGGCGCTCTCCTTCATGCCGTTCTCGCAGCAGGGCGATCTTCACGGGTCGGGTGTAGTCCAGGTGTGGAGGTGCGGGTGCCCTCGCAGCCGCACGCGGCCGTGAATCACGACCGCGCCGTGCGAACGATGTCCTGCGTGGCGTTGAGTCGGGACGACGGTCCCGCGATGGCCGGGGCGCGCGAGAATCTCGCCAACCCGCCGGGCCGAAGGGAGTTCCCCGGTGCGGCGGGTCCCGCTACCGGCGCGTCGAAGCCGGGGGGAACTCGCACGGGAGGAGAACCTCGACCGCCTCGGGGAAGGATTCGACCCGCGTGAGGTCTCCTTCGAGTGGGTCCGCCAGGTCGGCGTGCCATGGATCCCCGGCATCGACCCAGATCGCGCGCGCCCCCGAACGGATCGCCGGATTCACATCGCTGCGGACCGAGTTGCCCACCATGCAGCTGCGCTCCGGCGGTCCGGCGTCGAGGCTCCGCAGCGCGGCCCGGTAGCTCTCGGGGCTCTTGTCGGGGGTGATCACCAGGCGAGATCGGGGGACGATCCCGAAGACGCCCGAGTTCTCGATACACCGCGTCTGGTAGGTCGGGAAGGCGGACTGCGTGTAGATCGCGACCGGAAGGGCGTCGGCGAGTCGCGCCAGCGCATCGAGGGCCCCCGGCAGGGGAGGGGGGGGCTGGTCGATGCCGTCGGCGAGCGACTCGGCCCGACGCGCGGCGACGGGCTCCGGAATCCTGCCTTCCATGGAGCAGAGGCGCAGGTACGTGTCCCGAAACGAGGCGCCGAGCCGGAAGGGTCCATACCCCCAGATGCCCAGGAGCTCGCGATCGACGACCTCGTGGTGAATCCGGTAGGAATGAGCGCGGGGAAACCCGAGGTTCTCGAGATACGAGAAGAGGGCGTCGCGTCGCTCCCTGAAACGGGGCCCCGTGTCCACGAGGGTGTCGTCGAAGTCGACCAGAACGAAGCTCGTCATTGGTCCTCGTACCGCTTCGCCCGACCCTCGTTCCGAAGGGAGACCCGGGGGATCGAGACTTCACGGATCCCTCCGCACAGGGCGGGGTAAAGCGGAACTACTCCCCTCCCACCCTTCGAGGCACGCAGCTTCCGCGTGCCGTCGGCGGGGGCTCCGCCCGTTCGGGCGGATTCGCCTGTAGAGCTGCCCTCTCGGATCTGTATATGCCGTGGAATTCGGGCGCCGCTCATTTAACACTATTCCCGTCTGGACTGTCATTGCATGCGAACCCTGGACACAACGAGGATCCCGAGAAGGCCCGGTGCCCTTCGGCCGTTCGGTCCCGGTGATCCTTCTCGGACTCGGGCCGGCTCCGGCCGGACCTCGAGTCATCCCGTTACTGCACGCTCAGCTGCGAGATTCATGCCCCGCTTTTCCCGTCCCATCGTTTCGCCCCTCTGCGGGGTCGTACTCTGCATCGGGATCCTGATCTCATCGGGTATGGTTCCGCGAGCGCTCGGGGCGCAGGAGGCTCCGGTGATCGCCGAGGGACTCTCCCTCGAAGAGGCCCTTCGCCTTGCGCGGGACTACAATCCGGACTTCCGGATTCAGCAGTCTCAGATCGAGTCTGCCGAAGGACAGCAGCGAACGGCGTTCGGAGATCTGCTCCCTTCGGCCAGCCTTTCGAACTCCTACGGCTACCAGGCGTCGGGGGAGCGGCGGGCCGGATCGGTGGTGCTCGGCGAGCAGCCTGACTTCTGGAACTCGTCGTTTTCTGCAAGTGTCAGCTACAGTTTGAATGGCCAGACGCTCCTGCGTCCCGGGCAGGCGCGGACCGAATCGCGTGCCGTGGGTGCTCAGGTCGAGGGAGCCGAGCGAGGTCTGCGGGCCCAGGTCACCGACCAGTACCTCTCCGTGCTCCAGGCCGATGCGGAGCTTACCCAGGCCCGGGAGCAGCTCGAACGGGTCCAGCTCTCCCTCCGGCAGGCCGAGGCGCAGGTCCAGGTCGGTGCCGGCACTCCGCTCGACATCCGCAGGGCCGAGGTCCAGGAGGGGCAGGCCGAGGTCCAGCTTCTTCAGGCCGAAAACCAGGCGAGGGCAACCCGGCTCGCACTCGCGCGCACCCTCGGAGTCCAGCTCTCCGAAGACGTGACGATGGTGACGTCGTTCGAGCTCTTCGAGCCCGAGCTCGAAGTCGAGGAACTCCTCGAGCTCTCGTACCGGAACAACCCGGTGCTTCGGGCGTCGCGGTTGTCGGTCGAGGTGGCGGAGGTGGGGGTGCGGGTGGCCCGAAGCCAATACCTGCCGAGCCTTTCGATGAGCGCGGGTCTTTCGGGGTCTGTCTTCCAGGCAGGCAACATCGACCCGCTCATCAATGACCGGCTGCAGCAGCTCTCGGGACAGTACAGCTCCTGCCTCGAAGACAACCGGCTCCGTGAGCTGCTCGGGGATGCACCCCGGAACTGCGCACAGTTCGATCCGAGCCGGAGCGAAGTCGAACAGGCCGCGGTCTCCCAGGTGCGCGCCAACAACAGCGGGTGGCCGTTCGACTACAGGACGCAGCCTCTGAGCGTATCGCTTTCGCTCTCGATCCCCGTGTTCACCGGATTCTCCCGCCAGCAACAGAACCAGCAGGCGCAGATCGGCCTGTCGAACGCGAGAGAGCAGGTGCGCTCCGAGGAGCTTCGTCTCCGGTCCGAAGTCACGACGGCGATCCGCTCGGTCGAGACGGCCCGGCGCACGGCGACGCTGCAGGAGCGGATCCGACAGACCTCGACCGAGGAGCTCCGGCTCGCCCAGGAGCGATTCCGACTCGGATTGGCGTCGTCGATCGAGGTGGCCGATGCCCAGGCGAACCTCTCGCAGGCCGAGCGCGACGAGATCAATGCAATCTACGGCTTCTTCCAGTCGTTCGCCGCGCTCGAGGCTCTCGTCGGCACCGAACTCGACCGATGACCTCCTTTCTACCGACGTTCCGTTCCACTTCGACCGCTTCAACGCGGCGCGTTCAGACCGTTCGTGCCCTCAAGAGGACATAGATGATGCCCAGTGACGGAAGATTCCCCCGGAGTCCCACCACCCGAGCCGTCCGTCTGGCCAGCTCGGTATTCCTCGTGATGGCTCTCGGACTGGCGGGCTGCGGCGACGACTCCGACGAAGGGAACGGAAGCGTCGCGATGGCGGGGAGTCCCCCGGGCGGAGGCCCCGGGGGCGGGTCGGATCGTGCGATCCCGGTTTCCGCCCGGATCGCGGAGCCGGGTGATCTTGAGGTGACGCTGAGGGTTTCCACGAGTCTGAGGGCGCGGGAATCTGTCGAGGTCGTACCCAAGCAGGCCGGGATCATCGCGTCGATCGGGGTGGAGGAGGGGCGCCGGGTGTCCGAGGGTGAACTCCTGGCCCAACTCGATGATCAGGAGTGGCGTCTCCAGGCCCAGCAGTCCGAGGCGCGGATGAAGGCAGCCGAAGACGCGGTGGAGCGGGCCCGGGCCCTTCAGGACCTCGAGCTGATCTCGCAGCAGGAGGTCGAGCGGCTCGCGTCCGAGGCCGAGATCGCGAGGGCGGAGCTGGGGCTCGCCCGGTTGAGAGTCGAGAACGCCCGCATCACCTCGCCGATCAGCGGGATGATCACGCATCGCTACGTGGAGCGTGGACAGCAGGTCAATACCGCCAACCCGGCCTTCGAGGTGGCCGACCTCGATCGGCTCGAGGCGAGGCTCGCGGTCCCGGAGCGGGAGTCGGCGAGAGTCCAGGTGGGGCAGATCGCCCGCATCCGACTCGAGGAAGGGGGAAGTGCCGTCGCCGAGGGGCGAGTGGAGAGAATCCGGCCCGTGGTGGACGCCACCAGCGGAACGGTCCAGGTCACGGTCGCGGTATCGGCTCGCAGTGGGGACGTCCCCCTGCGTCCGGGCCAGTTCGTGAACGTCGACCTGGTCACCGAAATCCTCTCCGACCGGATCACCCTGCCGCGCACGGCGGTTCTCGTGGATGGAGCCGCGCCCCGGATCTTCCTGATCCGCGACGGACAGGCGATCGAGACCGAGGTCGAACTGGGATTCTCGCGCGGGGACCAGGTGGAGATCCGTTCGGGTCTGCAGCCGGGTGACACCGTGGTGGTGGTGGGCCAGGACAACCTGCGTCCCGACGCGCGGGTTCGGATGATGCAGCTCGATGGACAGCCGGTCTCGGGAGGGGGTGCGTGAAGCTCACGGACCTCTCCGTCACCCGACCGGTGGCGGTCTCGATGGCGTTCATCGCCGTCATCGTCTTCGGGATGGTGTCGTACTCCCGTCTGCAGGTGGATCTCCTGCCCGACGTGTCCTTTCCGACGGTCACGATCGAAACGGAGTACGCGGGCGTCGGACCCCGCGAGATCGAGAATCTGATCTCCCGGCCCATCGAAGAGGCGATCTCGGTGGTTCAGGGGGTTCAGGAGGTGACCTCCCGGTCACGACCCGGCCGTTCCGACATCACGATCCAGTTCCGTTGGGGCACCGACATGGACTTCGCCGCCCTCGATCTGCGAGAGCGGCTGGATCTGATCAATCTGCCGGGAGATGCCGGTCGCCCGACGATCGCGCGCTACGATCCCGCGTCCGAGCCCGTGATCCGCTTCGCCCTGATCTCCGATCGGCCCCTGGATCCCTCGGTCGAGGCCGACCGGCGAGAGCTGATCGCGCTCCGCTGGCTGGGCGAAGAGCAGGTCCGTCGGTCACTCGAGGGGATCGAGGGGGTGGCCGCAGTCCGGGTCACCGGTGGGCTTGAAGAGGAGATCCTGGTCGAAGTCGATGAGAGTCGACTGGGGCAGCTGGGGATCCCCTTCACCCAGGTGGCGAGCCGGCTGGCGTCGGAGAACATCAATCTGGCGGGCGGGATCCTCGAGGAGGGCGACGCACAGTATGTCGTTCGCACCGTCAACGAGTTCGTCGAGATGGACGAGATGCTGCGTGTGGTCGTGGGGTCGGCCGGGGCGCAGCCGGTCCTTCTGGGCGATGTGGCCGAGGTCCGGCGCTCGGCGGTGGAGCGGGAGACCGTCTCGCTCGTGAATGGCAACGAGGCGGTCGAGCTCTCGGTGCTGCGGGAGTCGACCGCGAACATCGTGGCGCTCTCCCGCGTGGTGCGGGAGCGCGTGGAGGCCCTCGACGGTGATCTCCCGCCCGGGGTCTCGACCACCCTGATCTCCGACCAGGCCGTGTTCATCGAGCGGGCGGTCGGCGACGTGCGCATGGCGGCGATTCTGGGGGGCATCTTCGCGATGCTCGTCCTCCTGCTCTTCCTGAAGCATCTGCCGACGACGCTGATCATCGCCACCGCGATCCCGATCTCGATCATCGCGACCTTCGTCCTCATGTTCTCGCGGGATATCACCCTCAACATCATGTCATTGGGTGGACTCGCGCTGGGGGTCGGGATGCTCGTCGACAGTGCGATCGTCGTGCTGGAGTCGATCGCGAGGGAGCGCGAGAGCGGCCGCACTCCCGAGGAGTCCGCCCGCGTCGGAACCGACCGGGTGGGGCGAGCCGTGGTGGCCTCGACGCTCACCACGGTGGCGGTGTTCATCCCGATCGTCTTTGTGGAAGGGGTGGCGGGTCAGCTCTTCGGGGACCAGGCGTGGACCGTCTCCTTCGCGCTCCTTTCGGCCCTGGTGGTCTCCCTGACCCTGATCCCCATGCTGGCGGCGCGTGGTGAGGGGGTGCAGGCGAGAACCGGCGCGGGACGCGGGGTGGAGCAGGGGAAGGTCGCCGGGGCGCTCGCGGCGGGCTCGGGTGGAGTGCTCAAGGCCGTTCGGGGAAGCGGCAAGCTCGCGGGGCGGGCCCTGCAGCCCGTCGCCCGGGGATTCGACTCGATCTACGGGGGGATCGAACGGCGGTACCGACCGATCCTGGCGGCGACGCTGAAGCGACCCGTCCTCGTGATCACGGGCGCCCTCGTCCTTTTCGGTGCGACCGTGGCCCTGATTCCGCAGGTCGGGGTCTCTCTCGTCCCCGAACTCTCGCAGGGCGAGCTCGTCGTCGAGCTCGAGGCGGCTCCGGGCACGAGTCTCACCCGGATGGAGGAGCTCGCACGCCAGGCCGAGGCCCGGGCTCTCTCGATCGAGAATGTCGAAGAGGTCTTCACGAATGTGGGCGTTCGGGGTGGGGCCGGGACGATGGGGCGGACCGGTGAACTGCAACGCCACGCCGCGACCCTCCTCGTTCGGCTGGGAGCCGTGGGACGCGCGGAGGACCGGGTCGCCGGGGAGCTCGTGTCGCTCCTCGACGACCTCCCCGGTCTCCAGGTGCGGGTCGACCGTCCCCGCCTGTTCACGGTGAATGCTCCCGTCGAGGTGGAAGTCCGCGGCTTCGAGCTTCCGGTTCTGTCTCAGGTGGCGTCCGATGTGAGAGCGACCCTGCGCGAGCTCCCCGGCATCATGGGAATCGAGGAGGAGCGACGGCAGGGAACCCCCGAGATCTCGATCCGCTTCGATCGCGAGCGGCTGGCCCTTCAGGGCCTGACCGTGGGCGACGCGGCGGAGGCGGTGCAGGCGAAGGTGCGCGGACAGGCGGCCACCGAATTCACCGAACGGGATCGCGACCTGAATGTTCTGGTGCGGGCGCGGGAGGGGCAGCGGAGCTCCCTCGAGGACCTCCAGAACCTGCGGATCGAAATTCCCGCCGGAGGGACGGTGTCGCTGGGATCGGTCGCGACGGTCGGCTTCCAGGACGGCCCGGCCGAGATCATTCGTCGAGGAGGTACCCGTGTGGCGCTGGTCGAAGTCCGGCCCGCGGGGGCCGATCTGGCGGGGGCGATCAGCCGGATCGAGGAGCGGCTCCGGGAGATCCCGGTCCCCCCGGATGTGAGCGTCGAGGTCGCCGGGCAGTCGAGGGACCTGCAGGAGTCGGTGCAGTCGATGCAGCTGGCCCTCCTGCTCGCCGCCTTCCTCGTCTATCTGGTCATGGCGAGCCAGTTCGAGTCCTTCCGACTCCCGGGTGTGATCATGGTTTCGGTACCGCTGGCCCTGCCCGGGGCGATCGGCGCGCTCTGGCTGACCGGGAACACGATCTCGGTGGTGGCGCTGATCGGGATGGTCATGCTCGTGGGGATCGTCGTGAACAACGCGATCGTGCTGGTCGACTATGTGAACCAGCTGCGGCGGGACGAGGGAATGGCGCTCGACGAGGCGCTCGTCGAGGCCTGCCACGTTCGGCTGCGGCCGATCCTCATGTCGACGATCACCACGGTGCTGGGACTCATGCCCCTGGCTCTGATCCCCGGGGAGGGGGCCGAGCTTCGGGTGCCGTTGGCGATCCCGGTGATCGGCGGGCTGATCCTCTCGACCCTCCTGACCCTCCTCGTGATCCCGGTGCTCTACCGGGTCTTCGAGATCCGGGGGGAGCGGGCCCGGCTGGAAGCGCGGGAGGGGACCCCCGTTCGTGGGGAGGACTTCGGGGGCGCCACGTCGGTCGGGGATCCATCCCCGGGGGCCGCGTGAGCCGGGCGGTCACGGGGCGTCGGTCCCCGGAGCGGGGTCGAGCACCGCGCCCCCGCGGCGCCGGTCCCGTCCTCCCCGAAGGACCCGTAGCTGAACGATCCACCAGGGAAAAAGGAAGCAGGTGATGTCGATACCCAGGTTTGCGGTTACGCGCCCGGTGACCACCGGAATGATGGTGGTCACGGTGATCGTGCTCGGGATCCTTTCGCTCACGCGAATCTCGCTGGACATGTTCCCGTCCTACGAGCGTCCGGTGCTCCAGGTCACCGTGCCCTATCCGGATGCGTCCCCCTCCGAGGTGGAACGGCGGATCGTCCGCCCCCTCGAGGAATCGCTGGGGATGGTGCGCAACCTGGAGTCGATCCAGTCGACGGCGTCGCAGAACCGGGCCCGGGTGGAGCTGGAGTTCCGGGCCGGGACCAACATGGACCTGGCCGCGCTCGAGGTGCGCGAGCGGCTGGAGCAGGTGAGAAGGGAGCTGCCCTCCGACGTGCAGCGGGTCGATCTGCGCCGATACTCGTCGGACGCGGAGCCCGTGCTCCGGGCGGCGATCGGGTGGGATGGCGACGCCGCGGGGCTGACGGAGCTGGTGGAGCGCCGAATCGAACCGGCCCTCCTGCAGGTTCCGGGGGTCGCGCAGGTCGACTTTTCGGGGCTCCAGGCGCGCGAGGTCTCGATCGAGCTCGATCAGGACCGGATGCGGGCGCAGGGTGTCACCATCGCGATGATCAGCCAGGCGCTGAACCGGGGCAATCAGAACTACTCGGCCGGCGAGGTGGAGCTCGAGGGCACGCGCTTCCAGGTGCGGGCCGAGGGTCAGCTCGGCTCGGTGGAGGAGATCGAGCGCCTGCCCCTCCGCGATGCGGGGGTGCGCCTCGGTGATGTGTCGACGATCACCTATGACTTTCCGGAGCGGGACTTCTTCTTCCGGATGAACGGGCAGAACGCCCGGCAGGCCGAGGTCTACAAGGAATCCGACGCCAACATCGTCGAGGTGGCGCGTGCCGTGAAGGCGACGCTCGATGACTTGAGCGGACGCCCGGGACTCGAGGGCCTGTCGTTCCGCACCTGGCAGGATCAGTCCGAGGGCATCCTCGAGGTGCTCTGGCTGCTGGCCACAGCGGGGGCCGTCGGAGGGGCCCTTGCCGTGGTCATGCTCTTCCTCTTCCTGCGTCGGATCACACCGACCCTGATCGTGGCGGCCGCGATCCCGGTGTCGCTGATCTTCACCGTGATCATCCTCTATGTGGCCGGGGACTCGCTCAACATCATCACTCTGTCCGGGTTGATGCTCGCGATCGGGATGCTGATCGACAACGCGGTGGTGGTGGTCGAGAACATCTTCCGGCACCGGGAAATGGGGGCGGAGCCCGAGGAAGCCGCGATCGACGGCTCGAACGAGGTCGGGCTCGCCATCCTGTCGGGGACGTTGACCACGATCATTGTCTTCGCGCCCCTCTTCTTCCTGCCTCCCAACCAGATGGGGACGCAGTTCCGGGCCTTCGGGACCAGTATCTCGTTCACGATGCTGGCGTCGCTCGGGGTGGCGTTCACCCTCGTGCCCCTCCTGGCGGTTCGTCTGCTGCGGGGGACGATGCCCGACCCCGGTCGCATGATGACCTGGCTGAACGACCGCTATCGCGGGATGCTCGACCAGGTTCTCGACCACCGGATGGCGACGGCGACCTTCGCGATCACCCTCTTTGCCGCCGGGGGCTGGCTCCTCATGGAGCTGCCCCGGGAGCTGATGCCCGAGCAGGACAACCGCTTCATCCGGATGGGGATTTCCACCCCGCGGGGGATCTCGGTCGACGACCGCAGCGAGATCTTCCGCGAGGCCGAGCGGCTTCTTCTGGAATCGGCGGAGGAGCTCGAGATCACCAATGTGAGCGCGTTCTCGAGCGCCAACTTCTCGTCGATCTTCATCACCCTCAAGCCCTTCTCGGACGGCGGGTCGATGCCCACCGCCGAGATCTCGGAGCAGATCCAGGCGAAGCTCCCCGTGATCGCCGGGGTGGAGTGGAGGCAGCGGCGGGGGTTCGGCGGGGGGGCCCGGGTGCAGGTCCGGCTGATCGGAGAGAGCACGACCGAGCTGGCTCGCCTCGCCGAGGGGGTCGAGTTGTACCTCGAGGAGAATGTGAGCGGGCTCTCGCAGCTCGAGAACTCCATGGAGGCGGGAAGCGAGGAGGTGCGGGTCCGGGTCGACCGGAGGGCCGCGGAGCGTCAGGGCCTGACCTCGCAGGAGGTGGCCCAGGCGGTGTCGGGAGCGTTGCGCGGGCAGGTCGCCACGCAGTTCCGCTCCGGGGACCGCGAGGTCGACGTCCTCCTCCAGCTGCGCGACGAGGACCGGGTGTCGATCTCGCAGCTCGGCAACCTGGCGGTGGGAGCCGCCGACGGTGCGAGCGTGCCCCTGGGGACGGTGGCCGACATCCAGGTGGTGGGGGGGCCCCAGGACATCCGGCGCGAGAACCGGATGACGACGGTGTCCGTGTCCGGGGAGCTGGCCTCGTCGGCGCAGCGGGAGGAGGTGATCGCCGACGTGCAGGAGGCGATGGCCGGGTTCGACCTGCCGCCGGGGTACCGCTGGGATCTCGGACGCGGGTGGGACGAGGAGCAGGAGCAGTTCGGGGACATGGCGATGGCCGGCGCGCTCGCGCTGGTGCTGATCTACCTGATCCTCGCGGCGCTCTTCGAGAGCCTTCTGCTCCCGCTGATCATCTACTGTTCGATCTTCTTCGCCGTGCCGGGACTCGGACTCATCTTCCTGCTGACGGGGTCGACCTTTTCGATCCTCTCCTTCCTGGGCGTGCTCATCACGGTCGGGATCGTGGTGAACAACTCCATCGTGATGATCGACCTGGTGAACCAGCTGCGTGAACGGGGACAGGAACGTCGCGACGCGCTTCTCAACGGGTGCACCGCCCGATTGCGACCGATCCTGATGACCAGTCTGACCACGCTCTTCGGGCTTGTCCCGATGGCGTTCTTCGCGACCGAGGGGATGGGGGTGATGTTCGCGCCCATCGGCCAGGCCGTGATCGGTGGACTCACGACGTCGACCATCCTGACGCTCGCGTTGACGCCGACCCTCTACGCGTGGCTCGACGACATCGGGGTCTGGCTGGGGGCCGTGCGGACCCGGGCGCTCGAGATCTCGGGATTCAGACAGGCTCCCGGTGGGGCGATTCCGCAGACCGGAAGCGGGGTGGTCGCCCGACGGATGGAATGATCGGATGGAGTAATTGGATGGCGTGACCCTCCCGGTGGCCCGCGGCGGGGTCCCGATCCGCCATGGAGCAGCCCCGTACCGAGCCCGATCATTAGGCGGTCAGGGGTCGACGGCCGGTCGACTCCGCTCCGTCTTTCGGGAACGAGGTCGCCCGCCGGTGTTCGCACAGACATGGTCCGCGACGGTCAGTGGGATCGAGGGCGTTCCCGTCCGCGTCGAGGTGAATCTGCAGATGGGCCTTCCAACCCTCTCGATCGTGGGACTGCCCCAGGGCGCGGTACGCGAAGGGAGGGATCGGGTGCAGGCGGCGCTGCGCAATTGCGGATGGCCGCTCAAGCAGGCCCGCATCACGGTCAACCTGGCCCCCGCGGACCTGAAGAAGCAGGGGAGCGGGTTCGACCTTCCGATGGCGCTGGGGCTCCTCGGGGTCATGGAGGTCCTTCCGGCCGATCCCCTCGACCGGCTCATGGTCCTCGGTGAGCTCGGCCTGGATGGCGGGATCCGACCCGTGCGGGGGGTGCTGCCGGTTGCGCTCGCCTGTCTGGAGTCCGGACGTTCGACGCTGGTGGTTCCCCGCGAGAACGCCCTCGAGGCGCGGGCGGCCGGTGACTCGATCACCGTGGTCCCCGCCGCGAGCCTGGGGCAGGTCGTTCGCTGGATCCAGGCCGACGCTCCCGAGGGACCCGGTCTGACGGAGTTTTTCGACCCTCCCCCCGCATCCCCTGCCGGTGTGCCCCCGACCCGCCGGCGAACGCCCGACCTTGCCGGGGTGGTGGGTCAACCCTTCGGGCGCCGAGCCGTCGAGGTGGCGGCGGCCGGAGGGCACAACCTTTTGTTTTCAGGGCCTCCGGGAACGGGAAAGACCTTGCTGGCCCGGTGCCTTCCCGGTGTTCTGCCCCCCCTCACCCCGAGACGATCCCGAGAGGTCACCGCGATCCATTCGGTGTGCGGCCTTCTCCCGCGTCATTCCGGGCTCCTTCGATCGCCTCCGTTCCGATCGCCCCACCACGGGATCTCGTCGGTCGGGCTCGTGGGGGGAGGAAGTCCGTTGCGCCCGGGAGAGGTTTCGCTGGCGCATGGGGGTGTGCTCTTCCTCGATGAGCTACCGGAATTCGGACGCAGCGCGCTGGAGTCCCTGCGTCAGCCGATGGAGGATGGGGAGGTCATGGTGGTCCGGGCGCGTGAGCGGGCGCGTTTCCCCTCGCGGTTCGCTCTGGTCGCCGCGATGAATCCCTGCCCGTGCGGACGTGCGGGGGACGGGGCGGGCACCCCGTGCACCTGCGACCCGGCCCAGGTGCGCCGCTACCGTGCCCGGATCTCGGGCCCACTCCTGGACCGCCTGGATCTGCATGTGCAGGTCGACCCGGTCGACGCATCCCGCATGATCGAGGGGAGGCGGGGGGAGACGTCGGCCACCGTGCGGGAGCGCGTGATCGAGGCCCGGGCCCGGCAGCTGGATCGGGCGCCGGGCGGGGAGCGGCTGAACGCGGGCCTGCCGGCCGAATCGCTTCCGCATGCGGTGCATCCCACCACGAGTGCGCTGGACCTGCTCCGCAGCGCTGCGGAGCGCTTCCGCATCTCCCCGCGTGGAATTCACCGGGTACTGCGGGTCGCGCGGACCGTGGCCGACCTCGAGGGGTCGAGGCATGTCCGGGATCCGCATGTCGCCGAGTCCCTGCAGTTCCGGATGGACGCAACCTCGGTTTCCCGTTGTTGACCCTCGGGGTGGCTGGGTCGATGGGGCCGGGGGCTACCCGAGGGGGCTCGCGCCTTGACCGCTGCAGTGGGGGCCTCTAGCTTCGCATTCACAATTCGAGATGCGGGCGGGTACCTCGGAAGCCGGTGAGAATCCGGCACGGCCCCGCCACTGTAAGAGGCCCGGCAGCGATGCCGGAGCCAGCTCCCTCACGATGCCACTGGATCGATTCGATCCGGGAAGGCGAGGACCAGCTGCCTCGAGTCAGGAGACCTTTCCGTCCGCACGGTTTTCCCCGGCACTCTTCGAGGGCGAGAAGTGCGGATTTTTTCATTCCTGCCATTCAGGCGGGTGGAACGGCGTGACCGTTCCACCCACCGTCGAACCCGCCCGAGCCGGGCCTGCCCGGCTCACCACCGCGGGCTGCGGCTGCTCTGTTGTGCGGCCGTGGTGGCTCTCGCCGCTCCGTCCGGCCTGCAGGGGCAATGGCCGGGCGAAGTGCGCGGCCATGTCCTCGACGAGCGCACCGGAGTCGGGATCTCTGGAGCCCGGGTCACGGTCGCGGGCACTTCCCTTGCGGTCCTGAGCGAGGGCGACGGCGGGTTCCTCCTCCGGCCGGTCGACGAGGGGGAGGCGGTCGTTCGGGTTCAGCGCTATGGGTACGCCCCGACCGAGGCCTCGCTCGAGGTTCGGCCCGGGGTGACGAGCCCGCTCACGATCCGGCTGCGGCCGGCCGCCGTGGAACTGGACCCCGTGGGTGTCCGCGCGGAGCGCACCGTGGTCGGCGCCACCCTCCTGTCGCGCGCGGAGGTCATCGGCTCGGGTGCCACGACGCTCGGCGAACTTCTCGATGGAGTCTCCGGGCTCTCCCTGGTGCGCCGGGGCGTCGGAGGTCAGGAGACGGTCACGATTCGCGGCGCTCCGGCCTCCCACACCCTGGTCCTCGTCGATGGTGTGCCCCTGAACGATCCGGTGACCGGGGTCGCAGACCTGAGCACCCTTTCGGCCCGCGCCGTCGAGTCGGTCGAGGTTCTGCCCGGCGCACGGGGAGCCCGCTTCGGCCCCGGAGCCATGGGGGGAGTGGTCCTCGTCCGCACCCGGTCCGGCGGCCCTCCCCTCACCGGGACCGTGGGCGTGGGGTCGCTCGGACAGTTACGGGCCGCGGTGGACGGGCACTCGCATCTCGACCGGTGGAGGGTGAGCGCCGGGATCCGGGCCTCGAAGCTGGACGGTGGTTTCGGCTTCGAGCAGGATCCACGGGTGGGAGGCGGGCATGCCGAGCGCGTCAACGCGGACAGCGAGGAGTATGGGGTCCGGCTCGGGGTCGGTTCGCTCCGCGACCGACCCGGGGAGAGTTGGGAGGTCACCCTGCGCGGATCCCGGCTGGAGCGGGGCGTACCGGGAAAGAGCTTCGCACCGTCCCGACATGCCAGGCAGCAACTCGACCAGTCGGCGGGGCGATTTCGAATCGAACGGTTCCTTGCGGCCGGCGATCAGCCGATCGAACTGCGAATGCGCGCCGGAGTGGATCACAGGCGATTCCATTTCATCGACCCCGCACCCCCTCTGGGCCCTCCCTTCGATGACCGGTCCGGCGCTCTGACGCTCGATCTGGGCACGGAGTTCGACGGGGTCTCGCTGGTCGACGGACGGGTGACGGCGGGCGTCGGGTTCGACGCCCGTACCCTCACGCTCCGCTCCGACGTACTGGACCCGGCGGTCGCATCCATCCGCCGCGTCGATGCGGGGGTGTTCGCGCACGCCGAGACCGAGCCTCTGCCCCTTCCGCTGACCCCGGTCCTGCATGGAGCCCTCCGTATCGACCGGAGCCCGGAGGGACCGGTCGCATCCCACGAGCTTTCGGTCCGCGCGGCGATTCCCGCGGGAGGGCATCTTCATCTGGCGCACCGGAGCGCGTTCAGTCCACCCAGCCCCGGAGATCAGTTCTTTCGCGAGGGTGTGGGGGTGGTTCCGAACCCCGATCTCCGAGCGGAGCGCGTGCCGGGCGAAATCGAGCTGGCCGCTTCGGTCCCCTTCGGAGCCGGGTCGTTCGACGGTCAGTTTTCGGCGCTCGTCTTCCGGGGTGACATCCGGGATCACATCGTCTGGGCCCCCGACTTCCGCTTCGTGTGGAGCCCACGGAATGTCGATGTGCGTCGTCGGGGATGGACCCTTCGCTCCGAGCTCCGGCATCCGATGGGCCTGGCGATCTCGGGGAATGTCACCCGCGCCGAGGCCCGCTACCTGCGCGAGGGAGCCGCACCCTCGTCACAGCTCGCCTATCGGCCCCGGCTCACGGGTGGGTTTTCGGCCTCGTGGAGCCACGCGCGCTGGAGGCTTTCGACGGGGACCCGGTACGTCGGCTCCCGTTTCCCCGTCCCCGCTCCGGTCAACGAGCTGCCGGGCTTCTGGAGCACGGACCTCGGGGTGTCCGGGCGAGGCCGGCTCGCAGGCTGGGAGTTCGAGCCGTCCCTTCGCGTCGACCGACTCTTCGACGAGCGCTCCCCCTTCATCTTCTCGATCCCCGAACCGGGCCGAACCGTCCGGTTCGAAATCGACATCCGCCGGGCTCCCTGAGTCCGGCACCATCCTTCATCCACGACACTGTCGTAATCAGGAGTTCCATTCGTGACGTATTTCCAGACGCATCGTTCCCTGTACCGTATCCTGCCGCGTTGCCTCATCCTAGCCGTGCTCGTCCTTGCGGGGTGCAGCGACTCGAGTCCCTCGGGCCCGGAGTTGCCGACGGGTGAGTTGACCGCGGTCGTGGTCAACAGTGTCGAGGTCACCCTGACCGTCTTTCCCGTCGCCGACCCCTCGGATCGTCGAACGGTACCCCTCGGCCCCGAGGGAAGTCCGGTGGGGGCCTCGGTGCGGGGCGAACTTGCCGTGGTGCCGATGGGAATCGTGCCCGCGGTCGCGATCGTCGATCTCGCGGCCGGCGAGGTGATCCGGACCGTGGCGCTGCCCGAAGGATCCGGCGCCACGGGCTCGCACTTCGTCAACGATTCGATCGCTCTGGTCGCGAATCCGGGACTCAACACCGTGTCTCCCGTGAACGTGCTGCGAGGGACCGTGGGCGCGGCGATCGACGCGGGGCGCTACCCGCAGCGGTTTGCCGAGTCGGGCGGGAGGATCTTCGTGGTCAACTCCGAACTCGAGAATTTCGCGCCAGCTGGAAACGGAACGCTGACCGTGCTGGACGCGGGAACCCTCGAGATGCTCGGCACCGTGGAGCTGTCGGGAGAAAACTCCGGGGGCGTGACCGTCGCGTCCGACGGACGCCTTTTCATCATGAATTCCGGGCGATTCGGACAGGCGTCGGGAACCCTCTCGGTCGTCGATCCCGCCTCGATGTCCGAGGTCGGGTTCCACTCCGGGTTCGGTGAGTTCCCGGGCACGGTGGTCTTCCAGTCGAACACCCGGCTCCTCTTTTCATCGTGGTCGTTCGGAATCGCCGAATGGAATCCGTCGACCGGCAGCTTCGCCCGGGCTCCCGACGCGGCCGCCGCTCCCGGAGGGATTCCCAGCGCCGCGGGTGTGGCGATCGATCCGGAGGGTGGAATCTGGAGCCTCAAGCCGGTCTGCGACGCGCCCTCGTCGGTCTTCGAACTCAACGCCGAGCTCGAGGTGCGCTCCGAGGTGCCCGTCGGACTCTGCCCGACGGGCATGGTCTTCACGACCTTCTGAACTCCAGACGGTCCACGGCTCCTCTCGGGAACCCCCTCGCAGCCCGGGAGGTCGCGCATCGGTCCCCCGAAGGGAGTCGGGATCGCGGTTGTGGGGCGGGTCGGGATCCGGTAGAATTTCCTCCTGATCCCGGCCTTCCCCGGCCTGCGGATTTCGCTCGGGGGAGAATGCCTTGAACCGGCCTCACCCTGGACATGGTGGCACCATGCACTATCTGGACTATGCAGCCACGTCCGCCATCCGCCCCGAAGCGGTTGCCGCGGCGGTCCATCACTTCCTGACCGATGTCGGCGCATCGCCGGGTCGTGGCGGGCATCAACGCTCGATCGAGTCGGGGCGAATCGCCTTTCGCTGCCGCCGTCGACTCGCCCGGGTCATGGGGCTGCCCGGCAGCCCCGGGCAGATCACCTTCATGCTCAACGCCACCCACGCGTTGAACACGGCGATCCACGGTGTCACTCGTACGGGGGACGCGGTCGTGATCTCCCCGTTCGACCACAACGCCGTGCTCCGTCCGGTTCATGCGCTTACCCGGACCCGCGATGTCGGGGTGCGGATGCTGGAGGCAGCGGGAGACGGCAGCTTCGACCTCGATGCCGCCGGCACCATGCTCGAAGGAGCCCGGCTCCTGGTGGTCAATGCGATCTCGAACGTCCTGGGCAGTCGGCTTCCTCTCGCGGAGCTCTCGAAGCTCGCCCGGGAGCGTGGGGTCCTGGTTCTGGTCGACGCGGCACAGTCTGCCGGGCACCTGACGGGGCATCCCGGAGACTGCGAGGTCGACCTCGTGGCCTTCACGGGCCACAAGGGCCTCCTCGGACCTCAGGGTACCGGAGGACTCTGGGTGCGCGAGGGCGTCGAGGTCGAACCTTTCTGCACCGGTGGCACCGGCGGAGATTCGGCACTCCGGGAGATGCCTCCCGTGTACCCGGATCACCTGGAGGCGGGGACTCCGAACGCACCCGGCCTCGCCGGACTGCTGGCCGGGTGCGACTTCGTGCTCGAGCGCGGGATCGAGGCCCTGCACGCCGAGGAATGCCGCTTGAAGGCTCGGCTGAGAGAGGGGCTCGACTCTGTCCGGGGCGTGCGCGTGGTCTCGCCGCCGGATCCGAAGGGTGGGGCCGTCGTCACGGTCGTCGCCGACGCGCTCACTCCGTCGGAGCTCGCGGACGAACTGGAGAAGGGGTGGGACGTACTTTGCAGGCCGGGGCTGCACTGCGCCCCCGAAGCGCACCGGCTCCTGGGGACGCTCGAGACTGGGGCGCTGCGGTTTTCGTTGGGTTGGGATTCGACCGACGCCGATGTGGATCGGGCCGTGGAGGGCGTCGACGCCATCCTCTCCCGCACCGTGGTCACGGCGCCCGGCCACGTTTGAGACGGCTCCGGCCCGTGTCCGAACAACACCTCCTTGAACGATTCCCGTGGCCCGCGGTACAACCTTTTCCGGCTGCGTGCTCGAAGCGCAGGCTGATCGCCACCTCGAGTTCTCTCTCCTTCTCGCCAACGAGTTGAATGCGCCTCTTCATCGCCCTGAATATTCCGGATTCCGAACGTGATCGGATCCATGAAGCGGCCCAACCCCTGAGGGAGGCGGCGTTCCCGGTTCGGTGGCTTGACCCCGAGAACTTTCACCTCACCCTGAAATTCCTCGGGAATCTCGACCCCGATCGCCTTCCGATCATCGAGAAGGTGGTGAAACGGGTGGCCGACGCGACCCGCGCCTTTCCCCTGGTCATCGAGGGCTTCGGCGCCTTCCCGACCATTCGACGCCCGGAGGTTCTCTGGGTCGGCGCGGAGCCATCGCCAGCGCTGCGGTGCCTCAAGCAGGATCTGGAGTGGGGGCTGGCTTCCCACGGGTTCGGGCGGGAGACTCGTGCCTTTCATCCGCATCTGACCGTGGGGCGGTCCAGCGTCGACGAGGGGGCCGGCGCCTTCCGGGGACTCGACGAGTTGGCCGCCGGGATCGAGTATTCGGGGACGGTCGAGGTGCGGACGGTGGACATCATGCGCTCCCACCTCTCGAGGGAAGGGGCACGGTATACCACGCTGGCCCGGGTTCCCCTGCTCTCCGATCCCTCCGGGGACGAATGACCGGAACTCCCGATCGGCCGGCCGAACCCCCGGATTCCCGGGCCGGGCCGTGAACGGATGCGCGCGGGGATGTCTCCCCCTGACCGTCTTCGTGCTTGCCGCGGCGACCGTGTTCTGGTTCTGGGGTGACCAGATCACCCGCTTCGCCCGGGAGTACCGCGAGCCGCCGGAGGCTGCCGAGCCGAGCCCGGACCTCGCAGTCGGGGCGATCGAGAAATTCGATGTCTTCATGGCCGCCGATGAAGGAGAGGTCTCGTTCTCTGCTCCGGAGCTCGAAAGTGTACTCCGTTTCGGGTCTCCGAACCGATTTCCGGCGGGTGTGGCCGACCCGTCGGTGAGCATTCGCGACGGTGAGGTCACCCTGGGGGTCAGGGTGGCTCGGGAACTGATCCCACGACTTCCGGACCTCGAGGGTGTCCGACAGATTCTTCCGGACACGGTCCCGGTCCACCTGCGGGGGCGGGTCATCGGAATCGACGGGGGGGATGCGGGATTCGTGGTCAATCGTCTGGAGGCGGCTTCGATCCCCATTCCTTCGCGATTCATCCCCCCGATCGTCGACATTCTGAATCCTGAAGCGGCCGGCGACCTGCCTCCCGAGATCATCCGGATCACCCTGCCCGACGGAGTTCGTTCGGTCCGGGTTCAGGGAGAGTTGCTCTGGCTCACGCGCGGGCACTGATCACCCGCCCCTCCCCCATCCTGCCGACCCTTCCGAGATATGGCCCACCTGCTGATCGTCGATGATGAAGCCTCCATTCGCGGGATTCTGCGGCAGCTCTTCGAGTATGAGGGGCACGAGGTCACCGTGGCGTCGTCGGGAGAGGATGCCCTTTCCGCGATCCGCAAGGCCCCCCCCGACGCAATCTTCCTCGATGTGAAGATGGAGGGGATGGACGGGCTCGAAACCCTGGCCGCGATCAAGGAAGAGCATCCCTCGCTGCAGGTCGTCATGATCTCGGGGCACGGTACGATCGATACCGCCGTCGAGGCGACGCGCAGGGGGGCCTTCGACTTCCTCGAGAAACCGCTCGATACCGACCGGCTCCTCGTGACCCTCCGCAACGTGCTCGAACGAAAGGGATTGTCGGAGTCCGTCGAAGCACTCAGGACCGAGGTCGAGACGGCGCATGAAATTGTCGGAGAGTCCTTCCAGATCCGACAGGTCCTCGAGCGCGTGGAGCGTGTGGCGCCCACCGATGCGAGGGTGCTGATCACCGGTGAAAACGGGACGGGAAAGGAGCTCGTCGCGCGGGCGATTCACCGGAACTCGCGCCGGGTGGAGGCCCCCTTCATCGAGGTGAACTGTGCGGCAATCCCCTCGGAGCTGATCGAGTCGGAACTCTTCGGACATATGAAAGGGTCCTTCACGGGCGCGGTCCAGGACCGCCCGGGTACCTTCGAACGTGCGCACCTCGGCACCCTCTTTCTCGACGAGGTGGGCGACATGTCGCTTTCGGCCCAGGCGAAGGTCCTTCGTGCGCTCGAGGAGGGCACGGTGACGCGGGTCGGGGGCCAGGAGGTGCGGACGGTCGATGTGAGGGTGATCGCGGCCACGAACAAGGAGCTGGAAACGGAGATCGAAGCGGGCCGGTTCCGCGAAGACCTCTTCTATCGCCTGAACGTGGTTCCGATCGTGGTTCCCCCCCTGAGGGAACGCAGGGAGGACATTCCCCTGCTGGTCGAACACTTCGTATCCACGATGGCTCGGAAGGACGGGCTTCCCCGTCGTGAGTTCAGCTCCGAGGCCATGAGCCGGCTCGAGGAGCTGGAGTGGCCCGGAAATGTCAGGGAACTGCGGAACACCGTGGAGCGCCTCCTGATCCTCTCGTCCGGCGATCGGGTGGAACTCACCGATGTGGAGCTTCTGGTCGGAGGCCCGCAGGGTGGGGCCGGGCTCAGCACCCAGCTCCTCGAAGCGTCGTCGTTCTCGGAATTCAGGGACCAGGCCGAGCGTGCCTTCCTGCTGCGCAAGCTGAGGGAGCATGACTGGAACGTATCGGAGACGGCGCGTGTTCTCGAAATGCCCCGTTCGAACCTCTACAAGAAGATGGACCGGTATGACCTGAAGCGTGAGGGGTGAATCCGTGCCCCTCGATCCCCTCCGGAGCTCCGGTGTCTCCGGGGGAACGGGGACCCTTCGAACTGGGTAGCCCTACGAGGGTAATCACCTCTTGAGACGACGGGCTCTGCCCCTCGCTCCCATCGGGGTTTCCATTCAGCAGCGAGGCCGCGAATCGACGTTCCGTCCGGGTGGCCGGTCCGGAGCGAGACGGTGGATTCGCGAGCCGGTGACGGCGGAGCGCCATGACTTCCACCCCAGCTTCAGGCCCGGACTCCCCCCCTCCGGAGGACGATCGAGTGGCGCGCAGGAATTCCACACGCTTCCTGCTGGAGGCCGCCCGCTCGGTTCTCCTGACCCTCCTGGTCTTCCTCGTCCTTCGAGCGGTCGTCGTCGAGGCCTTCAAGATCCCCACGTCGTCGATGGAGGGGACGCTGCTGGCCGGTGACTTTCTGCTTGTGAACAAGGCGGTCTACGGGGCGGATATCCCCGGACTGGGGGTGTCCTTTCCTGCGCTCGTCGAGCCCTCGCTCGGAGAGGTGATCGTATTCCATCCCCCTCACGAACCCGAGAAGCACTATGTGAAGCGCCTCGTGGGGATGCCCGGGGACACGCTGCAGATGAAGGGGAAGCGGCTCATTCGCAACGGAATCGAACTCGAGGAGCCCTACGCCCGCCACATCGACACCAGTGGCGATGCGGTGCACCCGGGGATGGCATGGCAGAGGCCGTTTCTCGAAGGAGGAGAGCGACCCGGGCGGTATCGGCCCTCTCGCGACAACTGGGGCCCCCTGGTCGTGCCGCCCGAGCGATATTTCGTACTCGGAGACAACCGGGACAACTCCGAGGACTCCCGCTACTGGGGCTTCGTCGAACGGGAATCGATCAAGGGACGTCCGTGGATCGTCTACTACTCCTCGGAGATGATCGGCTCCGTGGGACTGCCTCTCCCCCGCGACGTTCGATGGAGCCGGATCGGGGGCAGGGTACAATGACTTCGCGGGGTCCTGCGCCACGGCCCGAGGGGGCGCTCGATCGATACCTCGAGGAGATCAGCCGGTACCCGCTCATCACCCGCGAGGAAGAGGCCGAACTGGCCCGCAGGATTCGGCTGGGCGACCAGGAGGCCCTGGACCAGCTGGTCCGGTCCAACCTTCGGTTCGTGGTTTCGATCGCCAAGCGGTACCAGGGTCAGGGGGTGATGATGGCCGACCTGATCAACGAGGGAAACCTCGGGCTGATTCGAGCCACCCACAAGTTCGACGAAACCCGGGGCATAAAGTTCATTTCCTACGCGGTCTGGTGGATCCGACAGGCCATTCTGCAGGCGCTCGCGGAGCAGAGCCGCATTGTCCGCATCCCCCTGAATCGGGCCGGTGCGCTGAATCGGATCGGGAGGAGCTCCAAGGCGCTTCTCCAGGAGCTCGGCCGAGAGCCGACCCCCCGTGAGATCGCCGCGGATCTGGACATCCCGATCGAGGAGGTTCGCAGCGGACTTCAGGTGTCGAGGGCCTCGGTCTCACTCGATGTCCCCACGCTTCGCGGCGATGAAAAGCCCCTGCTCGACTATCTTCCGGACGAGCTTGCCCTGGATCCCGAAGATGAGGCCTTCGATCAGGCGTTGCGGGAAGTCGTAGAGGACGCGCTGGGGTCCCTCGATGAACGGGAGGCCAAGGTGCTCCGCCTCTATTTCGGGCTCGACGACCAGGACCCCATGACGCTCGAGGAGATCGGGTCGATCCTCGATGTGACCCGGGAGCGGGTCCGACAGATCAAGGAGAAAGGTCTCACGCGACTCCGCCACGCCTCCCGATACCGTTTTCTCGAAAGCTTCACCGGTTGAGTCGCAACGCGGAACGCCACGGTTCGCAGGGAAGCCTTCGATCCGAAGCGGGCGCGCGTGCCGACTCGATTCCCGGATGCGATCCAGCCGTTGACAAGGGACCGCTCCGGGGGTACCATTTAAAGCTCTGTTTACTTGCGGTGCACCCAGTGAGATCATGAAGACATATACACCGAAAGCCAATGAAATCGAGACCCGCTGGTGGGTGGTCGATGCGGCAGGAAAGCCGCTCGGTCGCGTCGCCACCGAGGTCGCCCGTGTGCTTCGAGGGAAGCACAAGCCGATCTACACCCCGCATCTGGATACCGGCGACCACGTCGTGGTACTCAATGCGTCACAGGTCATGCTGACCGGGAACAAGGCCGATCAGAAGACCTACTTCCGGCACTCCGGCTACATGGGGGGAGAGCAGCACATTCCCTTCAGGAGAATGATCCAGACACACCCTGAGCGGGTGATCGAGTTGGCCGTCAAGGGAATGCTTCCCAAGAACGCCCTCGGTCGGAAGATCCGCAGCAAGCTCAAGGTCTACCCCGGTTCGGAGCATCCGCACCAGGGTCAGCAGCCTGAGCCCCTCGAGATCTGAAACCCGTCGCAACCGGAGTCACCGAGACCATGGCCCAGAAGACCGTAGAGCAGATCCACGCCGTCGGGCGTCGCAAGAACGCGACCGCCCGAGTCATTCTCCGTCCGGGGAGTGGCGAGTGGTCGATCAATGACCGCACCATCCAGGACTTCTTCCCGCGCCTGCTTCATCGGAAGCGGGCGGAAGAGGCACTGAAGGTATCCGAGCTCGACGGCCAGTTCGATGTCGTCGCCCGGGTGCGAGGCGGGGGCGTGACCGGCCAGGCGGACGCAATCCGGCTGGCTCTCGCCCGAGCCATTCTGAAGACAGACGAAGAGTTTCGCCCCGTTCTCCGAAAGTCCGGACTTCTGACCCGAGATTCCAGAAAGGTCGAGAGGAAGAAGCCCGGACGTCCGAAAGCCCGGAAGCGTTTCCAGTTCAGCAAGCGTTAATCGCGATTCGCGAGAGGAACGAGTGAATATGGAGGAGCAGCAAGAGTTCGAGCAGGTCGGCCTGAATCATCTCCTGGAGGCTGGAGTTCACTTCGGCCACCAGACCCGTCGCTGGAACCCGAAGATGCGCAAGTACATCTTCACGGAGCGCAACGGGATCCACATCATCGATCTGCGCAAGACGCTGGACCGTCTGCGTGCGGCCGAGACCGTGGCGAAGAAGGTGGTTCTCAAGGGGGAGCGAGTTCTCTTCGTCTGCACCAAGCCCCAGCTCAGGGGAATCATCGAGGAGGAGGCCGACCGTTGCGGCGCCTTTTACGTGACGGAGCGCTGGCTCGGTGGGATGCTCACCAACTATCAGACGATTCGTCAGCAGATTCGACGCCTGAAGGAGTTGGAGCGCGGTCAGGAGGAGAATGCCTTCGAGTTCTACACCAAGAAGGAGCAGCTCCTCATCGATCGCGAGCGGGCGAAGTTGAGCAAATACTTCTCGGGTGTGAAGGACATGGGACGCCTTCCCGGCGCCATGTTCGTGGTCGATGCCAAGCGCGAGGTCATCGCGGTCAAGGAAGCGAACCGACTGGGGATTCCGGTGATCGCGATCACCGATACCAACGCGGATCCTGACCGGATCGACTATCCGATCCCCGGCAACGACGACGCCATCCGTTCCGTGAGCCTGATCTCCGGAGCGATCGGCGACGCGATTCTCTCGGCTCGCCGGGAGGTTCCCGAGGAAGACCGGAAGCGTCAGGTCGAGGCCGAGGCGACGACGTACTCGACCGAGACCGGCGAGAAGTCGGCGGCGAGCGACGACGTGGCCAAGCGGAGACTCCGTCGTCGACGGAAGCCGAGGCCCGAGATCATCGCCAGCATCAAGAAGGGCGCCGACGCTGGAGAGGCCGAGGAGCAGGATGCCGAACCCAAGTCCTCCGAGGACGACGCTCCGCCAGCGGCCGCGGCTTCCGATGAAGCAACCGAAAAGGTGAAGGCGAAGGCCGAGACCGCCGACGCCGCGACCGACAAGGCCGAGACGGCGCCCGATGAAGGGGTCGCCACCGACGAGAAGAAGCAGGACGAGGAAGCGGCCGAAAAGGCCTGAGGCGGCCGACGGGTTTCCATGTGCCCTTCTTACAACTCGGACGGCGCGCATGGCTCCGGCTGGGTGACGGGCGGCAGCCGAAGAGCGGTCGGGACCGGAAGTGCGGGTCCCGACCGCTCCCGGTTCCGCCCTTTTTCGTGAATCACGACCATCTGAACGATTGAGGCTCGAAGCACAATGAGCGTGAGCGCAAAAGAGGTAAAGGCACTCAGGGATCGCACGGGAGCGGGAATGCTGGACTGCAAGCGCGCCCTCGAGGAGACCGGCGGTGACATCGAGGCGGCCATCGACCTGCTCCGAAGCCGGGGCGAGGCCAAGGCGGCCAAACGTTCGGAACGTGCGGCCAACGAGGGGACGGTCGGGAGCTACGTGCACCATGGGGGCCGGATCGCGGTGCTCGTGGAGCTGAACTGTGAGACCGACTTCGTGGCGAACACGGACGAGTTCCAGGGATTGGCCCGCGACCTCGCGATGCACGTCGCGGCCGCCCGGCCCCTGGCGGTCTCCGAGACGGACATCCCCTCGGATGTGGTCGAGAGGGAGCGGCAGGTCTACCTGGACCAGGTCCGCAATGAGGGGAAGCCCGAGAACATCCAGGAAAAGATCGTCGAAGGGAAGCTGCGGAAGTACTTCGAGGAGATGACCCTGATGAAGCAGCCCTTCGTGAAGAATCCCGACCAGACGATCGAGGAGTTGATCACTCAGGTCGCGGCCAAGACCGGAGAGAAGATCCAGGTCGCGCGGTTCGCGCGGTTCGAGGTCGGGGAAGAGGGCTGACGGAGTGCCCCCTGTCGCTGTCGCCGGCACCGGAGATCGTTCATCCACCCCCAGCCACCGACGCTGATGCCCGATCCGAGCGGGGACCCAATCAAGTATCGGAGAGTGCTGCTGAAGCTTTCCGGTGAAGCGCTGGCTGGAGACCGTGGCTTCGGAATCGACCCTCCCGTCGTGGATCGCCTTACCGAAGAGGTGAAGGCCGTTCACGAGATGGGTGTGGCGCTGGGGCTGGTGGTGGGCGGAGGAAACATCGTGCGGGGAGCGATCGCGTCCCAGAAGGGCATGGACCGGGTATCCGCCGACTACATGGGGATGCTGGCGACGATCATCAATGCGATGGCCCTGCAGGACATGCTCGAGCGCAAGGGCGTCGAGACGCGTGTGATGACCGCGATCCGGATGGAAGAGCTCGCCGAGCCCTACATTCGGCGGCGGGCGCTCCGGCACCTCGAGAAGGGCCGCGTGGTTCTTTTCGCGGGAGGGACTGGAAATCCCTACTTTTCAACCGATACCGCGGCGGTACTGCGGGCGATTGAAATGGAATCGGATGTGATCATCAAGGCCACGAAGGTCGCGGGGGTATACACCTCCGATCCGGAGACGAATCCGGATGCGACCTTCCTGCCGTCCATCTCCTTTCAGGAGGTCGTCGCGCAGGAGCTGGGCGTGATGGATGCTCCGGCCGTTTCGCTCTGCAAAGAGAACGGTCTTCCGATCATCGTGCTGGATCTTGGTCGCACGGGCGCGATCGCGGCCGCAATCCGGGGCGAGACCGTCGGGACCCTCGTTTCCTGAAGATCAGGTTCACCATCGAATCCCCTACCGATTGGAGTCCACCCACCCATGTCGACGATTGATCAGGTGAAGAGCCGGATGGATGAAGCGCTCGACGCGGTGCGTCGGGAGTTCGGCACCGTGCGCACGGGGAAGGCCACCCCCGCGATCCTCGATACAGTCCGTGTCGAGGCCTACGGGGCGAAGGTGCCTCTCAATCAGGTGGCGACCATCAGCACCCCGGAGCCGTCGCTGCTCATGATCCAGCCCTTCGATCGATCGATCATTGCCGACATCGAGCGGGCTGTCCTTCAGGCCGACCTGGGCCTGAACCCCGCCAACGACGGCGCCGTGATTCGGATTCCCATCCCGGCGCTCAACGAGGAGCGTCGCAGGGAGTACGTGAAACTCCTGTCCAAGATGGCGGAGGAGGGCCGGGTGTCGATCCGTCATGCGCGGCGCGACGGGAATGACGAGGTCAAGGAGAGGATCAAGGAGGGGGAACTGTCCGACGACGAGGGACGTCGACTGGTCGATGAGATCCAGAAGCTCACGGATCGCTATATCGAGAAGATCGACGAGGCGCTGGAGGCCAAGGAAAAGGAAATCATGACGGTCTGAGCCGCCCCCCCCGGGCTCCCGGGCCGAAGCCGGGGAGCGAGGGTTCGCCACTTTGACATGGCGGGATCCGGGGGACATCTTCCAACCCATGACAGAGCCCCCATTCTCCATGCCGTCACCCAATGGTCCTCCCCCCGGTCACATTGCCGTCATCATGGATGGCAATGGCCGCTGGGCGTGCGACCGCGGGCTTCCGCGGCAGGAGGGTCATCGTGCGGGGATGACCGCGGTCCGGGAGGCCCTCGAGGGGTGTGTCGAGGCCGGGGTGGGGATTCTTACCCTCTTCGCGTTCAGTACCGAGAACTGGGAGCGGCCCGAGGAAGAGGTTCTGGCGGTCATGGGCCTGCTCAAGTTCTACGCCGAGAAGGAGCGCGACGAGCTCCGCAAGAAGGGCATCCGCGTTCGAATCCTGGGAGACCTGGATCGGGTGGACGAAGAGGTGCGAGAGGCCGTCCGGCAGATCGAGGAGGTCACCGCGGACGGGGAACGCCTTCACCTCAATCTCATGCTCTCCTATTCGGGGCGTGACGAAATCCTTCGAGCGACCCGGATCCTGGCCCGGAAGGCCGCGCAGGGACGGATCGATCCGGGGGAGATCGACCAGGCGGCGTTGGAGGAAGTGCTGTACACGCGGGGGCTTCCGGATCCGGACCTCCTGATCCGCACCTCGGGTGAGTTCCGACTCTCGAATTTCATGCTCTGGCAGCTTGCGTACACCGAAATCCACATCTCCCCGGTTCTCTGGCCCGATTTCACCCGCGAAGATCTCAAGGCTGCCGTTCATGAATACCAGCGTCGGGAGCGCCGCTTTGGCCGTGTCTCGCCATCCTGACGCCCCATCGAACCGAATCCCCGGAAAGGCCTGACTCCCGATGACTGGAAGTAACCTGGGGCTCCGGCTGCTCGTCGCCGGGGTCGGGATCCCCTTCGGCTTCGCCGTAGTCTGGGCCGGGGGCTGGATCATGACCGCAGTGGTCCTCCTCCTCGGGCTCCTGGCGTGCCACGAGGTGCTGGGCTTCGCTCGCGCCGGAGGCTGGCGGCCGTTCACGGGCGTCGCGCTGCCCGTGACGGCCCTCCTGATCCTGGGCGCGGGCTGGTTCGGGGCCTATGCCCCCTGGGGGGGCATGGCGCTCGGACTCCTCCTGGCGGCGACCATCGGCTCGCTCATCCTCGCCATCTTTCTGCGAGGTGCACAGGGCGGACCGATGCCTTCGGTCGGCTTCACGCTTCTGGCCACGGTCTACGTGGCGGTACCGATGGCCTTGATGATCTTCCTTCGCCAGCATCCCGCCAGTTCGTGGAGCTCGGCTTCGTGGGACGGGACCTTCCTCCTCGTGTTCC
The DNA here is from genome assembly GCA_007692605.1 of Gemmatimonadales bacterium. Classification (GTDB taxonomy): domain Bacteria; phylum Gemmatimonadota; class Gemmatimonadetes; order Longimicrobiales; family Gaopeijiaceae; genus SLBA01. Next base: position 46,997 of record REBS01000105.1, read on the forward strand.
CACTTCTCGTGACCTGGGTCGCCGACAGTTCCGCCTATTTCGGTGGCCGACGGTTTGGAAATCGAAAGCTCATCCCCGCGGTGAGCCCGTCCAAGACGGTCGAGGGCGCAGTCTCCGGTGTGATCGGCGCCATGGCGAGCGCCGCGGCCTTCACGGCCGTCCTCCTCCCGACCATGGGGGGCGGGCTGCAGCTCTCGGTGTCCGCCGCCGCACTGCTCGGCCTGCTCGTCGGCACGGTGGCGCAGCTCGGTGACCTGGCCGAGTCCCTGCTGAAGCGAGAGGCGGGGGTCAAGGATTCGGGGAGCCTGCTCCCGGGGCACGGAGGGGTCATGGATCGATTCGACGCCGTGCTCTTCACCGTCCCTGTGACCTACCTCATGATTCCATTCTTCATCGGGTGGGGGATCTGATGCGATGCCGGATCGGCGCATGGTGACCCGCATCGCGATTCTCGGATCCACCGGTTCGGTGGGTCGGAGCACCCTCGAAGTCGTGAGCCGCCATCCGGAGCGGTTTCAGGTTCGGGCGCTGACGGCGAACCGTTCCGTGGACCTCCTCCGGGAGCAGGCCGAGCGCCACGGGGCGCAGACGGTGGTGGTGGCCGACCTCGAGCATTTTGGGTCTCTGGGTTCCGCGCCCTCGGGGTGGAATGGGGGACGCGAGGCCCTGCTCGATGTGGTCAGGGATCCCGAGATCGACGTGGTGGTCAATGCGCTCGTCGGGTTTGCCGGACTGGAGCCCACACTCGAAGCGCTGCGTACCGGGAAGAGAGTGGCCCTCGCGAACAAGGAATCCCTCGTTGCGGGCGGGGACCTCGTCATGGCCGCCCTGGATGAGGGCGGTGGCGAACTGGTGCCGGTCGATTCCGAGCATTCGGCGATCCTGCAGTGCATGAATGGAGGGGAGCGACGGACCGTGTCCCGCCTCCTGCTGACCGCCTCGGGAGGACCGTTCCGGGGCTGGGACGCGACACGCCTCGACTCCGTCGGTCCGGGCGACGCCCTGAAGCACCCCACCTGGAGCATGGGCGCGAAGATCTCGATCGACTCCGCCACTTTGGCCAACAAGGCGCTCGAGGTCATCGAGGCCCACGTGCTCTACAGGATCCCATACGAGTCCATCGAGGTGGTGGTCCACCCGCAGTCGGTCATTCACTCCATGGTCGAGTTCGTCGACGGGTCGGTCATGGCCCAGATGGGCTTCCCCACCATGGAGCTTCCGATTCTCTATGCCCTCAGCTTCCCCGAGCGGATCGACGACCCGAATCTCCGGACCTTCGACGCGGTTCGCTCCTCTCCGCTGACCTTCGAGGCGATCGATCACGACGCCTTTCCCATGTTCGGAGTCGGAACCGACGCGGGACGGAGGGGTGGACTGGCTCCGGCGATCTTCAATGCCGCGAACGAGATCGCGGTCGCGGCCTTCCTCGAGGAGCGGATCCCCTTTCCCGCGATGGCCGAGGCGGTGCGCGACGCCATCGAAGGACTCATGGGCACCTCCGATGATCCGATCTCGCTCGGTGGGGTACAGGAGTCGGACCGTGAGGCGCGGCGGTTCGTCCGGGATTGGATTTCGCGCCACGATTCCTGAGGGCTGGAGCCTGACTGACGTATGACCATCATCGCAACCATCATCGTTCTGGGCGTGCTCATCTTCGTCCACGAGCTCGGCCATTTCTGGGCCGCCAAGTCCGTCGGAGTCCGGGTCGAGCGCTTCTCGATCGGCCTCGGCCCGCGCGTGGCCGGATTCGAACGGGGCGGAACCGAGTACATTCTCGCCGCGATCCCCCTGGGTGGCTACGTCAAGATGGGGGGGATGGACGACGAGGTCATGGAGAAGATCGAGGGAGGGGCCTCGGCCGGGGAGGGCGATGATGGGACGGCACGACCTCCCCGGACCCCGTCCCCCTCCGACTACGATTCGAAACCGGTCTGGGCTCGCGCCTGGGTGATTTCGGCCGGCGTCATCATGAACATGGCGTTCGCCTTCTTCGCCTACTTCCTGATCGCCCTCGGCTGGGGCACACCGGTGCCCGACACCCTCGAGCTCGGCCAGGTTCGCTCGGAGATGATGGCGCCTGGAATGCAGGCCTTCGAGGAGATTCCGGTCGGCGCCGAGCTGACCCGGATCGGGGACCGCGACCTTCGGCACTGGGGAGATGTCCGCGACGCGCTTCGCTCGCAGGAGCCGGGTACCTCGGTGGAGGTCGCCTACCGAAATCCGGAGGGTTCGGTGATGATCGATCTGCCCGGAGACCCCGAGGCGGTCGATCGCAGTGTGCGGGCGCTCGGATACTTCATCGCACCCGTGATCGCTGGAGTACTGCCCGGTTCTCCGGCGGACCGGGGGGGGATCCAGGAGGGGGATCGGGTCCTTGCGGTCGACGATACCCCGATCCGGCTCTGGGACGAGTTCACTGCGATGATTCGGGATCGTCCGGAGACCGAGACGCGTCTCACCCTCGAGCGCGGGGGGAGTGAGGTCGTCCGTACCGTGACTCCGAACCTGGTACGGGGGGAGGATATCGACACCGGAGAGACGATCACGATCGGCCAGATCGGAGCCAGCCCGGTGCCGTCCGGGACGGCCTATGTGCCCGTCGGTCCCATGGAGGCGATCCAGTCCGGGTACGAGGACACCGTCTGGGTCACCGGCCTGATCCTCGGCTTCCTGCGGGACCTCTTCACGGGACAGATGTCACCGCGAAACCTGGGGAGCATCGTCACGATCGGGGAGGCCTCGGGACAGGCCGCAGCTCAGGGGATCCCTGTCTTCCTGGGATTCATGGCCTTCTTTTCGGTGAATCTCGCGATCCTGAATCTGCTGCCGATCCCGGTACTCGACGGAGGGCACCTGGTCTTTCTCGGGATCGAGGCGATCCGGGGTCGCCCGGTCTCGGTGGAGCAGAGGATGCGCTGGAGTCAGGTGGGATTCGTGGTCCTGATCGGGATCATGGCCCTCGCCCTCGGAAACGACTTCCTTCGCCTCTTCGGTCTCTGATCGCAGGGACCACCGGAGCGGGTCGACGCATCGCGTCCCGGGGGGCGCCTCAGAAGAGAGGGAGTTGCGCCGGTCCGCTCCGGAGCCGGAGTTCCTCGAGGTCGAACAGGGGGGTCGGCTCGTCCTGGGGGGCGACCTGGACGA